>NZ_CP102268.1:2344500-2664000 GCF_025148285.1 Marvinbryantia formatexigens DSM 14469 | reverse complement strand
ATTATGTTCTTTCGTTAAAAGCAAACCAGGGAACATTATATGAGGATGTAAGAGAATATTTTGAAGACCCGGAGTTCCAGAAGGAGATAAAGGAAAGGGGAATTTATAAGAAAACACAGGAAAAAGCACATGGACAGATTGAAACAAGGGAGTATTACCAGACGGAAAAAATAAAATGGCTAAGCCAGAAGAAAGCCTGGAAAGGTCTGAAAAGTATCATAATGGAACGGAAGACATTGGAAAAAGAAGGGAAGCGGCTGATAGAATACCGGTATTTTATCAGCAGTCTGAAGGAAGAAATAGAAACAGTAAGCCGGGCGGTAAGAGGTCATTGGAGTATAGAGAGTATGCACTGGCATTTGGATGTGACATTCCGGGAAGATGCAAACACAACGATTGATAAGATGGCGGCACAGAACCTGAATATTATCAGGAAATGGAGTTTAAGTATACTGAAGACAGCAGAGGTGTCAAGACATAAATTATCCATGAGAAAAAAGAGATATGTAATTGGATTGCGTCCAATCAAGCATTTGGAAGAAGTATTGGAATCTTAAAAAAATAAGAAAAACAGAAATTGGACGATAGGAATCATTCATGCGTTTGTCGTGGGTGTCGCCCGTCCTTGCCTTTACAAGCCCATCCGAGCGCGGGTCCGCCGTGATCGACAGGGTTTCCGTTCCCGGCTCAATGGTGTCCTCTTTCGTTTCCGATTCAATGGACGGACGGGATGCCGAGCAGTTATACAGCACATGACGGATGGCGTTCACATCCCCGTCAAACTCAAAGAGCAGGGCAAACTTCACGCTCTCCCCAACCCCGCTGTTCTCCACCAGGACGCCCTTGCCGTCCAGCTCTTCCTGCAAAATCTCCGTGCGGAACCACTCCGGGATCAATGCGATCTCCAGGTCGCCGCTGTATCCGTTGTTGGTCACAGAACGGAAATACACAATGCCGTCCGCATAGAACGGACTGGATTCCCCCTCCGCATCCAGGCTGATACTCACCGCACCGGGAATCGCCTTCGGTGCGGCATAGGTAAAGGTGGTCTCCCCGTCCGCCACCGTCTCGGTCAGCTTGGCGGCATGGACATTTTTCAGATTATATTTAACTTTGTTCCCCATAGCCTTCATACCTCCATTTCATAAATCACTTTACTAGGCGTTTGCGAAACGCCACAGCCCGCATAAAATCGGGCTTTTTCTTTGATAAAACAGAACAACTCCTCACAGGTTTGTGGTAAAATTTAAGTGACCAAACAAAAATCAACCATACCCACCTGAAAGGAGTTGTACCTATATGATACCATACAATCAGCTTTCTTTGGCAGATATTTTTTCAGATTGCCAGGAAATTTTTGAATCTGACAGACCTCAGTTTCTGTCCCTCTTACAACAGCACATTGACCTTGATGAAATTGTTCCTGCTTCCTTCCGGAAGCATTTCTATGCATCAACGGGCAGATCCCGTAAATACCCTCTGAACGCTTTTTTATGGGCGCTTATCATCCAGCGGATTTTTTCTGTCCCTACTGACTCCCTGCTCCTTGTTTTCCTTCAGTATTCCCGGCATCTCCGTGAATTCCGTGGTTTCAACAAGGTTCCAGATGCTTCTAAAATCACCCGGTTCAAGCAGGATTTTCTTGAAGATCTGCAGCTCCTTTTTCACCACCTGGTCGATCTTACTGAGCCAGTCTGTCAGGCAATCGATTCTGCCAGGGCTGATATGACCATCTTTGATTCCTCTGGCATAGAGGCCTGGGTTACGGAAAACAATCCCAAATATTCCAACCGTATTATCAAACAGCTCAAAGCATATGCAAAGACCATGCATTTTGATCAGAACTATGACCCTTACAAGGCTGCTTACGGCTCCATGCCTTCCCATGCTGCCGCAAATCCCGATATTAAGCAGCTTTACATTGACGGGCATTTTTGTTATGCCTACAAATTTGGCATTGTCACAAATGGTCTGGGCATTGTCCGGCATATCGACCTCTACAATAAGGATTTTTTTGATAAGCATCCTGAAATTATTCCTGGAAAGAAGTCCGGTTCTCCGGATGAGGATAAATCGGTCCATGATGCCAGGCTGCTTATCCCTACTTTACAGGACCTGTTTGCTGCACATCCCCTCATCAGCCCGGATATTTTTTTAGGAGATGCCGCCTTTGACTCCGCCAGACTTTATAAAGAGCTTCTTTCAGGAGACACCTTTGGCATGGATGCTGACGGTAATGGCATTCACTTCCGGAAAGCCTACATCCCATTAAATTCCCGTTCCGGATTAGGAAACAATGACTATCCAGTAAATGAAAATGGGATCCCATGTTGCCCGATTGACCATTCCCTTCCTATGAAATATGAAGGGACCAGCAAACGCAGGAACGGCATTGTACGCTATAAATTCAGCTGTCCAAAAGTCAGATGGGAAAAGAATCCTTCCACAGGAAAATATCACCGTGTCTGTCACTGTGACACTCCCTGCACATCTTCACCATGCGGAAGAATGGTATACCTTTACCCGGAAAAAGACTTCCGTACTTATCCCGGCACTGTGCGTGGGACTGAAGAATGGAACGATACATACAGGATCAGAACCACTGTGGAACGCTCCATCAGCCACTTCAAAGACAGCTTTGGGATCGCCGGCCGCAAAACGCAAAATGAGAAAACGCTTCACGCTGATCTGATCCTGGCCGGCATCACACAGCTTATCGGAGTGATTCTCGCTGATAAGATCGAACAGCATCAGTACATCCGAAGTCTTAAACCCTTAATTGCATAGAAGTTACTATTTTTAAAACAAGTTTTTTCATTTCCCTCTATAAGTGCGCCCATTTCCTGTTCAATTCCAACTTATATCATGATCCACCATGTTTTTCCGTTCTTTTCAATCTCAGATATTCTAAACTCCCAAGCTTCGGCACTAATTAGAGCTATATCCGGAACCTGTTTCGCAATTACCTATGTGTCTAAGAAATCCTTTCCCTCTGACTTATCGCTCCGTTCCCGGAATTCCTCTCCATAATCTTTTTCATATACTTCATTTTCCATGCTTCGCACCCTTTCCTGTAGAATAATTTACCACTACGGGTAGGATGTTACCATAGATTTCTTATTATTCGTTGTCATGAAAGATAACTTTATGGGTCTATATTGAGAAGTTTATCGGTCTTTTCTTTAAATCCCGAATCCTTCTGCCCATGCTTTCAGTTCTTCCGCACTTGCATCCGCAGGGAATCGCTTTCCTTCCTTTAATTCCGCTCCCGGACAGGAAACCGCCAGTTCCTTGTTTGTGTTCCCCATACCGCTGCTGCCCGAAGTTGCCAGTGGAATAATCGTCTTTCCAGTCAGTTCATATTGCTCCAGAAACGTGTTCACAATAGTCGGAGCGACGTACCACCAGATAGGGAAGGCTGTGAAAATCACGGAATACTGCTCCATGTTCTCCATTTTATTTGCAACGGCAGGCCGGAATGATTTATCATTCATTTCCACACTGCTTCGGCTCTTTTTATTCATCCAGTCCAGATCCGCATCCGTATATGGAACCTCCGGCTGAATCTCATGTAAATCTGCTCCTATAGCCTCTGCAAGCCGCTTCGCCAGTTTCGCTGTTACGCCGCTGGCACTGAAATACGCTACTAATACCTTGCTCATCGTCAATACCTTACCTTTCCTGAAAATCATATTTTATCGCTGTGTTTTATCATAGAATACCATAAATTCAAGGCAAATGCACCCTATCGTTTTTTGAGTAGGGGTAATCGTTAAATTTGCACCCTCATCGCTCAAAGGGTGCATTGTATTAATTTGTGGTACGCAAGCCAGTGAGAGAGTACGCCTATACTTATAAATGTAAATAGAAAAGTGCCTGTTTTCTTCGTGTTCAGCTATCTTACTAATATAATGTATTTATGTATCCGAAATCCCTTTTGCCCAAAGGTACAGGCTTATTTTCAGTTTTGCCGTAAGGTTCAATCGTCTTCCAAATCAATAAAAAATAACCTTAGTCTTCTTCCTAAAACTAAGGTTATTAAATATGTATCTTTTCAATATTCACTTTTCATTTACTCCTTTTCTTTTTATTCTTAGGAAAGTTAATTTGTTTAGCTTTTTCATCTTTACAAACAGGAGTACTTTCCTTTGAAAATATTTCTTCGATCTCATCATTTATAGTGTCCATCATTTTCGCATCAAATTTTTTAGCCAACCCTTTTCTTTGCTCATCACTATAATCAATTACATTACACTTTCCAAAAAGAGTCTTTGTTTTTGAAAGTTGGTTATTACTTTCATTCATTTTGGTCAAACTTTCTGCAATTATCTTCGTCCTCTTCGTAATTTCTTTCTGCCTTCTGATATCACGCTTTAACTGCATATTCTTCATTTTCTCTTTGTGCTTTAACTTTTTCTTATAAAAAAGGTATGCCACAATAAGTAATGCTATAATTGTTTTTGCCCATGCGGGCAAATCTGCTATAAGTACATATAAGTCCTTCATCCATGTAGTCATTTTTGATATGTCCATTACACTAGAGAGGAACCATGCCATCACCTCCTGGGTCAAATCAACTTTTGTATGATTTTTACATTTTAATCATAATATATTTATATTTTCTTGTCAATATTTTTTCAAATTTCTTTGATTTATTTTTTTCATTATTTAATTTCACTACTATAAAAATTTTATTAGAGTTTTTTAATATATTTTTCACAACAAAGAATTGCTTATTTTTTTTGGGTATGCTATCATACAAATAAGTATTTCATAACTACACAAAAACTACGCTTAAAATGTTACCGCAAAAAGATCAATCTACTTATTGCATAAACATTTATTTGACTACATTAAAGGAGTATCTATATGGAGAAACTAATTTCACAATTGAAATCACATAATAAATTAATCAATATCATAAGGTGTCAACCACAAATTTCCAAGAGTGCATTATCTGAAAATTTAAAAGTTTCATGGCCAACAGTTGCAAATAACATAGATATCTTAAAAAAACTATCTGTATTAAATACCTCTGATGGTTTATGCATAAATCCTGATTTTGCTCATATGGTTGGAGTATCTATTGGCGCTGCACAAATTAAATTATCAATTATCGACATGAATTTCTCACCTATCAGCAGCGTTCAATTTAAGCAAATAATTGAAACTTTAGGAATATTTGCTGATGCAAGAAAACACATGGAAGAGAAAGGGAAAAAAATTAGTAATTATATCTTTTTCAAAACACCTGGTACTCTTTTTGAACTACAAACTCAATTAGATTCAATTATGGCTGATATTATTAAAATAATCGATTGCCAAAATAGCCTAAATTTAAATGTTATTTCTCTTGGTATTGCATTTACTGGAGCAATTGATAACATAGGCAAAAAAATAATTAAATCCCATAACCTTGAATATCTTTCAGATAAACCTTTAAATAATATCATTTATCCCAATAGATTGGACTATTTTGAGCAAAAAAATATTAATATCTATATGGATAATAACTCAAATACTTCTGTTGTTGCCGAAAAATATAATATGTATATACCTAATAACATTAATTACAAATATCGCAACAAAAAAAATATTCTAACTATTTATCTAGGAGCTGGAATTGGAGCCGGAATGGTATTTAATAATAAGCTTTACCACGGAGCATCCAATTTCGTAGGCGAACTTGGTCATTTGGAATTACCAACATATTCAAATGAACACTTCAAAACCATAGAGCCATGTTGTTCTTGTGGTAGTTGCGAATGTCTGGATTACCGAATCAGAAATGATGTGTTTGAAATGAGTAAAGCAGAATTTTCAGAACTTGATTCTAAAGCAATCAAAGAATTTTTTGCTACACACCCTGAAAAATTTGAAATATTCTCGTATTATTTAGGGAAAGTTACTAACTTGCTAATTAACCTTCTTAATTTGGATCTGATAATTTTTACAGGTAAATTTAGAGAAGTGGCGGATCAAATGTGGCCTTTTTTATATAAACAAATAAACTCTAATAAACTTTCTTACATTGCAAATGCGTGTGAATTGAAATCATCTAGTTTAGGGGCCACCTCTCCTTCAATCGGCGTAGCAATCTGTGCTTATTTTGATAAAATAAAAGAAGAAATAGAATGGTAAAATAAAAAACCGATCACTTGATCGGCTTTTTATTGGTAAACGCTAAGTCCTTACCATACAAATGGCACCTCATATATCTATAAGGTGCCAAATCTCCCATTTTTTTATAACAAATTATCATTCCGTCAACTCGACCTGCAAATATCCAACTTGTCTACTCAACCTACCCATTTTGCAAGCTGTCAACTCAACCCTCCGTCATTTTTTCATGTAGATATGTTCCCTCTAACAGCAAACTTCTCATTTTTCGGACGTGTTGTCCCGTGTCCAAAATCTACTCCACCCCGGAAATCCCTTGTTTTCAAGCCTTTTCCGTACATCTACTTCTCGACTTTTGACATCAATACCACGCACTCAACATGCTCCGTAAAACAGAACATATCTGTCGGCTGTATCTTCTCCACCTTATACCCGTTTCCCGTCAGATATTTTAAATCCCGTGCCAGTGTCTCCGGATTGCATGAGATATACACTACCTTTCCTGGCTGCAGTTTTACTACAGAAGAGAGAAATGCTTCGTCGCTTCCCGCCCGCGGCGGATCCATGAATACCACGTCCACGTTTATGTTCTGTTCTGCAAGACCGGTCATGAATTTCCCGGCATCCGCATTATAGAATTTTACATTTGTTATGCTGTTTCTTCTGGCGTTTATACGCGCGTCGCGGATTGCATCAGCGTTTAGTTCCACGCCGATGACTTCTTTTGCCTGCGACGCCGCAAGCAGACCGATGGTACCGATTCCGCAATATGCATCCAGGACGCGCTCTTTGCCGGTAAGGGCGGCGTATCCGATGGCAGTCTGATAAAGGACTTCCGTCTGCACCGGATTTACCTGGTAGAAAGATTTTGCGGAAATCCGGAAGGTCTTTCCGAGAAGGGTGTCCTCGATATAGCCGGGACCATAAAGCGTCTTCTCTCTTTCACCCAATACCATACTGGTCTTTTTGGCATTTATATTTAAAATGATGGTTGTGATTTCGGGATGAAGTCTGCGCAGCGCAGACACAAAATTATTTTTGGAGGGGAAAATCGGGTCTGCCAGTACCAGCACCACCATAATCTGCCCGCTCTGGAAGCCCCGGCGGACCAGCACGTGGCGCAGAAGACCGTAGCCGGTGTCTTCGTCATACGTTTTTATCTTAAAGGATTTCAAAAGCCCGCGGATGCTGCGGATTATCTCCTCTGATTTCCGGTCCTCTATCAGGCACTGCTCCACCGGGATAATCTTATGCGTATTTTCCTGGTAAGTGCCGCAGATAATTTCTCCGGTGCGGGTTCTTCCAAAAACAGCGTGCACTTTATTACGGTAGTAATATGGATTTTCCATGCCGATAATCGGACAGACTCTGCCAAAGGGTCGGAGCAGCTTCTCTACCTGATGTTGTTTGATATTCAACTGCTGCGCATAGGGCATTCCCAGGAACTGACAGCCGCCGCACTTTTTCTGCACCGGACAGGTCAGTGTCTCTACCGTTTTTTCCCCTGCCGCTTTTTTCTCTTCTACTTTTTTCTCTTTCATTTTCTGCTGCCCGCTCTTTTTTTCGGTTTTTCCTTCTCTTTTTCCTTTTCTTTCTCTTTGTCCTTCTCTTTTGCATCTTCAAAGACCGCCCGAATCTGCTTGCCCTCGCCTTTCGTGCGGATGCTTGGGATGCTGCTGATATATTCCTTCAGACGCGAATAACCATAGTCGCGCACCTTGAAGTCTTTAAATTGCAGATGAATTTTATTGCCGAGCGGACCGAGCGCAATGCCGACGCTGCCGCTGTTCTGCACCTGTTCCACGATATATTTTTCCAGACTTTCTCTCCTGCCAGGGTCTTCGTAAAGCGCCACAGACATTTTGGAGCCTTCACGGATGACCTTCAGCTTCGGGAAGGTTTCCAGAAACTTATACAGCATACTGTATCCATAATTACGCACATCAAAATCCGGATAAAGCTTTACCAGGCGGCTTCCAACCTCGCCAAGTCCGGTTTCCTTATCGTTGTTCTGATTTTCCGTTATAATCTTGACAACCGCTTCCTCCACCTGCTCGCGGCTCACCACATCGCTCTCCCCGGCTTTCTGCGCAGTCTGCTCCGCCGCGGATACTACCGGCGCCTTCTCCTCTTTCTCCGACGTGCTGTCCTCTAAAAGCAGCTCCAGGGTCGTAAAAATATTACATGCCTGGCGGAAAGGAATCGGCGTTTTGGCCTCGCCCATTCCGATAACATTCTGTCCGCTCTCGCGCAGGCGGCTCGCCAGTCTGGTAAAATCGCTGTCGCTGGAAACAAGGCAGAAGCCGTCCACATTGCCCGTATACAGAATATCCATCGCGTCAATAATCATTGCCGAATCAGTAGCATTTTTTCCCTGCGTATAGCTGTACTGCTGGATAGGGCTGATAGAGTTCTGGAGCAGCACCTCCTTCCAGCTCGCGTGCTGTGTGCTTGTCCAGTCTCCGTAAATGCGCTTGTAGGTTACGTTTCCGTATTTGGAAAGCTCGTCCAGTATCGGTTTGATATATTTTGCAGACACATTGTCCGCATCAATTAAAAGTGCATATCTTTCTTCGTTTTCTTTCATTTAGTCAACTCCTTTTTTCTTGCAGATATCCTGCAGACAGCAGCGGTCGCAGTACGGTTTCGTCCGCGCCGTGCAGATTTCTCTGCCGTGATAAACCAGCCGGTGGCAGAAATCGCTTCCCTCTTCAGGCGGAATGATTTTCCAGAGCTCCATTTCCACCTTTTTCGGCTCTTTTATGCCATCCACCAGACCCATGCGGTTTACAAGGCGGATGCAATGCGTATCTGTTACGATTGCCGGTTTGCCGAACACATCCCCCATAATCAGATTGGCGCTTTTGCGCCCCACGCCCGGCAGCTTCAGCAATGCGTCAAAGTCCTCCGGGATTTTTCCGTCATACTGCTCCTGCAGCATTTTCATGCAGGCACTGATGTCGCGCGCTTTACTGTGCCCAAGACCGCACGGTTTTACAATCCGCTCGATATCCTCCACGTCCGCTTCCGCCAGCTCCTTCACTCCCGGATATTTTACAAATAAATCCGCCACGACAATATTCACTCTGGCGTCGGTGCACTGCGCCGCCAGGCGCACGCTTACCAGCAGCTTCCATGCCTCATCATAATCCAGCGTACAGCCTGCATCCGGATATTCCTTCTTTAAGCGCTCAATAATTTCCAGCGCCAGTTCCTTCTTTATCATTTTTCCTTCTCCTTTGTACGTTATCTCCGGCAATATTTCAGCCAGCCTGCCCGGCGCTCCCAGGCAGCACCGAACTGGCATCCGTCCCTTCTTCCTCGTCAGCGCCAGACGGGCATCTGCTTCCCCTCATCAGCGCCGGACGGGCATCTGCTTCCCCTCATCAACGTCAGACGGGCCTCCGCTCCTATGCTCCCCGTCTGCAGCCTGCCGTTTCTTTACAGTGTCGGCATCAGCTTCCGGTTCAGAACCAGCGCCAGCACAAATGCCGCCACATCCGCCGCTGCCTGTGCGCACTGGACGCCGAGGATTCCAAAGAAATACGGCAGTATCAGCACGGCGGGCAGGAAGAAGATACCCTGTCTTGCGGAGGCGAGCACACTTGCCGGAAGCGTACGCCCGATGGTCTGAAACAGCATATTGTTCAGTACGATCCAGCCTGTGAGCGGCAGCGTAACGCACTGGGTGCGCAGCGCCAGGGTGCCGATTTCAATAACCTCCAGGTCCTCCTTCCGGAAAATGGCGACGAGGTCTCCGGAGAAAATAAAGCCGAGCACGCCAAGTACCACCAGCACCACCGTCGCCGTTTTTACACAGAACCAGAACGCTTCTTTTACGCGCTTAATGTTGCCAGCGCCGTAATTAAAGCCGCAGACCGGCTGAAAGCCCTGACCGAAGCCAATCATGGTAGAGCCTGCAAACATTGAGATTCTCATCACGATTGACATTGCCGCAATCGCCGCATCCCCGTATGGACCTGCCGCCAGATTCAGTGCCACCGTGGCAAGACTTGCCAGCCCCTGGCGGCAGAGCGAGGGCAGTCCGCCGCCGAAAATCTGCCGGATTGTCTGCGGCAGGTATTTCATATGCCGTATGCGCAGCGGAATGCAGTTGGACACCTTAATTCCGATCAGCAGCATAATAAACGACAGGAGCTGGCTGAGAATCGTCGCCCAGGCTGCGCCCGCAATTCCCATGTCAAATACGAAAATGAATATCGGATCCAGGATGACGTTGAGCACCGCGCCGGTCGTAATGCCAATCATTGCATAAAACGCGCTGCCCTGGAAGCGCAGCAGATTGTTCAGCGTCAGCGCCGCCGTCATGTACGGAGCGCCGAGCAGAATCACGCTCAGATACTGCTTTGTATACGGCAGAATGGTTTCGGTGGAACCGAGCGCGCGCGACAGCGGGTCCAGAAAAAGCAGCCCGCAGACCAGGATAACCGCGCCGCAGATAAGTGCCGAAAAGAAGCCGCAGGAGGCAATATGCTCCGCCTCATCCAACTTTTGTGCGCCAAGCTTGCGCGATACGGAATTTCCGGAACCGTGACCAAAGAAAAAGCCAAGCGCCTGGATAATAGACATCAGCGGAAAAACCACGCCTACCGCCGCAGTGGCGCTGGTACCAAGCTTTCCCACAAAAAACGTATCTGCCATATTGTAAAAAGATGTAATCAGCATACTGATGATCGTCGGTACCGAAAGTCGCGCGATCAGCCCCGGTATCGGCGCCGTCGCCATCATCTGCTGCTTTTCTGTCTGTGTCATGTCCATATCCCCTTTCCTTAAACATAGCGAAACAAGAGCCTGCCAGGGCAGGCTCTCGCGCTGTACACGGTCCGTTCCGTGATGATTTTCCCGTATATGATTCTATGCGCGTTTCTACTCACACTTTCTTTTCTTCTTCCTTTTCCTCCTGGCGGATTTCCCAGTGAATGAGGAAGGTAAGCGCAGCGCGCAGCACAATAATACCGGCTACAATCGCGATTTCTTTCCACTCGCGCACAACGACCGTGCGCAGAATCTCGCTGCCCAGCTTAAATTCCAGCCCCATAGCCAGTCCCTTTGCCAGATAGATTCTGGTGTCCGGTCTGCGTGTCACATACTTATAAAGACTTACCAGACTGGTCCAGATAATCACTCCGACGCCGATATATTCAAAGATTAAAATGCCGCATTCTACCAGAAATTCCAGCAGAGAGTTTAAGAAAGCTATCATTGTCTGCCCCATTCTTATCCTTTGCAGGATTCTTCTTACAGTCTAGTATACAGACTGCAAAGCGGCATTGTCAAGCCTGCTTTCTGCATTTTGTATCCCGAAGAGCTCGCGCGATTTTGTGCCCGTGATAAAATCCTTTTCGCATTCTTCGCGACCGCACGATACCTGAAAAATTATCTGCACAGCTTATATCAATTCTCATTCGGAAGCATATCTAATTCTTCCAAAAAAATACAGTTCGGTATACGGCTTTCACGTACTGCCGCCTTACATTCCTCCAGATTCATCCAGCGCACGCTTTCTACCTCGGATTCCTGGAGCACCAGATTCTCCGGCTCTACGTCCCGCCAGATACAGTATACATTGCTCACCTGCCGGTCCACAAATGGCTTTCCATGAAATTCTGTCGAAAACGAAAACCGGCGCTGTCCGCAGTAAATCAGCTCTTCCGGCTTTGCCGTCAGCCCCAGCTCCTCACGCAGCTCCCGGAGTGCGGACGGAAGGAAATCCACGCCTGCCGGAATGTGCCCGGCACTGGAAATATCGTAGCATCCCGGATAGGAATCCTTATTAGCGCTGCGCTTCTGCAGAAGCACCTCCACGCCGTTTCTGCCCTCACGCATCAGCCAGACGTGGGCGGTACGGTGGCGGATACCCTCCCTGTGCGCCGTTTCCCTGTCCACTGCCCTTCCGGTCGGACAGCCATTTTCATCTACCACATCCAGTAATTCCATGCCGTTTCCTCCTTCTGTTTCACATTTCTTTAGTATAAAACAAATTCGCCGGAAAATCAATTCGCCAGATGGAAGAATCTCCCATCTGGCGTAATGATGTGTAGCAGTTCAAGTCAGCTGCCCTGTTACCTGCTGCAGCACGAAACCGGTCCATTGATTTGAAGTGTAAGAACGTGATGAAAGGATTACAGAATCTCTTCCAGCAGCGCCTTCATTCCCTCATACGCTGCGTCCTCGTCGCTGCCTTCCATTTCCACCTCCAGCGTCTGTCCGCATCTGGCGCCGAGCATCATGATGCTCATGATTTTTCCGGCGTCCGCCGGACGTCCCCCGATGCGCAGGGTAATCCGGCTTTTGTATTTATCCGCATGGCGGGCAATCAGCCCCGCCGGTCTTGCGTGGATTCCAAACTGGTCCTTTATCACATATTCAAATTTTCTCATATAGATGACTCCTTCCTTTCCCAATTATCCTGTCTCGCGCCGCCCCTTTCACTGGGAACGGTGCCAGACTCTCCATCCTCCATTTACCTTTTCTCCGTCCCTTTCGCTGAAGCGGCGCGCCGGGCTTTCCATCCCTCATTTATCTTTTCTCCGCCTCTTTCACTGAAGCGGTGCGCCGGGCTTTCTGTCTCACACAGTTTCTTCCTGGATGTCGACGGCGAACAGCGCCTCGCCCGCCTCTATCTTGCCCTCTCTCAGAAGACGGATTTTCTGATTTGCCGCAAGCTCCGTGCAGATAACCGGCGAGACGAGCGAGGCGGCATGTTTATTCAGATATTCCAGGTCGAGCTTTAAAAGCTGTTCTCCTTTTTTCACCTTCTGTCCGTTTCTTACCAGCACTTCAAAGCCTGCTCCCTCCAGCTTTACGGTGTCGATGCCCACATGAATCAGAAGGCTGATGCCAAAATCTGTCTCAAAGCCGATGGCGTGCTTTGTGTCGAATACAAATCCGATGATACCATCCTCCGGCGCCACTACGATATTATCTGTCGGCAGGACCGCCGCGCCGTCACCCATCATACCGGCGGCAAAGGCTTCATCGGGGACCATTGTAAGGTCGCCCGCCATACCGGTAATCGGGCTGGAAATGATGATGGACTGCACCGTTCTCTCCCCGCCGGCTTCCGTCCGGTTCTTTTCCGCTTCCATCCCGGTTATTCCGGCATTTTCTGCTCCCGCTCCAGGCATCCCGATAGTTCCCGCCTCTGTCCCGGTCATCCCGGCATTTTCTGCTCCCGCTCCGGGCATCCCGATAGTTCCCGCCTCTGTCCCGGTCATCCCGGCATTTTCTGCTCCCGCATCGTCTGTCCCGGCATTTCCCGCCCCGACCGCCCTATACAGCTCATCCGGCGCGGTCTCCAGGTACTGCTCCAGCTCGGATTTGATAACAGCGACCTGCGGACCGTATACAATCTGCACGCCCTTTCCCTTGTGAATGACGCCCGAAGCCCCGGTGGATTTCAGCAGGGCGTCGCTGACGAGTGTTTCATCGTGGACGCTGCAGCGCAGACGGGTGGCGCAGCAGTCCACGTCGCTGATGTTGCGCTTTCCGCCAAGACCGCGCGTGATAACGGCGCTGACCGGATCCAGAAAATCCGCGCTCTCCGCCTTATCGCCCTGCCCCTCTCCGGCACCTTCCCGGCGCGCGCGGACATCGGATTTTGTATACAGGCGGACCTCACCGTCGTCCTCCTCACGTCCCGGCGTCTTAAAGTCAAATTTCAAAATAAGAAAACGGAAAATAAAATAGTACAAAAAGAAATACACGATTCCCACCGGAATAATCAGAAGCCAGCTTGTCTTGGCATTTCCCTGCAGAACACCGAACAGGAACAAATCCAGAAGTCCGCCCGAAAATGTCAGTCCGACCGCGATATTCAGCATGTGCGCAATCATATACGCCGTTCCCGCCAGGATCACCTGCACAGCGAACAGTGCCGGCGCCACGAAAAGAAAGGAAAATTCCAGCGGCTCCGTGATGCCGGTCAGAATGCAGGTAAGCGAAGCCGACAGAAGCAGCCCCTTCGCCGCCTTTTTCTTCTCCGGTCTTGCGCAGTGATACATGGCAAGAGCGGCGCCCGGAAGCCCGAATATCATGAAAATAAATTCGCCCGAAAAGTATCTGGTCGCGTCCGCGCTGAAATGCGTAATTTCCGCGGAATGCGCAAGCTGGGCAAAGAAAATGTTCTGTCCGCCCTGGATGAGCTGTCCGCCCACTTCCATCGTACCGCCGAGCGCGGTCTGCCAGAACGGCATATAAAAGACATGATGCAGACCAAACGGAATCAGCGCCCGTTTAATCAGACCGAAAATGAGCGTCCCGATGTAGCCGCTGCCCGTCACCAGAGCGCCCAGCGCATGGATGCCGTTCTGCACCGGCGGCCAGATGAAGTACATCAGGATGCCCACAAGCATATAAATAAGTGTGGAAATTATCGGCACAAATCGGGTGCCGCCGAAAAAGGACAGGGCATTTGGCAGTACGATTCTGTAAAACCGGTTGTGCAGCGCCGCCACGCCCAGCCCCACAATAATGCCGCCGAACACGCCCGTCTGCAGCGTAAGGATTCCGCTGGCGGACGCAACCGTCCCCTCCAGCACATGCCCCGCAATGCCGCCGTCCTCCAGAATATCGCCATTTAACACCAGCATTGCGTTAATCGCGGTATTCATCACAAAATATGCAATCACAGAGGAAAGAGCGGCTACCTCCTTTTCCCGCTTCGCCATGCCGATTGCCACGCCCACCGCAAAAATCAGCGGAAGATTGTCGAAAACCGCGCTGCCCACCTTGTTCATAATCACCAGAAGTACATGCAGCAGCGTGCCCTCTCCCAGAAGCCGCTGCAGGCGGTAGGTGGCAATCGTTGTCTCATTGGTAAAAGAGCTGCCAACGCCAAGCAAAAGCCCCGCCACAGGCAGAATCGCAATCGGCAGCATGAAGCTGCGCCCGACGCGCTGTAAAACACCAAACACTTTGTCCTTCATTCCATTCTTCTCCTTCATGCATAATGGTGCCTGCGCAGGCAGGCATGGATGTTTACCACTATTGTGTCTGAAAAATGAAATTCTATGCAAAGCACGCCGGATTCCACCTTAGCGGCCTTTCTTTTTCCTCCATATCCCAACGCCGGCCAGCACTGCCGCGATCGCCAGCAGGGTAAACAGGATAATGGCAAAGACATTAATTGCAGTCTGATTGCCGCCCCATTTGCTGAAATCATAAGGAAGCCACAGCTCCCAGCTATTGATAGCCGGTCCGTACTCCAGCGTCATAATCGCATCCAGCCCCGCCGGGAACAGCCAGACCCAGAGCGCCGCAAACGCTGCGCAGGCGGACGCTTTAAACCAGCCGTTTGCCGGAAGATAACGGATAAGCAGCATTTCTCCCCACGGAAGCGCCGCAAGCAGCGCGGCGGTCGGCAGCGATACGCGCAGTCCGTCTGCTCCGCCGCCCTCTTCCAGGGCAACAATCAGCAGAAGCAGAAACAAAAGAGCCGTCTGGATTGCAAAATAAAGCAGTGTTTTATGCGGGCGCAGCGTTTCCGGCAGCGGAAGCTGCCGCAGCAGAACCGGCAGAATCAGAAAACCGGTTCCAAAAAGCGTGCCCACCGCCGCGGTAAAAAACCAGTCACCGCCGCTTGTCACACAGCCTGTCAGAAGCAGCAGTATCAGCAGCGCCATAACGGTTATCAGATAAAGTGATGTTTTCCTGCGCGCCAGACATGCCGGCAGCGGCAGGGTGGGGAGCAGAAACGGCAGCAGCACCAGCGCGAACCCGAACAGCACGCTCACTCCCGCCATCGGAAACCAGCTTCCGCCAGTCTGCAGGCAGCACACCAGCAGCAGAAGCTCCAGCGAAACCAGAAAGCTCCCCAGCGAGACTGCCGCCTTACATCGGCAGAGCGCGGGATGCAGCGCGGCGAGTGCCGGGACCAGTGTCAGCGACGCACTCATCAGTACCGCCATGAGCACGATGAAAAACCAGTCCAGCGTATGCGCCGACGCCAGATTTCCGATGGCGCACCCCAGCAGTATCGCGCCATATAAAAGGTACTGCGCAAGCCGGTAGTTGCGCGTCAGCCGCAGATACTTTTCCGCCAGCTTCTCCGAGGTACGCTTTTCCGTGTCCTCGCTCCCTGTGAGCAGCTCATGCTCTGAAACCTCCAGCACGCTGCAGATACTGCGGATAAGCGTGATGTCCGGGTAACTCATACCCCGCTCCCACTTGCTCACCGCCGATTCCGTCACATACAGCCTGGCGGCAAATTCCTTCTGCGTCATGCCAAGCTCTTTTCTCCGGCGCAAAACAAACGCCCCGAATGTTTTCTTATTTTCCATATTGAAATCCTCCCTGACCATGTTACTGTTTCATCCTGCAAGACTGCTTTCAGCATAACGACGCCTTGAAAAAATGTCAATAAAAAGCGTCCATTTTCCGGCTCGACCGTTAGGAAAGTCGCGTAAAATAAGGCATTAGGCGTTCTTTCGTCCGCATACACAGCGGCTGATTTATTCCTTTTAATTTTGAAGTTTTTTAAAAATTACTTGACTAAATCAAGTAATTGCATTACACTTGATTTAGTCAAGTAATTTATTTAACGGAGGGAATATGAAGGTTAAATTAGCGTATTACATCTCAGAGCTGCGACGGGATTTTGTGAAAGAATGCAGCCGGAAGCTGCAGGAGGACGACCTGACGCCAGGTCTTCTCTACCCGGTGCTTTACATCGGCAGGCATCCCGGCTGCTCTCCCAAAGAGCTGACCGAGGCTCTGCATATGGATTGGGGGCTGTCGCAGCGTACTCTGGACCGGCTGGTCGCCAGTCATCTGATCAGCAGGGAGAAAAATCCCCTGGACCGCCGTCGTTTTAGTCTAAATCTGACTAAAGAAGGGTTGCAGGTATTTCAGAAGAGCCACGATATCATTGTTTCATGGAACGAAGAAAAGCTTGCGCTGCTGACGCCCCAGGAGCAGACCTGCCTGGAGAGCGCCCTAAAAAAGATGCTTGGAAACGGCACAGTTTAGGCTTTCTTAAACTGTTGCTCTCAGAAAGGATAAGTGATATTTATGTATGAAACGCTGTGCAGTCCCATAACGCTTGGAAATGTAACTCTGAAAAACCGCCTTATCTTTGCGCCCACCACAATGGGACTTTCTGATGAGGACTATTTTAAAAAGATAGAGGACATCGCGGCAGGCGGCTGCAGTATGATTATCATCGGAGATGTCCCGGTTCTGCCCGCCCGCTTCGGACACAGCCTTTACAGTAAAAAAGGTTTTGCGTATTATCAGAAATTAGCGGAAACTGTGCACCGGCACGATTGTCTGATCTGCGCGCAGCTTCATCAGACGGATACCAATCTGAAGGGGATGATAAAATACATTCCGGGTGTTCTGACAAAGAAAATTTCACAGCAGGAGCTGCGCCCACTGCTGAACGCGCAGGTTGCCCCTTACATCAGCGGCCTTCCCGTCAAAAAGGTGAAAAAAATCACCGCCGCATTCGGGACGGCAGCGGTACTTGCGAAAAAAGCAGGTTTTGATATGGTGCAGGTGCACGGCGACCGCATGTGCGGAAGCTTCAGCTCCGCCGTGTTCAATCACCGCACAGACTGCTACGGGGGAAGCGCCGAAAACCGCTTCCGCTTTGCCGTAGAAGCCGTCTCTGCAATCCGCTCGCAGCTTGCAGACTTTCCCATTGATTTTAAGCTCGCCGTCCGCCAGGAAAACCCCCACTACGGAAACGCCGGGGTACTCGATACGGAGCTGCCACTGTTTGTGCCGATGCTGGAAGCGGCAGGCGTCACCAGCTTTCACGTAACGCTCGCAAATCATTCCAGCCTGGAGGACACCATCCCCGGCGCAAAGCATCCTTATTTTTCTGAGGAAGGCTGTTTCTTAAAATTCTGCGACCAGGTGTGCAAATATACAAAGCTTCCCATCTGCGGCGTCGGCGGCCTGGTGCATCCCGATTTCATAGAACAGCAGCTTGCCGACGGCAGGATACAGTGCGCCGCCATGAGCCGCCAGCTCATCGCCGACCCGCAGTGGATGAATAAGGTCGCCGCCGGGGAGACCGGAAAAATCCGCCGGTGCGTGCGCTGCAATAAGCGCTGCCTCGGCGGAATGATGGCACACCAGGGTGTGCATTGTATCTACGATAATCGCCTTTCAGGTACGAACGCCTGAGGTCGCCGCAAAAACTGCGGCGACAGCGGCGTCATATTCTGCAAGACGCTTCGCTTTAAATAATTTTTTTGCTGTTTTCTCATCTATGAAAAAGAATGGCGCAGGTAGGTCCACAGCTCCTTCATTTTAAATAATACCTGCGTATCGCCGGGCATTTCCTGCTGATAGGCGGCGTACAGCTCATCGTGAAAGCTGCGCAGCCGCCGGATGTCCGCCTTTTCTTCCCCACGTATCTCTCCAATCAGTCCCGGATTTCGCAGAATCCCTCTTCCCATCATCACACCGGTTATCTGCGGGAAACGTTTTTCTATTTCCCGGCAGTCCTCTTTTGTATTTACATCCCCGTTGTAGCACACCGGCAGGCTGGTTTCCTCCAACGCTTCCGCAAACATCTCATAGTGCGGCGTAAAGCCGTAAAATTCTTTCTGCGTGCGCGGATGGATGATCAGCTCCGCTAATGGATATTTGTTGTAAATCTCCAAAAGCCAGCGAAATTCCACCGGATCCTCCCTGCCGAGACGTGTCTTCACGGAAATTTTCATGTCCAGCGCGTCAAAAATGTGTGCAAGAAAATCATCCACACCCTCCGGATCGGCGAGAAAGCCTGCTCCCCGCTTCTTAGAAACCACCGTTTTCGACGGACATCCCAGGTTGATATTTACCTCATCATAGCCATATTCCTGCAGATGCTTCGCCGTCCACACAAAATCTTCCCATTTGTTTGTGAGAATCTGCGGCACGGTCCGCATCCCCCGGTTATGTTCCGGCAGTATATCATTTAATTCCCGCGCGGAAAAAATCTTTTTTGAGTTTGGCTTCGGCTCGATGAACGGGATAAAATATTTGTCCGCACCCGGAAAATATTTGTGGTGGGCGCTGCGGAAAATATAGCCCGTAATGCCCTCCAGCGGGGCGACATAGTATTGCATAGTTTCCTCCATGTTCGCAGAATTAATATCGCATTCCTGTTCACGTACTGCCGCTTATCCCAGCCCGAACAGCATCCCGATAAGACGGACAAGGAGCGCACACACCCAGGCAATCGCACACTGCCCGATGACCACGCCTGCCGCCCATTTGCCGCCAAGCTCTCTTTTAATGGAAGCAATCGCGGCAACGCACGGAGTGTACAGCAGGCAGAACACCAGCAGGGAAGCCGCCGCCAGCGGTGAGATTGCCGCCAGCACCGCCTCTGTGCTGCCAAAGAGCACGTTAAGCGTAGACACAACGCTTTCTTTTGCCATGAAGCCGGTAATCAGCGCCGTGGAAATCCGCCAGTCGCCAAAGCCGAGCGGCGCAAACAGCGGCGCAATCCATCCGGCGACAACCGCCAGGATGCTGTTCTGCGAATCGCTCACCATCTGGAAGTGCAAGTCAAAGGTCTGCAAAAACCAGATGATGATGGTCGCCATAAAAATGACCGTAAAGGCTCTCTGCAGAAAGTCCTTTGCCTTCTCCCACAGAAGCTGCGCCACGTTCTTTGCTCCCGGAAGGCGGTAATTCGGAAGCTCCATCACAAACGGCACCGCCTCACCCTTAAACATACTGTTTTTGGAAATCAGCGCCACCAGGATTCCCACAAGGATACCGATAAAATACAACCCCACCATCACCAGCGCGGCGTGCTCCGGGAAAAAGGCGGACGCAAAAAATCCGTAAATCGGCAGCTTTGCCGAGCAGCTCATAAACGGCGTGAGCATGATCGTCATTTTACGGTCGCGCTCGGACGGCAGCGTCCTGCTCGCCATAACGCCCGGAACGGTACAGCCAAAGCCGATCAGCATCGGCACGATACTTCTGCCGGAAAGGCCGATCTTTCGCAGCAGCTTATCCATCACGAACGCCACCCGCGCCATATAACCCGTGTCCTCCAGGAGCGACAGGAAAAAGAACAGCGTCACGATGATCGGCAGGAAGCTCAACACGCTGCCAACGCCGTTAAAAATGCCGTCGATAATCAGCGAGTGGATGGCCTCATTAATATTCCACGAGGTAAGACAGACGTCCACTGCATCCGTCAGATAACCGATTCCCAACTCCAGAAGCCCCTGCAGCCACGCGCCGATCACATTGAATGTGAGATAAAACACCAGTCCCATGATGCCGACAAACGCCGGAATCGCCGTATATTTTCCGGTCAGAACGCGGTCAATCTTTCTGCTGCGCACATGTTCCCTGCTCTCCTGCGGCTTTACCACCGTCTCATCCACCAGCTTCTGTATGAAATCAAACCGCATATCGGCGATCGCCGCCGCACGGTCCAGACCGCGCTCTTCCTCCATCTGGCAGATGATATGCTCAATCATTTCTTTTTCATTCTGCGAAAGCGCCAGCGCACTTAAAATCCGCTCATCGCCCTCCACCAGCTTCGTCGCCGCAAAGCGCACCGGAATCCCCGCCGCCTTCGCGTGGTCCTCAATCAGATGCATAATGCCGTGCAGGCAGCGGTGCACCGCGCCCCCGTGCTCATCCTGGCTGCAGAAATCCGTCCTTCCCGGACGCTCCTGGTACTGCGCCACATGGATCGCATGGCGGACAAGCTCATCCACGCCTTCATTTTTCGCCGCCGAGATCGGCACCACCGGAATCCCCAGCAGCTCCTCCATTTCATTGATGCGCACCGAGCCGCCGTTTCCGCGTACCTCGTCCATCATATTCAGCGCCAGCACCATCGGCACGTCCAGCTCCATAAGCTGCATCGTCAGATAAAGATTACGCTCAATATTGGTCGCATCGACAATGTTGATAATGCCGGTCGGCTTTTCCCCGATGATAAACTGCCGCGTGACAAGCTCCTCGCTGCTGTACGGCGACATCGAGTAAATGCCCGGCAAATCGGTAATCTCCGTCTGCGGATAGCCCTTGATGGAGCCGCTTTTTCTGTCCACCGTCACTCCCGGAAAGTTGCCGACGTGCTGATTGGAGCCGGTGAGCTGATTAAAAAGTGTTGTCTTTCCGCAGTTCTGATTGCCCGCCAGCGCAAATGTAAGCTTCGTGCCCTCCGGCAGCGGATGCTCGTCCGCCTTCACGTGATAACGTCCGCCCTCGCCAAGCCCCGGATGCTCCACTTTTTTCCGGGAATCCGCGCGCGCCCCGGATTTCCCTTCCGGCGCTTTCGCCGCCGCTTTCTTCTTTTCTATCTCTATTTTTTCCGCATCCGCCAGGCGCAGCGTCAGCTCGTAGCCGTGAATCCGCAGCTCCATCGGGTCGCCCATCGGCGCATATTTTACCAGTGTGATCTCCGCACCCGGAATCACGCCCATATCCAGGAAATGCTGCCGCAGCGCGCCCTCACCGCCGACCGCTGTGACTACCGCAGATTTCCCGATCTCCAGTTCCTTCAGTGTCATCTTCCGTATCCCCTTTTCCTTTATTTTCTACTTTTCGTCACAGACCTGGAAAATATAAAATTTCAGATAATAGGATTCGTCCGCCGCCCACAAAATCGGATGGTCGGGCGCCTGCGTGCGAAATTCCACCTGGCGCAGGCGTTTGTGGACATTCTGCGCCGCCTGCCGGATCGTCTGGGTAAACAGCTCGTACGTCATGAAATGCGAGCAGGAACAGGTGGCAAGAAAGCCACCATCCTTCACCAGCTTCATAGCGCGCAGATTAATCTCCCGGTATCCTTTGACGGCATTTTTCACGGAGCTGCGCGACTTTGTGAACGCCGGCGGGTCGAGAATTACCAAATCAAAGGTTTCCCCCTTCTCCTCCAGCTCCGGCAGCAGCTCAAAGACATCGCGGCAGACAAATTTTACGCGGTCTTCCAGACCGTTCAGCCGCGCGTTCAGCTCTGCCTGCTCCACGCCCGTCTGCGATGCATCCACGCCAAGCACCTCCGCCGCGCCTGCCGCTCCGGCATTCAGCGCAAAAGAGCCCGTATGGGTAAAGCAGTCGAGCACCCGCGCGCCCGGACAGAGCCGCCGGATGGACTGCCGATTATATTTCTGGTCGAGGAAAAATCCGGTCTTCTGCCCGTTTACCACGTCCACCATATATTTCACGCCGTTTTCCTCAATCAGCACATTCGTATCAAACGGCTCGCCGAGAAACCCCTTGCAGCGCTCCATGCCCTCCTGCTCGCGCACCTTGGCGTCGCTGCGCTCATAAACGCCGCGGATAATGACGCCGTCCTCTGCCAGCACCTCCTTCAGCGCTTCCACGATCGTCTCCTTCAGACGGTCAATACCGAGCGCCAGCGATTCCACCACCAGCACATCGGAGAATTTATCAATCACAATGCCCGGAAGAAAATCCGCCTCGCCGAAAATCAGGCGGCAGCTCCCGGTATCCACCGTTTTTTTGCGGTAATTCCAGGCGTTCTGCACGCGCATACGGATAAAATCCCGGTCAATCTCCTGTGCCGCGTTTCTGGTCATCAGGCGGATGCGTATCTTTGAATGACGGTTGATAAAACCGCGTCCCAGCGGATACCCGTCAAAGTCATGCACCAGCACGATATCTCCGTCCGCAAAGCTTCCGGCAATGGACGCGATTTCGTTATCATAAATCCACATTCCGCCGGATTTTACGGTTCTTCCTTCTCCTTTTTTCAATGTAACGATTGCACTCACGTATTTTTCACCTCGGATAAATTTTCATCATTTTAATTGTAACAGTTCCGTCCGCGCCATTTGCAGAGCAGCGCTGGCGTCAGATGACAAAGCTGCCATTTGTAGTTTACTACATTCCATTAAAATCAGCAATCGTTTCTTGCCTGTCCATACATTTTGACATATAATGATGCCAGGAGCAAAAGATCCGGACCCGCATGAGCCTGCTCATAAATGGGGAAAGACCCTGGCCCTCCCAGATATAAGCATTTTTCAGAAGATCCCCTATGGAAAAGGAGTTTTTTGTATGAGTACCAGCCGCTATGTTCTTGATTCTCTCGCCACCAATCCGGTAGACCGTTCTGTCACCCGGCTGCTCTACGTCAGTACGGCGCGCTACAGCGCCGAGTGGCATTCCACGCTGCACACCCATCCCTGCGCCGAGCTCTTTTTTATTACCGGCGGATGCGGCTATCTGCAGCTTGCCAGCCAGAGCATTCCCATTACGACAAGCGATGTTATCACCGTCAACTCCAATGTGGAGCACACAGAGGTCAGCTCCGACGAGCTTCCTCTGGAATATATTGTTCTGGGCATCGACGGTCTGGAGGCGGTCGCCGGGGATTCCGGGGAGGACGGCTATTCCATCGTGCATTTCCAGGCAAACAGCGAGCTGCTCCTTTTCTATCTGAACAATCTTTTAAAGGAGATTGAAAGCAAACAGCCCGGCTACAATACTGTCTGCCAGGATTTGCTGGAGGTCGTGCTGCTTCTGCTGATGCGCCGCAGCCAGTTTACCGTCACCTTCGTGCCCTCCTCCCGCAAATCAAGCCGGGAGGCCGCCATCGTCCGCCGCTATATTGACAATCATTTTAAAGAAAATATTACGCTGGACGACCTCGCCGCCGTTGCCCATGTGAGCAAATATTATCTGGCGCACCTGTTCCGCCATGCATACGATACCTCGCCCATCAGCTATCTTCTTTCCTGCCGGATACAGGAAAGCCTTTATCTGCTGACAGAGACCGACCTGACGCTCTCCGAGATTTCCCAGATGCTCGGCTTTTCCTCGCCAAGCTATTTTTCGCAGAGCTTCCGCCGGATACAAGGCATCAGTCCCATGCAGTACCGGATGCAGAACCGCCAGGATAAAAAACTAATTGAAAAAAAAGGAAGCAACAAATCATGAAAAAACTGGGTACTTATATGAAGCGCTACGGCTTTCTGTACCTGCTCGGCTTTGCCGCGATGCTCATCAGCATTGCGCTGGATATGATGGCGCCGCAGATTACCCGGCGCATTATTGATGATGTAATCGTCGGCGGACAGATGGAGCTGCTGATGCGGCTTCTGTTCGGATTGCTTGGCATCGGCATCGGACGCGCCGTCTTTCAGTACATTAAGGAATTTACCTATGATTATATCGGCGTTTCCGTCGGCTATCATATGCGCCGCGATTTGTTCCGGCATCTCCAGACCATGTCAATGGATTTCTTCGACCGGCACAACACCGGCGAGCTGATGACACGCACAAAAGAGGACGTCGATAAGGTCTGGGCAGCCGTCGGCTTCGTCGGCATCCTCGCCGTTGAGGCGCTTACGCATACCATCCTCGTGCTGGTCTGCATGTTCCGTCTGAATCCGTATCTCACCCTGGTTCCGCTGGCGCTGCTGCCGCTGATTGGTTTCTGCGCCGTGCGCATGGAAAATGGGCTCGGCAAAGTGTACGACCAGATCAGCGAGGAGACCGCCGAGCTGAATACTGTCGCGCAGGAATGCATCGCCGGTGTGCGTACCGTCAAAGCCTTTGCGCGGGAGGATTATGAAATCAGCAAGTTCAGCCGTCACAACCGGCTGTTTTACGATTTGAATATGGAGCAGGCAAAGCTGCTTGCCAGATACCAGCCGCTGATTACCTTTCTCGGAAAGGTGATGCTGCTGGCAGTTGTGATTATCGGTGGTCTGATGGTGATTTCCGGCAGGATGACGATTGGCGCGCTCGGCGCGTTTTCCGAATATGCAAATAATGTCATCTGGCCGATGGAGATTCTCGGCTGGCTGAGCAACGATATCGCATCGGCGTTCGCCTCCTGGAGAAAAATCAAAAAGGTGGCGCAGCAGACGCCGCAGATTACGGACCCTGCTGCGGCAGCGCAGAACGCCAGCTCCTCTGAAACGTCCGACCCGACCTGGAGCGCACAGAAGGACGGCGCTGCGGCAATACGTCCGGGAGATATAGTCGCCGGGGAGCTTATTTTTGAGCACGTCGGCTTTTCTCTGGACGGACATGAAATATTAAGAGACATTAATATCACACTGAAACCGGGGCAGACGCTTGGCATCATGGGCATGACCGGCACCGGAAAGACCACCATCGTCAATCTGATACAGCGCTTCTACGATGTGACCGAGGGGCGCATTCTGCTGGACGGAACAGATATCCGCGAGCTGCCTCTGGCAAAGCTGCGCGCCTCCTCCTCCGTCGTGATGCAGGAGGTATTTCTGTTCTCCGATTCCGTGACGGAAAACGTAAAAACCGGCTGCCGCGAAAAAATGAATCAGCAGACGGTCGAATGGGCGTGCCGGCAGGCGGGCGCTTCCCGTTTTATCAGCCGTCTCGGAAATCAATATGAGACTGTCATCGGCGAGCGCGGCGTCGGTCTGTCCGGCGGGCAGAAGCAGCGCATCAGCATTGCCCGCGCGCTTGCAAAGCAGGCTCCTATTCTGATTTTGGACGATGCCACCTCTGCGCTTGATATGGAAACGGAAAAGATCATCCAGAAAAATTTAAAAGAAATGAAGCATTCCACGAAGATTATTATCGGGCACCGTATTTCGGCTGTCCGCTCTGCGGACGAAATTATTGTGCTGGAGAATAATACCATTGCGGAGCGCGGCACCCACGCGGAGCTGATGGCGCAGAAAGGGCGCTATTACCGGACCTGGTGCGTGCAGTACGGTGAAGAAGCCGGTGCTGACAACCTGCCGAAAACTGTGTCGCCGCTGGATGCTGCACTGCCGCCGGAAACTGTATCGCCGCCAGAAACTGCATCGCCGCCGAAAACTGCATTGTCTCCGGAAACTGTGTCACCGCCGGAGGCCGCGGTCTCTGCTCCCGGAAATTCTGTGCTCCGCAGAGAGGAGGAACTCCCATGTCCGTAAATTCCGTCCGCGAAGACGAGGTTATGCATGATGTCCCCAAAACAGCGACGCTTCTGCGTCTTTACCGCTATCTTTTCGCTTATAAAAAGATGCTGGCGGCTGTGGCGCTGCTGCTGCTCGTCACGCTTTTCATCACACTGGCGACGCCGCTGATGATCGAGCTTGCCATCGATACCTATGTTGCAAACAGCGATGCCGCCGGACTTTGCCGCCTCGCCGCCGTTGGACTTCTGCTGTTTCTTGTGCATATGGTCTGCACAAGATGCTGGATGCGCATGATGGCGGATGTCACAAACAAAGTGCTCCTGACTATCCGCAGCCAGCTTTATGAGCATATCCAGACACTGAGCTTTCACTTTTTCGACAGCCGTCCCACCGGAAAAATACTGGCGCGCGTCATCGGAGACGTCAATTCTCTGAAGGATGTGCTGTCGGACAGTGTGACAAAGCTGCTGCCCGACCTGCTCACCGTTGCCGGCGTCGCCTGTATCATGCTGGTGAAAAGCTGGCGGCTTGCCCTGGCAGCGCTGCTCACGCTGCCGTTTCTGGTCGCCGGAATGTTTCTTATCCAGATTTCCGCGCATAAACTGTGGCAGATTCATCGCAAGAAAAACTCGAATCTGAACGCTTTTATCCACGAAAGCTTTTCCGGTATCCGCATTGTGCAGAGCTTTGCCGCGGAGCCGGAGCGTCAGCAGGATTTTGAGCGCTGCGCGATGGAATACCGCGACAGCTTTATCGATGCGGTGCGCATTGGCGATACCTTTGGCGCTCTGGTAGAAATCACCTGGGGCGTCGGCGGATTTCTGCTGTATTTTATCGGCATCCGCATCATCGGCGCGGACGAAATCGGCATCGGCACCTTTCTGGCATTTTCGACTTATCTGGGAATGTTCTGGAGCCCGATTCGCAATCTGTCGAGCTTTTATAATAAAATCGTGACAAATATTTCCGCCGCGGAGCGTATTTTTGATATTCTGGATACCCCGGCGGAAATCACCAGTCTGCCAGGCAGCACGGCGCTGCCGCCGGTAAAGGGCGAGGTACGTTTTGAACATGTCAGCTTTGCCTACCCCGACGAGCCGGACAAGCCGGTTCTGGAAAATATCAGCTTTACGGTACAACCCGGCGAAACGATTGCGCTTGTGGGACCTACCGGAGCCGGAAAAACCACCATTGTCAGTCTTATCAGCCGTTTTTACGATGTCACGGACGGCAGAATCTGCATTGACGGCTTTGACACCCGCCATGTCACGCTGGAGAGCCTGCGGCGGCAGATGGGCGTAATGACACAGGACACCTTCCTGTTCACCGGAACCGTGCGCGAAAATATCTGCTATGGAAAGAGCGATGCGACAGAGGAAGAAATGATAATCGCGGCAAAGGCAGTCAACGCCCACGACTTTATCATGAAAATGGAGCACGGCTACGACACCGTAATCAGCGAGCGCAGCTCGCAGCTTTCCATCGGTCAGCGCCAGCTTCTGGCATTTGCGCGCACCATGCTCTCCGACCCCCGCATCCTTATTCTGGACGAGGCGACCTCCAGCATCGACACGCACACGGAGCTTCTGGTGCAGTCCGGCATCGCCGCCATGCTGCAGAACCGGACCTCCTTTATTATCGCGCACCGCCTTTCTACCATCCGCGGAGCCAGCAGAATTTTCTATGTGGATGGAAAACAGATTCTCGAATCCGGCAGCCATGAAGAGCTGATGGCGAAAAAAGGCGCCTACTACAGGCTTTATCAAAGCCAGTTTGAGTGCATATAGTGCCAGAATGCCAGGATTTTGAGAGCACCCTGCGCAGAAAAATCCGAAAGCATCATGGAGCAAATATCTTTCGGAATCATATAATGTAGGGAGCACTCAAAAGGAGCCTTTTATTGTGGATAGGAAAAAATCCTGTAATTGTATAAGGCAATGCCCCTGCTATCCCAGATGCGACCAGATGATGGATGACGGGCAGCTTCCCGGCGCCATCCCGCCCTCCTGGCTGCGTTCAGAGATGCCGCGTCCCATGAAAAATATGGAGCAGACTATGCCGCAGAACGGCATGGCGCGTATGGATTCTGATGATATGCCGCTGCCCGGCGCTTCCCGCATGGATTCTGCCATGCCACAGACGGGGACCGGGGCGCGCCTGGATTCCCGCACCCGCATAAGCGACGATATTCTTCTGGAGGAGGAAAATGAGCGCGACTGGCAGCGTCTGAAGGAAATGTATCCGGAAATCGCCAAAATTATTATGGCGGAGGTGGAACGCGTCTGCGACAGCATGGAGTATGAGGGCAGCATGATGTTCGACACCATGCCGGACCGCGTGCGCATCCGTATGCTAACCGACGACATCTACGACAAGGTAAAAGACAGGTATCCGGTCGAAGAAACAGACGACCAGGACGACATGTTCTCTATGAACCAGGAGGGTCGCCGCCGCTACCCGCCCGGACAGAACTGGCTCGGCGACTTTATCCAGGTGCTTCTTTTCCAGGAAATGCACCACAGAAGATGCCGTCACCGCGGCTGCAGGCGCTGGTAAAACGCCGATTACGCCTGCCGTGTATGTGTAAAAAGGTCCGGAGGACCTTTCCTTAGTTGCGGCTGATGTTGCTTGCACATCCGTAAAAATGAGAAAACAGCCCTTAACAGGAAACCTGTGCGGTCTGTTTTCCCATTTTTCCCGATTAATTATTTTTCATAGAAATTTCATTTCTCTTTTCTTGTTTAAAGAATTCATGGCTTGTCAATGAATATTATTCATTCATTAAATATTCCCCAGATTTCATTCTTAAAACAGCATCCCAGAACAGGCAAAAATAACAATATTGGTCAGTATATTGCACAGCCGAAGCATCCGCTCCCGGCGCATGGCTGAAAAAAACAGAAGCATTACTGCAAGAAGCACCATAAGAAAAAGCAGAATATTTTTGCATCCAGCTTCCATTATCATGCCAAATGGCACTACAAGCATCACCATACTCATATAACAGACCAGTGCATAGCTTGCAACGATTTCTGTAAAAGAATATGGAATAAAAAAACCTTTTTTATGCTTTTCTGTAATTGACAGAATCTGCCTGGCATATACCTCTTTTATATTTGCAATGAAAGTAGAAAATATAAACATTGCTATCAGACGTGCAGCATACGGATCACCAAGAAGCGGCACATCTGCAAAAACCATCGTCTTTGTGAGAATTACCGAACAAAAAAGTAAAAACGCCATCACCAGAATTACATTTTTCCCCGTCCTGATAGTTTCTATAAACGCTTTACAAATCAGAGCTGTTCGCCTGCATAATGGAAGAGAATACAGATATATGTAATGCTCTTTTCGTGCAGAATGCTCCGCCGCAAGCTGCTGCATTGCTGCAGTATTCCGGTGTCTTCCGGCAAAATTCACTTTTTCCATATAAGACAGTGCCGCAAAATATTTCCCCCATTTTATATCTGTTCTGCACGTATAGATTCCCACCAGAACAAGCCATAAAAGCATAACTATTACAAATGCCGGGTTTTCCATTTGCTGTATCCAGAGAAACAGCCCGCTGGAACACAAATAAATCCCACAGAGAATCACCGGATGCCTGCCATTAAATTTCTGCCATTGAACACACGCAATAAGTATCAGGTAGGTAAATATGCACAGCAATGGCAACAGGTTTCCTAAAATATCCTTCCTATAAAGCACACTTGCCAGAGCCATCGAAATAACCGCCCTTACGCATACGGTTTTTAATACCGCAAGCAACATCACATATTTTAAAAAGGGAGAATTAAAAAAGTAATGGATTGCCGCCGGATTTATGGAAAATACTGGATTCTTATGCTGGATAAGATAAAAAAAGCAAACCAGACAAAAAACTCCCCAGACTACTGTCTTTTTCTCACCAGATAAAGCAGCAGCTACTGTTCCCCACGTAAGAATTATCTTCAAAAATATTCCACCTGACAGGACAAGACCAAGCAGTTCTAACCGATAATTTTTTATCTGGATTTTTGTTTCCCTGAACGATTCCAGCCAAAAATATCTGAACATATTGTTCTCACACGCTCCCTCAATCTTCTGTCTCTGTTTCTTCTGTTTCCCCGACTTCCTGGCTGGACAACTGCAGATAAATCTTTTCCAATGACGACAAGCCCTGCAATTCCATCAGTTCTGCAAGGCTTCCCTGGCATAACAGCCTTCCTCTGTCAATCAGCACATAATAATCACAGATGCTTTCAATCAAACTTAATAAATGAGTGGATAGAATCACCGTTTTTCCTTTGCACTTTTCTTCCAGTATCCTCTCCTTCAGAACACTGATCTGCTTCGGGTCAAGACCAGAAAACGGTTCATCAGCCAGCAATATTTCATATTCTCTCAGCAATGCACAGGCAATAGAAAGCTTCTGACGTGTCCCTTTTGACAAAATGCCCGGCACCTTATCCAGATGTGCTTTCAGCTCAAATAAATCCGTCAAATCATCTATTCTTTCTTCTGTATGATACATAGCTCCAATAAATGCCAGATGCTCCAGCACCGTCAGTTCTTCAAAAACAACCGGCAAATCCGGAATATATGTAATTGGATATCCCCCACCGGACTGCATTCTGCTTTTCTTATTCCCACAGTTCCATTTTCCATGTAACATATGGTTTTTCCCCAACAACGAATAAATATCCTGCCCTTTGTATAAAATACTTCCCCTGTCCGGCTGCAAATAACGTATCATAAGACGGATAGCAGTTGTTTTTCCCGCTCCGTTAGCGCCAATCATTCCAACAATACTATTTTCTGGTATCCGAAATGACAGGTTATCCAGTGCCGGTACTCTTTTATACGCATACGTCACATTTCTAAATTCAATGGCATCTACCATAGCAATATCCTCTCCCGGAAATAAAACAAGGTATGCACTTACTTCATATAGAATTATTGTAGCATACGCATCAGGCTTTTTAAACATATATTTCTGATTACTGTTCGCTCCATCCACAGGAAATTCCATGTTTTCCTTGCTTTATCTGCTTCCCGCGAGTAAAATAAGAAATATGAAATACAGCTCATGAAGACGGAGGTGGATGATTCATGCACATCGAACTGAAAAAATGGAGTTTAGAGGATAAGCACATTCTGGCGAAAATATGTGATGAAGCGGACCGTTCTTATTTATCTGACCGCCTGCCCTCCCCATATACAGAGGCCGACGCGGTATCGTGGCTTGAAATAGTATCTGAGCATGAGGGAAAAGACGGCGTGTTCCGCGCAATCGTCGCAGACGGAGAAATCGTCGGAAATATCTCGGTGGAGCAGAAGGCGGATGTCTACCGCAAAGACGCGGAAATCGGATATATGCTGCTGGATGCTTACCGCTCAAAGGGCATCATGACGGAAGCCGTCCGGATAATCTGCGAAGAAGCCTTTTCCACGCTGGACATTATCCGCATTACCGGTCTGGTATATGCCCCCAATATCGCATCGCAGAAGGTGCTGGAAAAGAATGGCTTTTTAAAAGAGGGGGTACAGCGCAGCGCTGTCTTTAAAAACAATCGTGTATATGATTTGTGGCTGTATGGCAAAGTATGCTCCCCGGTATAAATCCCGGACACGCAGAAGCAATGTTTTTCCCGTATGCCACATATGTCATACCGCCAGAAATATTGCATGATACATTATGAACAAAAGAAGCGGTTTCCTTATTTTACTTCTAAAATAATCGAACCGCTTCTGCTCTGCTATCGTCAGGATATAAAGTTTACCTTTTCCACCCCATGTATCATTTCAATTTTCCCCAGCACATCCTCTCTGTCCTCATGTATACAATTTTGAATGGATATAACCGCACCTTTAAATTCATGTTTTTTCTCAAATATCTGTACTTCTCCAATCTTCATACCCAGAGCATTGATTCCATTGTAAAAATCCGTAAGATTTGAGATATCTCCGAGCTGGACATAAACGCTGAACCATCCATTATGAAAAGTAATCCTGTCCTCCACTCTTTTAAAGGTTCCCATTGTCACATAAACAGCAAGTGTAGCGGCAATTCCACATTCAAAAAAGCCAATCCCGATAACAAGTCCGATGCAGGCGGATACCCACAGCCCTGCCGCTGTCGTCAGTCCGCGTATTCTTAATTTCCCGGATATAACAATACTACCGGCTCCGAGAAAACCGATTCCGCTGATTACCTGCGCCCCAAGCCGCGCCGGGTCTCCGGTAGCAAACTTGTAATACACAAACTCTCCCGTAATCATAACAATGCAGGCTCCCAGACTAACCAGCATATAGGTCCTCATCCCGGCAGGCTGGTTCGCTTTTCCCCGTTCCAGTTCTATCACTCCACCGCAAATCATTGACAACGCGATGCGCAGGAGCATTGTGACTATACTCAGATTATTTACAGAATTCCCCCATATTTCTATACTCATTTTATAAAACCTCTTATCCGGAATCCTCTCATCTTAGGTTTCTTCCACTTTCACATAATTAAAACCTTTTTCTTCAAGCTTTTTCATAAAATCATTCGAGAAATGCATACAATAAATATTCTTTCTCATCTGAACAGGAAAAAGCGATTCCAGCATACTCAACGGACAGTGAGACAGACGCTCTGTCTCATATTCTGTCGTATCCTGATAAATCTTTTTTATTTCGCCTGCAAGAAATCCCTTAATCACCCTATCCGGGATTTCATAAGAATCACCGCTGTAATAGATTTTTGCGTCCGGAAATTCCAGCAAATAGCCATAACAGCCAATGTTTTCCTCATGCTTTACAGAAAGCGCATGAACCGCAACACTTCCGATACAAAAATCCCTGTCAACCGACAGCACGTATGCCTCCCGCACAATTCCCATCATATCTAACAGGACAGCTAAAGATTTTTCCGGATAGAAGATATTTACCCTTTTTCCCAACACATAGTATGTATAAGAAATGATTGAAGGCAGGCTCCCCACATGATCACTATGCGTATGTGTAATGATGATAAAGATTTCCGGGCAGGATTCCAGTAATTTCATTTTATACAGCTTTGAAAAAACCGTCTCTCCCGCATCAATTAAAACCAGAGAATCTTCCATTATAAAATAGGCGCTTGTATTTCCCAACAGCGGATTAAACGCTGACCCGCATCCCAGAAACCGAATTCTTTCCATCTCAGACCTCTGCTACATACGATTATTCAGATAATCTGCGCAGTGACGTGTCCAGTCCGTCTGGATAATGTCAAAGCCCTTGTCCGCCAGCCATCCCCATCCCCTTTCCGGATTTCCGGCAAGCGAAACATCATCGTTATGCCCCGCTGCCAGCAACACGCGGCTGGAATATACAATGGCATTTCCCCATAAAATTCTGCCCTTTTTGTGCATCATTTCAATGTAAGAATCCTGTGCAAGATGCGATGTTTCCTTTTCAAATACAAGCTCTGCACCGATATAATTAATATTCATATGTTCAATTTTCTCCGAGGCCGTATCCTCTTCTTTAAAAATAGGCATAAATTCCACAGTGGGCGCGTAGTTTTCCACCAGCTTCAGCGCCTGTTCTGAAGGATCGCATTTCAGCAGTATCTGATCCAGCATATTATGCCTTTTTACCGCATGTATCACATCTCCTACAAATCCTATGCATCTGTCCAGATTCAGGATGCATTTATTTTTATAATGCTCCAGCACTTCGTCAAAAGAATTCAGCGGCACAAAGGTTTCTACCAGATCTCCATTGCACAGTCTCAGTTTTCTGATCTCTGCAGCAGTCATCGTTTCAATATTAAAATGGCGGTCCAGATGGGCAGGTTCTTTTCCTGTATGAAAAACAAAAATTTCTCCATCCAGACTCTTAAATAGATCCATCTCCAGAATATCCGCTCCATCTTTTAACGCAATATCAAAAGCGGCAATCGTATTGGGAGGAATATTCCCTCCCCAGGTTCCTCTGTGAGCCGCAATCAGAATTCCCTTTTCCTTTTTTAATTCAGACACAGTTCTCATAATCTCTTACCTCTTTTTCTTTTTTGCAAAAAATTTTTTTATCGTACTGATTCCGTCATACCTACCAAGCCAGAGAGCAATGGTGGAAATAATCATCAGAATCACTGTATAAACAAATGCCATTGCCTGTGCATCCGTCGTAGCCGTTTCATCCGTTGCCGATTTAATCACAATACCCAGTGGCTTAAACAATGGATGATACAGAAATACAGATAAATCGTACTCCGATAACAGGCTGTTAAAATTCAATACAATAACTGAAAGCACAACCGGCATGATTACCGGCAAAATTACCTTGCGCATTGTGTAAAACGGCTTTGCGCCCATAACCTGGGCAGCTTCTTCCATGTTTCCATCGAGACCGACGAACGCTGCACGGATCATCCGGTAAGAAAATGGAATCTTAATAATGATATATGCAATCAGCATAATCACTGTAGTAGCAACCAGGACCTTATTCATTACGTTGATACGCGGTTCGTCATATGTCATCATCAGACCCAGTGCAATCATGGTCGAAGGAAGAAGCCACGGGATCAGAATAAGCGGTTCATAAAGCTTGTCCCATTTATGCTTCGCCTTCGTCACAATTCTTGCAACTGCAATACAGATTACCGCGACAATCAATGCTGCTGCCAGAGAATACACGATACTGACCAGATATGGTTTGTACGCTGTCGAAGAACGAAATAGTTTCGCATAGTTTTCCAGAGTAAACGAATCCGCTCTCAGTTGCCCCGTTTTAATAGTCAACCCATCCGTAAAAGAAAATACAACGACATTGATAATCGGAAGCATGTAGATGACAAACATCACATAAGCCACAATGTGTGCAATAACATTCAGTACCGGATTTTCAATTTTCTGCTTAACCATTCTTGCCTTGGTCTTTGATACAGAAATGTAATTTCCCTTTTTCTCAATTTTCTGCATAATAAACAGAAGAATCGACGTAGCCAGACCCAGAATAATTGCCAGCAGTGCTGCAATATCACGCGAACCATTCATATCGGCAAAAGTTTTAATCATCGGATTAATCGTCTGGAAATCGGGTCCTCCTACAATCAACGGACCAGACATCGTACTCAATGCTGCAATAAATGTCAGAATCGTAATAGCAAATATGGTTGGCTTCAGCGTAGGAAGCACTATTTTAAACAGAATGGACATCTGTGACGCTCCCATATTTTTTGCTGCCTCAATGGTATGGTAATCCAGATTCCGGATTGCATTTGTCAAAAACATCATATGATTTGACGTGCCGGAAAATGTCATAATAAACAGTACTGCCCAAAAACCCACAAACCACTGCGGATCCATATCAGGAAAGAACTGCAGAAGTACCTTTGTAACAATTCCGGTTTCTCCATAAACAAATTTGTAACCGGTGACGAGAACCACCCCTCCATAAATCAAGGTGGTCATAAATCCCATGCTTAACAGCTTAGAGCCTTTAATGTCAAAATACTCTGTAAACAGAACGATCAGAATACCTGAAATATTTACGGTAACAATAGAATCAAATGCTAATAAAAAGCTGTTTTTTAAACTTTTTATTGCTCTTGCAGATTTCATAATCTTCGGAATAGCTTCCAAAGAAAATTGACCGTCCTTAATAAATACCTTCAAAATCAGATTTACATTCGGAAAAACCAGAAAGGAGAGAATAAACCATATCAAAAGAAGCTTCAGGAGCAGCCCCGGAATATTGATTGTCCCGTCCCGGAATTTTGCTTTTATCTTACCCATAGAATTTTCCTCCTTTAAAACTGCATAATATCCTGGGCGCCAATATACAGATCTACTTCATCGCCTTCTTTATAGTACTTGTAACCGTCATTTTTTTCCAGATACTTTACCGTCTGTCCCATACAGGACAACGTATATTTTGTCAATATACCATTAAATTCTGTATCTGTCACAATTCCTGTTATTTTTGCATGATCCGGCTTATATTCATTCACACATCTTTCAATTCTCACAAAGCCGGTTTTCTTCGTATCAAACGAAGTCCCAATCTGTTTATTAATCAGATTCAGAATATCTTCTCCCAGACGATTGATATCTCCAATAAAGTCACATACAAATTCGCTGCTGGATCTATTGTATATTTCATAAGGTGTTCCGACTTGTTCAATATAGCCATTATTAAAAACAGCAATTCTGTCAGAAAGGGTAAGTGCTTCTTCCTGATCATGTGTGACATATAATGTGGTAATGCCCAAATCTTTCTGAAGCCTCTTCAATTCAAGCCGCATGTCTATTCTCAATTTTGCATCCAGGTTTGATAATGGTTCATCCAGACATAGAATCTTCGGTTCCAGAACGATTGCTCTTGCAAGAGCTACTCTCTGCTGCTGTCCTCCGGACAGATCAGCAACATTTTTCGCCAGCTGCTCGTCTGTGATTTTAATTTTTGCAGCTATTTCATGTACTTTTCTGTCTATTTCCGTCTTCGTCATTTTCTTCACTTTCATTCCAAAGGCAATATTTTCATAAACCGTCATTGTAGGAAAAAGGGCATAGCTCTGAAATACCATACCTATGTTTCTTTTTTCTACCGGTAAATTCGTCACATCTCTGCCGTTTACAATCACTCTGCCCCTAGATGGTGCAAGAAACCCGACCAGAGCACGCAGCGAGGTTGTTTTTCCGCACCCGCTCGGACCAAGGAAGGTGAAAAACTCACCCTCCTTGATTTCCAGGTCCAGATTTTTCATTGCCACAAAGTCACCATATCTGATTTCTATATTTTCAAACTTTACCATGATTTACTCCTATCTGACCGAACTTTGAAATGCTGACTACTGGACAAATTCCAACTCTGCTTTTTCTACCCAGGCATCCACATTTTCAGCAATGAATTCCCAATCCAGATTCTGCGGTGTAAGCATTGACATTAATTCAGAAATATCTGCCGAAACATTTGCCAGCGCCTCTTCCTGACACGGAATCGTTCCGAAATTATTTGACCATTCCAGCTGTATCTCCGCGCTTCCAAGCCAGTTGAGGAATTCTACACAGAGGTCATATTTTGTAGTACCCTCCGCAATAGCAACAGATTCTACCACATACGGTACTCCAATCTCCGGAACCATAATCTGGAATTTATAATCCCGTTCCTTCTGCTCTGTCAGAACTCCGGAAGCCCAATGTTCATCCATCGGATATGTACCATCTATTACTTCTCCTATAGAATCCTCTCCTTCTGCGATATTATGAGCATTTCCCAAAAATTTCGCAGCAATTTCCCATCCTTCATCTGAAATACCAAGTTCTCCATCCGGATCCGGATAGCGGCTGATGATACTTGCGTATACAGTTTTTCCGGTGCCGCCGCTTAATCCATGCAACTGATATAAGCCAGCATATTTGTCGTCTGTAAGATCAGTCCAGTCAGACGGCATATCCTCGTAATCAGCGTTTCCAATCAGAAGCAGCGGGGTTGTCGTAACCGGATAATAATATCCTTCCGCATCGATCAGACTCTGATCCACGCCATCTGTCCAATCCGGCTCCCATGTCTGAAGGAGACCACTTGCCTTCATCTTCTCATATTCAATGTTATTTGCACCGAATACAACATCGCAAAGGGGGTTATTTTTCTCAGCAATCATACGCTCTGTAATCGCTGAAGCCCCAAGACCAACTACCTCTACATGAAATCCCTCTTCCGCCGCTCTGTTAATCAGCCATTCATCCCGACCATCCGAATCATTGTTCGTGTAAATAACAATGGTTTCGCTTTTGTCTGCCTCTTCTGCACATACCAGGGCGGCGCTCATCGAAATTACCGTAGCTCCTGTCAATAATGCAACAAACATTTTTTTCATCTTCATTTCCTCCTTTTATAACGTATTAATTTTTATCTTTTACATTTAAACCATACCATATTTATTATAACGTGTCAATATATATTTTAGTCATTTTCTCCCGATTTTCTTTAATTTAACGCTCCTTTTTCATAATTTTTACTTCATTTTTACTTTTTTTGCAAAAACATTCCATACGAATTCACAAATACCAAACCCGTTTTCTTTTATTCATTCACCATTCTTCTTCAAAAATATTGTAGCGTTATAATCGTTTTCATAAGTCAAGAGATAAATTTGCATATATCAAATGTTGGTAAAATTTTGCAAAAAAGAGCAGAGTGTGTATTCCCCACGTACTCTGCTCTTTACTCCATTCTTATCCGGATGCCCATGATTGCGGCTCCACTTTTCTTACCACATTTCCTCGTCAATCATGCTCTGTGCTCTTGCCAGCGCTTCATCTGTGCCGAGCAGCCCTGTCATAACATTTTTCACCGCACTCCCGACAATATTCATAAATTTCTTTTCGTCAAAAGGTCGTCCGTCCTCGTCCGGCAGCCTTCTTGTTTCCGACATTAAAAAGCACTTTTTGGAAAGCTCCAGCCACGGAAATGTTTTCATAATATCGTATTTATCATAGGTTCTGATGCACGGAGACACATTTCCCAGCGCTGCCATGCCGGATGCAACCGGCTCTCTGGTAATCCATTTGATAAAAGCCAGCGCATCCTCAGGATGCCTGCTGTTTTTGGATACCGCAAGAGAGCCTCCGCCGTAGATCGGATTTCCGCCCGGTACCATTCCAAAGCCGACATTTCCAATAATTTTAGAATGATACCCAAGAATTTCCGATGCATAGTTGCTGAAATTAATCATCATTGCAATGTTTCCGCCGGCAAATTCCTTGGCGGCCGTTGTCCACCACTTCGCAGGTTTGCCCGGAATATATTTCTGCAGTTCCAGAAGCTCTTCCATTGCCTTTTTACCGACATCATTGTTTATTACAATTTTTCCGTTTTCATTGTACAGATTCTTTTTATGACCGAAAAATCTGGCAAGAAACTCCGTGGCCGCTACGCCCGTATTTCCCAGTGTCAGATTCGTCCCGTAACGAACATCTGTCCCAAAGCCATCCCCTTCCGTAAAAAAAGCGGCAATCCTGTTGTATTCCTCAAAGGTTTCCGGTATCTGCAACTCCTTTTTATATTTCTCTCTGTATTGTCTTTTAATCGCGGCATTTTCAAAGAGGTCTTTTCTGTAGAATAAAAGCTGGGCGCTGGGCGAGGTGGGCAGCGCGTATATTTTTCCCCTCACATAGCAGTATTTGTCCTCCAGCGCCGGAAGATACTCTGAAAGCGATGTCCTGATATCCGGGTCAATCTGTTCCAGAGGCAGCAGCAGACGCTCCGCGAACCAGGACAGCCACCGGACATCGATCCGGAACACATCATACAAATCCGATATTTCCGAGCTGACAAACTGGTCATAAATCTCATCGTACGAATATACTGCCACTTTTATTTTTGTCCCCGTCTTTTCCGTATAAAGCTGGGACATTCCCTGAACAATTACGGATTCCGGACCATCCAGCGCCAGCACTCTGAGGCATTCCGCCGGTTTAGCTGTAATGCTGATATGCTTCCAGTCCCGTTCTCCGTCATTATCCAGGATAACCTCCCTGTCCCCCGTGCCTTCTGATTGTTCCAGAATGCGCGACGCAACCTTTTTTCCCAGAAGACTGTAATTTAATTCATATTTTATAAAATCCTTTTCCGGCAGAGAAATCACCGGTGAGAGTGTATGGATATCCATTTTTTTACTGCCAAAAAGCGATTGGGCAATCTGTCTTATGCTCTCTGCCAGACCAATATTCGTTGTAACGATCGCGTCTATCCGTTCATCCGCAGCAAAGAGATTCAAGATGCTGTGAGAAATCCGCCCCAGATCCGTTGTTATTTTCAGAACGCTGCATCCGCAGTTTTCATCAATTTCACTGTTGAAGCCTTTTAAAAACTCAGCCTCATTGGAATACTTTTCGGTTTCCGTAATAACCGCCACATTCCTGTATCCCTTTTTCAGCACCCTTTTTGCCATCTGACTGCCCGCCAGCCGGTAATCAAATCCATAATAATCCGCCTGGAAAGCAGGACGCCGTTCCACGAAACATACTCTCTTTAATTCGGCATCCTGATACGGATTATCTTTCCCGCTCAGACATGTGATTGCCGCGACGCCACATACTCTGGCGGATCTGGCTTTTTGAATCATTTCCATTTCCGTCTGTGGACTGTTATTGGAAATAAACAGCTCCACAGAATATCCTCTGCTCTCCGCATAATATTTTAAGCTGTTATAGAATTCCCTGTATTGTCTTGATTCAACCGTAGGAAGAATAATTCCAATGGTATTTCCCGTTCCTCTTCTGAGCATACGCGCCTGTTCATTAATGGTATATCCCAACGTCCGTGCAGCCTCTTCAACAATACGGATTTTCTCGCTGCTCACATTCCCTTTCCCGTTTAATACATTTGATACCGTCCCCTGCGATACTCCTGCCAATTTTGCAACATCAAGAATTGTAGCCATATTTACCCCTTTTCCATTCTTATAACGTTACAATAATAATACAACAAATCGCGTGGTTTTGCACTATTTTTATAAAAAATTTAATAGCTAAAAAAGTCATGCTGCATTTTCCGCCAGCATGACTTTTTCTCACGTTATTTTTTCTTATATTATTTTTCCGCCAGATACACCGGATATTCCCGTCCCGCGATCAGAGAAGTTCCATCGGTAAATCCCTCCGGACGTCCGGTGAGTTCCCGGATGAGGCAGTTTCGCAGATATGCGATTCGCTCCCGGCACGCCGGGTCCTCTATCCGGTCGTGCAGCTCGTGGGGGTCCTCCTCCAGAACGAAATAATGCTCTGTGCCCGAAGTGCTGAACCAGCAGAACTTGTCCTTCTTCGTCACGATATAGTGATTCGACAGCTCGCCATAGGAATGCTCGCCGTGCAGATATTCCCTGCCTTCCCCATCTGCAAACGCCAGCAGGCTTTTTCCATCCACACGGTCCGGAATGTCCGCGCCCGCGATGTCCAGAAGCGTCGGCATGATGTCGCACAGCTCTGTCACCTCATCGCAGACAGAATGGGGCGCAAAGCCCGTCAGCTCCGGATTTCCCGAAATAATCAGCGGGATGTGGATGCTGCCCTGGTAGGGCAGCGACTTCCGGAAATGATGGTGGTCGCAGAGCTCCTCGCCGTGGTCGGCGGTAAAGAAAATCATCGTATCGTTCTGCAGCTCATGCTCCGTCAGCGCCATAAGCAGCCGCCCAATCTGGTGGTCCAGATGGGTGATGCAGGCATAGTAGCCAATCTGCGCCTGCCGTATCAGCTCTTCATCCTCCGGTCCCGTTAGGGAATCAAAAATCCGTCCGCGCTCTTTCAGGAGTTTTGTATCCTCCCAGTCCCCCACATAAGGCGGCGTCAGCTTTTTATCCTTGTATAAATCGAAATAATACGCCGGCGCGTCAAAGGGCGGGTGCGGACGCAGGTAGGACGCCATCAGAAAAAACGGCTGGTCCGGATCTCTCCGGCGCAGGAAATCAATACTCCGGTCCGTCACCCAGTTTGTGGGATGATACTTCTCTTCGTAGGGGAACGGGCGCGCCACCCAGCTATTGCAGTCCAGCCCGCTCTCCATCGGGTCCGCGCTGATTCCCTTCTGCTCCTTCAGCCAGTAATAATAATCGTCCGCGACGTGCTGGGATTCCCGGTAAGGAACGGACCCATAGCGCGCGTAATGAAGATAACCGTCGTGCAGCTCCACATTGTGAAAACCCAGATAATTGCGCAGCGGATGCACATGCATTTTTCCGACGCACTGCGTATAATAGCCTGCTCTGGAAAGCTCGCCCGCCAGCGTATGCTCATAGCGCCAGGCGATTCCGTCCTGGTAGCCCACGCGCCGGTGGTGTTCCGGCAGCATTCCGGTGTGCAGCGCCGCCCGCGCCGGAATACAGCTTGGGCAGGCGCTGTAGGCATTGGAAAATAAAACTCCCTTCGCCGCCAGCGTGTCAAGATAGGGCGTCTTTACGTCCGGGTGCCCCGCAATGCCAAGGCAGTCTCCCCGGAGCTGGTCCGTCATGATAAATAAAATATTCGGCTTTTTCTGTTTCATCCCTGTCCCCCGCGCCTTCGCACATTAAAGCTCGTACCACACAATCTGGTTTGCTTCCAGCTCCAGCCCAAAGGAGCTTCCGTCTCCCCGGTATACCGTGGTCGTCTGCGGTTCGTAAGTATTGTTCACCACGCAGTATTTTTTATTTTTGATGTATGCGTGTACTTCAACATTATAATTTGAAGAAAACCATTTGTGGATGTTCTCCTCGTCCCCCGTGCTCCAGAGAATCGCCCGGTACAAAAGCCTGCTGTTCTCAAAGCTGTAGGGAAGCCCGCTGATATAAACGCTGCGGCCTTCGCCGAATTCATTCACCGCCAGATATACCCTCTGCTCTCTGGATACCAGCACCTTCGCATCCTCCAGCGCATAAATAAACTTTCCGGGCTCGCCGAAATCAATCTCGCCCTTCACGTCCTCCGTGATAAAGTGGTCATGATTTTCCCAGTTATACTTATCGTATCCCAGCGTAAAGTCGCGCTCCTCTTCCACGCCCAGCACGTTGGCAAGCTGGAAGAAGTGACCGTTCGCCTGATGCGCGGTCGGTTCTCCGACACCGATAAAGCCGCCGCCGCGGTAAACAAACTCCTTGATGGCGGAGGAAATCTCCGGATTGCACCACCATTCGCCGCCGCTCTGCGCCGTGTCGGCATCGCCCACATTGATAATTACGTCGATATCTTTTAAAATATCCTTGTTTTCCAGAATATCATCAAAGCTGATAAACTTCACGTCAAAGGGCGCACCGGAAAGCGCTTCGATGATGCCCTCATAGGAATAATTCTGTTTGAAGTAGATCGCGTGGTGCACCATGTGAGTGCCCCATGCCCGCATCTTTCCCCAGCAGTTCAGCACAGCCACCCGCTTCACACAATAGGGCGTCGTACCTTTGATATTTTCATACAGCTCGCGGAACTCCGCGCACACCGATTCCACATAATCCACAAAATCCGGGAATTGCACCGCCAGCTTCAGATATCCGCCGTAGCCGATGCGGTCAATCGGCTTTCTTAAAATCGCGCGCCGCGCTGTCACCCAGTTGAATTTCGCTTCCTTCACCGGGTCGCCGCCCTCATGGAAGGTATCCGGGAAGAAATACGGCAGAAGTCTGCCCTCCGTGTACTTCACTCCCTCAATATCGCTGATAAGGCGCAGGGTCGCGCCATTTCCCACGCTTCCCACCACGGCATCCAGCCCGACGGTTTTAAACTCGTCCATAAACGGCTCCATGCCAATCCAGTGGTCGCCCAGGAACATCATGGCTTCCTTGCCGTACTCATGGCAGATGTCCACCATTTCCTTCGCAATCTTCGCTACCTCGCGGCGCTGGAACGCCTGGAAATCCCGGTACTGCTTTGTCGGAATCCGGTACTGGTTGTTATAGTAGCCCTGGTCAATAATATATTCCGGGCGGAACGGATAGCCAGCTTCCTTTTCAAACTGCTCCAGGATATAAGGGCTTACCGATGCGGAATAGCCGTACCACTCCACATATTTTTCCCGCGCCAGCTCATCAAACATCAGCGTAAACTGGTGGAAAAAGGTGGTAAAACGGAGCACATTGACATATGGATGCTCCTCGATAAACTTTCTCAGCCGCTTCATCGTATAGTCGTGGGTCTTCGGCTGTCTGACATCAAAGGTCATCTGATGCTCGACATCCTTCCAGTCATTCACCACCGCATTGTACATATGTACCGGGTCCCACAGAATATAGGCAAGAAAGCTCACCGTGTAATCATGGAAGGGTACGCTGTTTATGACCACTTCCCCGGCTTCCTCCTCATAGCTCCAGTCCGATACCGGCACGACCTCCCCGGTCGTCCGGTCGATTACCTCCCACCAGCGTCTGATATCGTCGCGCACATTCGGGGTCAGCATATCGGGGTACAGCCCCTTCATCAGACGAATGCGCAGCGTGGTGTCCGCCGCCGTATAAAAGGGCGTCATCACATACATCTGCTGGATTTCATCGGGATTTGCCTTTGCCCATGCATTATCCTTTCTCGTGGTATAATAAGTGGAATACACCTTCATTCCGGCGTCCTTCAGCTCGACCGGAAAATCCGTTCCGTCGCAGTCGCGTACCGCGTCGGCGCCCCAGCGGCGGGACAGCTCCAGTGTATCCGCAATTACATCAATATCTGTCGGAATGGTTACTCTTCCCTTATTCTGTTCCATGTCGTGATTCCTCCTGTTTTTGCATATATAGTGACAGAAAGCGGGGGCAAAAGCAGCCCCCATGCTGCCGCAGAAATTAACCCTTCACACCGCCGCCGGTAACACCGGAAATAATCTTTTCGGACATAAAGATGTAAAGCAGGAAGGTGGGCAGGAATACAATAATAACTGCCGCAAACAATCCGCCGTAATCGCCCGTATACTTCATGGAGTTTACAATCTGCAGAAGACCTACACCAACCGGCGTCATGTCCGAGCTGCTTGCAAAAATGAGGGCGATAAAGAATTCGTTCCATACGCCGAGGAAGTTAAAAATCGTTACCGTGATAATCGCCGGCTGTATCAGCGGGAGCATAATCACCCGGAAGGTTTTCGCCGGCGGGCAGCCGTCGATCGCCGCCGCTTCCTCATACGATTTTGAAAGCGTCGCGAAAAAGTTCAGCAGATAGGTCGTGGTGTACGGCACCTTCAAAAAGATATACAGAACGATCAGAAGCAGTCTGCCCTTTAAGCTCCACTGCGTTGCCAGGGAATAAATCGGCATGATAATCATGATTTCCGGAACGCTCATCGCAATAATCAGACCGGTTCTTATCGACTTGTTCCCCTTAAAGCCAAATCTTGAAAGCACATAAGCCGCCGGTGCGGAAATCAGAAGCACGCCCACGCAGGCAGACACCGAATACAGCAGGGAATTTCCAAAGAATACCGATACATTCTGCGCCTTCCATGCATTGGCATAATTTTCAAAATGAAGACCGCTCTCAAACTTAAACACATTTCCCGAAAAGATTTCCCGCGAGGTGGAAAGGCTCGCCGCCAGAATCCAGAACAGGAATGCCGCCGTAAACAGGATCCAGATTATGACAATCAGATAACCGGGCAGCAGGGAAAGCTCTTTTTTCCAGTTTACCGGATTTTTTATTTTCACTTTCTTTTCTTTTTTCATCATCTCATCCGCCCTCCTAGAACTCCAGATCGTCATCTTTAATCAGCTTATTGACAGCAAAATAAACTGCAATGATGATAAGTGCCAGAACCACACCGACAGCGGCGCCCGCGCCCGCGTCGCGCTCTGTAACGCCCTTGCCGCCGAATACGAGGTCATACAGATATACGACCGGAGCAATCGTGGATGCTTCCGTATCTACCGGCGAGAACATCTTCGACCACATAAAGAAGGTCGCCGTGTTGATGCTCCAGAAGGTGATGTTCGTCTTGGTGATTCCTTTTAACAGAGGCATCGTGATTTTTCCAAACTGCTGTATCTTATTGGCTCCGTCAATCGTCGCCGCCTCGTAGATATCCTGCGGGATACGCTCGATACCGCTGATGAAGATAAGCATGTAATAACCGACCGCACCAAACACGAAAGCAAACAGCATCGCCCAGAATTTCATATCGGTGCCAAGCCATTTCACACCGTCCAGTCCGACCATGCGCAGCATCTGATTGAGCATACCGTAATCCTGGTTGTAGATGTACTGAATCCACATCGTCGCCAGCGCTACGGCGCTGATAACGTTCGGCATATAGATGGCCGCCCGGAAAAACTTCTTAAAACGGATTTCTCCGGTGAGGATTACTGCAAACAACAGGGCAAGCGCCAGTGTCAGAATACCGCCGACAAACCAGATACGTATCATGTTCCACATGGAGATACGCCATGTCGCGCTGTTGAAAATTCTTAAATAGTTACCAAAGCCGTTAAAAGTCCACTCCGAGACGTCCGCCGTTACACTGCCCACGCTGAAGAAGCTCATTATCACGGTACGTACCACCGGATATAAGAACATACCTACCAGCGCAATCACACAGGGCAGGATAAAGCAGACTATCATAGTCTTATTTTTTTTCATAACTTCCCATTCCGCCTTTCTTCGGATATACAGCAGTTCAGCCAGGCTGCCCTGCTGCAATCCCTTCCAATCCGCCGCGCGATGGTAAAAAGAGGCGGCACCACGTCAGCGCCGCCTTTTTTACGTTTGGATGATGCGTAGAGCGCAGCATCATTTCTTTATTTTTCAGGATACCGGGGACAGATGCCCCGGCTGTGATACCTCTTAGTACAGAGCGTCTACCGCTGCGGTGAACTCTTCACCTGTTGCGAATTTGCCCTCGTAAAGCTGGATGATAACATCCTTGATAGCTGCCTTGAGGTCGGAGTTGTCGTTCAGACCCATATTCCAGGACAGCGGATTCTCTGTTGCGTTGAGCGCTTCAATGGTTCCATCCATGATAGCCGGAGCTGTGTTGCTCGGATCTGCCGGAATCTGGCTTGCTGTATCCGCCATCTTCTGGTCATACTCGCCGCTGGTGAGGAACATCAGGAAGTCAAATGCCGCCTGCGGGTTCTCACTGTAGGAAGTGATTGCCAGAGAGTTTGCGCCTGCATATGCGTTGGACGGGTCTGCGCCGCCTTCTACGGACGGATAGTTGAACATGCCCCAGTTAATCTCGGAACCAGTATTGTTGTTTACCTCTGCGCATACATAGTTTGCGCATACAACCATTGCAACCTGACCTGTCAGACCAATCTTGTTCTGGCTGGACGGATATTCATCCGGAGCGCCGTCTGCAAGATATCCTGCATTTATAAAATCAATAATATCCTGTGCCGCCTTAACAGCACTTTCGTTATCGGACCATCCGCCGTTTACTGCCAGGTCGGAAACGCCAGCCTCACCCAGATATCTGTCAAGGTGATAAGCGAAGGTGAAGTCTGCATATGTACTGTCAAGTGCCAGCGGCTGATAACCGTTATCTACCATTGTCTGGCATGCTGCAAGGAAATCTTCCCATGTAGCCGGAACCTCGGTGATTCCGCATGCATCAAAGATGTCCTTGTTGTAGAAAATGCCGCCAACCTGAGGCTGCTCTGTGATACACGGAAGGAAGCCCGCCCACTCGGTTGCCACTTCGTTGAAGCATGCAAAGCTCTGGTCTGCATAGCCTGCCGCCTCTGCCATTTCTGTGAGGTCGTAGCAGTAATCCTTGTAGATTTTTGAGATTCTGGAATAGTCATCCTCAAAGATATCGATGTTTTCGCCTGCCTCCAGAGAAGACTGAATCAGCGTATTGATATCGCGGCCCTTCCACTCGATGTTGATGGTTGCTCCGGTCTGCTCTGAGAAAGCGTCCGCCGCCTCCTGGATGATCTGTCCCTGCGGCTCTGTGGAGTTCCACATAGACCAGAAGGTAAGCGTTACGCCGCTGTAGTCAGCCGCAGCGTCCTCTGCAGCCACACCTGCTGTCATGCCTGCCACCATTGCAGAAGCCAGTAACATGCTGATTAATTTCTTTTTCATTTTAATTTCCTCCATTCTGAAAATTCGTCTGTCCTTTCCCGGCCGACAGACTTTCTGCCTGCGGAAACCGCCGCCCCTCCGGCGCCGGCATCCCGTCGTTGTTTGGTGACTTCAGTATAACTTTTTCTTTTCCCCTGCGCAATCCGATTGTTGCTCTGTTTTTTAGTTTTATTGCTATTTTTGTTGTTAATGTCTTTAAAAAAGGAAATTACTTCCGCAGAATTAGTCAATACGCCCGACATTATTTCCCCTTTTCGATGTACTCTTAAAATATCCGATGATTTCTCTGCTTTTTCCAGTTTTTTCTGCCGCACTTTTCTTTCTCCCCGGCGCGCAAAAAAAGAACCACGTTTTTATTTTTCGTGGTTCTTTTTTTATAAAAATTGTTCGAATGTTACTGTGAACAAAGTGAACAGTAACCCTTTTTCGCGTCCTCCGCGTCCGCAAACGGTCCCGGAATCACACGGATTCCCCGGTGCGTGCCAAAATAATCGGCGTCGAACTGAATCGGCGTTCCGTCCGGATTTTCAAATTTCTGCTCCGGCTCAAATGCCTGTCCGAGCACCTCCGTGTTAATCATCCTGTCGGTAAAGCCCTCCAGGAAATCGTACAGATTGGTATCCAGATAATATGCGCCGTCCTTTTCCACCAGCTCTACCCGGATATCCTCTCCTCCCTCTGCCGCCACCAGACCGTCGACCTCATTTTTGCAGGCCCTGGCGCCGCGCAGATATACGTTTCCTTCCGTCCATACCGGAAGATGTCCCGCATGGGCGGGCTCCAGCTTTTTCATATCCGCCGGTCTGCTGAAGTCAAACTGCGAAATCCATTCCGCGTAGGTCGGATATTCGTCAAACATCCAGGTGCCCGCCGCGCGGTTTTCCACATCCGCTCCATCGTCGCTGTCGTGCGGAATGATAACATCCCCGGACGGCCATTTCTGCACGAAAATATTGTTGTAGAACCGATCGTCCCCGTGAAGGATGGTCATAAAGCCCATGACCTCCGTGCGGTGCGGAATATGATACGGCGTATAGCGCGGGCCTGTTCCGTCGCCGACGCAGGTAAGCGCGCCGCAGATCAGATTATGCACCATAGCAACGCCCTCTGTCGCCATGCGCAGGCTGACCTCCGAGAGCAGAATATTGTTGTCGATCAGTGTCGGACCGTGACCGACCTCCACAAAAATATCCTGTGACATCATGCCGCCCTTCAGAATTTTAGCGAACTCCGGACGCTGGTTATCGTGGAGGAGGTTCTGCGTGATGCGCGTTCCCTGCGCCTCCCAGTCGCACCAGATGCCCATTGTGCAGTGATGAATATGATTGCGGCGCATAATCACGTCAATCGCCGCGTGCATTTTAATGCCGGCGATCTCCGCGCCGCCCTGCTCCATCATGTTATTGATGTGATGAATATGGTTATCCTCAATGACGCTGAACACGCCGCCCATACGGCCGATAATGCCGCCCTGCTCGCAGTGATGGATATTGTTGCGGCGGATAATGTGACCGCCAATGTTCTCCTTCAGCCAGCCGTGATACTGTCCGCGGCATACGGCGTCGCGCTCCATCTGCGTCGGGCTCTTGACATATTTGTTGGTAAAATAGTGCTCGTTATCGGGGTCCAGATATTTTCCCAGGGAAATGCCGGCGCATTTGCTGTTTGAAATATCGCAGTCCTCGATAATCCAGCCCCGGCTCCAGTGCGGACCGATCATGCCGTCCTGGAATGCGGCGGGAGGAGCCCAGGTCGTCGCCGCCTTGTTAATGTTAAACCCGCTGACGGTTATGTACCCAACGCCTGTTTCCGCCGGCATGAAGCATTCCCGTCTGACATTAATCTCCACATTTTCCTCATTCGGATTTCTGCCCTGGAAGTTCGCGTATATAATCGTCTCGTCCTTCTCTTCATCCTGCTGCGTGTACCATTTATATACCGATTCCTCCGGCACCCAGCTGCACTCATAGACTTCGCCTTTTATGCAGTCCTCAAGGTTCTCCGTCTCATACAGCGCCCTGTCGTTCAGATATACGCAGCCGGTATGTTTGTCCGCCTTCGCAAAATACCAGTCGCCGTATACAAAGGTCGTATATGGATTGTATCCGCCGAAAATGCTGTTGCTGATGCGGCATACCCAGACATTGCCCTCATATTTTTCCCAGCTCTGCACCTGCTCGGCGCCGGTGATGACTGCGCCAAGCGGCTCCGTACTGCGGTAGGTAATCCGCGCGTCCTCCGTTCCTCCATGAACCGGGTTGACATACTCGCGGTAAACGCCGGGCGCAACCAGCACCTCATCCCCCGGCTGCGCAACCCTCGCGGCATCATTGATGCGGCGGAACGGCATCCCGGCGGTTCCGTTTCCATCACATTTTGCATTTACATCTACATAAAGCTTCATAAAGAAACACCTCCTGCTCAACTGCTATAATGTCGATTTTTACTTATCTTAGCAAAAATCCCCAGGGCTGTCTATTGAAATATCAACACAAAATATCTAAAAAACTGCCCTCCGGATGCACGGCAACTAAACATCCACCGGACGTTTTTGTCGTATGCATTGCAAAAAGGAGACGGTTATCCCGCCTCCTTAAATTCCTGTACTGTATTTTTATTTTGTATTTTTCACGGTGTCCGCCAGCTCCTGACGCACAAGCGCTTTGCGCAGCGCCATTTCGGCGCGGTTGAGGTTGAGCATCGGGTCTTTTCTCTGCAGGCGGCGCTCCGCGCGGACCTGCGCTTCCTTCGCCCGGTTGACATCGATTTCCTCCGGCCACTCTGCCACCTCCGCCATAATGGTGACCTTATCCGGAAGCACCTCCATGAAACCACTGTGAATGGCGGCGAGCCTCTTGCTGCCGTCCTCCTCCGTGATGGTGACAATGCCCGGAACGATCAGCAGCGTCATCGGGATATGGTTTTTGTAAATACCCACCTCTCCCTCACTGGTCGTCAGCTCCACCATAACCGCCTTTCCCTCATAGAAAATGCGCTCCGGTGAAATGATATTCAGTTGAAACAATTTATCATCTGCCATACGCTCACCTACTTCACACGGGCAAGAACATCGTCAATCGTACCGGCATTGAGGAACATACTCTCCGGTATGTCGTCATGCTTCCCTTCCAGAATCTCACGGAAACCACGGATGGTCTCGGCAATCGGCACATAACGTCCCTCTGTTCCGGTGAACTGCTGTGCAACATAGAACGGCTGTGACAAAAATCTCTGGATTTTTCTCGCACGGCTGACAATCAGCTTTTCATCCTCGGAAAGCTCATCCATACCAAGGATCGCGATGATATCCTGCAGCTCCTTATACTTCTGCAGAATCTCCTGCACGCCGCGCGCCACCTTGTAATGCTCCTCACCCACGATGCGCGGGTCGAGGATACGGGACGTGGATTCCAGCGGGTCTACCGCCGGATAAATACCGAGCTCCACGATGGAACGCGATAATACGGTGGTCGCATCCAGATGTGCGAAGGTCGTCGCCGGAGCCGGGTCCGTCAGGTCATCCGCAGGCACGTAAACCGCCTGAACGGAGGTGATGGAACCATGCTTTGTAGATGTAATACGCTCCTGCAGAGCGCCCATTTCCGTCTGCAGCGTCGGCTGGTAGCCAACGGCGGAAGGCATACGACCAAGAAGTGCGGACACCTCGGAGCCTGCCTGTGTGAAACGGAAAATATTATCGATGAACAGCAGCACGTCCTTGCCGCCCTCATCACGGAAATACTCCGCCATTGTAAGACCTGTAAGTCCCACACGCATTCTGGCTCCGGGCGGCTCGTTCATCTGCCCGAATACCATCGTGGTTTTATTAATAACGCCCGACTCAGACATTTCGTGGTACAGATCGTTTCCCTCACGGGTACGCTCGCCTACACCGGTAAATACGGAGTAGCCGCCGTGCTCGGTCGCGATGTTCCGGATAAGCTCCTGAATCAGGACCGTTTTTCCCACTCCAGCGCCACCGAACAGACCGGTCTTTCCACCCTTCTGGTAGGGGCAGAGCAGGTCGACCACCTTGATGCCGGTCTCCAGCATTTCTGTTGAGGTAGCCTGCTCCTCAAAATCCGGCGCGTCCCTGTGGATAGGCAGATACTGCACGTCCTTCGGCGCTTCCTTATTGTCAATCGGCTCACCAATCACATTAAAGATGCGTCCGAGGGTCTTTTCTCCTACCGGCACCATAATCGGCGCTCCCGTGGAGATTGCCTCCATTCCGCGCACCAGACCGTCCGTCGGTCCCATAGCGATACACTTTACGGTGTCGTCGCCCAGATGCTGGGCAACCTCCACCACCAGTGTTTTGCCGTCCGCCGTCGGGATATGGATAGCGTCGTATATACCCGGAAGCTTGCCCTCCGGAAACTTAATGTCAAGTACCGCACCGATAATCTGAGTGATTTTGCCTTTTACTTGTTCTGACATTCTTTTTCTCTCACTCCTTATCCGCCAGGTGCCTAGCTGATTGCTTCCGCACCGGCAATAATCTCTGTCAATTCCTGCGTAATCGAGCTCTGACGCGCCCGGTTATACTGCAGAGACAGGCTTTCTATCATTTCCTCCGCATTGCTGGTCGCCGAATCCATCGCCTGCATTCTGGCTCCGTTTTCGCTGGCTGCCGCCTCGATCAGCGAGCCGAACAGAATGCTGGTCACATATTTCGGAATGATGATATCCAGCGACTGCTCCTCCGCCGGCTCGTAATTCATCGGCGTATTCATATCCGCCTCGCGCTGGCGGGTCTTTTCGGTGCCCGCCTCCAGCTCCTCGTCGGTAAACTTCACAGGAAGCAGCTTCATAAGCGTCGGAACATGCACGACTGTATTTTTAAAAGCCGTGTACGCCACATAAATCTCACCGATCTCGCCGTCCGTGAACGCTTTCAGCACCGCCTCGCTGATTTCATGCGCATCCGAGTACATCGGGTTGTTCATGACATCGCTGTAGTCGGCGCGAATCGTATAGCCTCTCCGCTCCAGGAACTCCCTGCCCTTTCTTCCGATGGTAATCAGCTCCACATCCTCTTTTGCAAAGCCGCTTCCGGTGATAAGCTTTTCCACGCCGGAATTGTAGCCGCCCGCAAGTCCACGGTTGGAGGTAATGGTGATGATGCATTTCTTCTTACTCTCCCCGCCCTGCAGGTAAGGATGCTGTATCTGTCCGGAATGTGACAGGATATGCGCAACCGTGCGGTACATCTTGTCGAAATATGGTTTTGCCTGCTCCGCACGCTGCTTCGTCTTCTGCAGTTTTACGGTAGATACCAGCTTCATGGCTTTTGTAATCTGTCCGATGCTCGATACACTGCTTTTACGCCTCTGTATGTCTCTCATGGAAGCCATTTGGTATCACCCCTTACTTTTTAAAATTTTCCTTGCACTCTCCGATTGCCTGCACCAGCAGCTTCTCCGTCTCCTCCGGAAGCTCCTTCGTTTCGTTGATCGCCTTCGGTATTTCCGGATACTTGGTATGCACCAGTTCAAACAGCGCATCCTGGAAAGGCAGAATATCCTCCACCGCAATATCCAGCAGATACTTTCTGGTGGCGGCATAAATAATCATAACCTGCTCCGCAACCGGCATCGGATGATACTGCGTCTGCTTCAGAATTTCTTTCAGACGCTCGCCCTGTGCCAGCTTTTCCTTGGTGTCGGCATCCAGCTCGGAACCGAACTGTGAGAACGCCGCCAGCTCGCGGTACTGTGCCAGCTCGACACGGATAGGCGCCGCAATCTTCTTCATTGCCTTGATCTGCGCCGCGCCGCCTACACGGGATACGGAAAGACCCGCGTTTACCGCCGGACGGAAGCCGGAATTGAACATTTCGGTCTCCAGATAGATCTGACCGTCCGTGATGGAGATAACGTTTGTCGGAATGTATGCGGATACGTCGCCCGCCTGCGTCTCGATAATCGGGAGCGCTGTCAGGGAACCGCCGCCCAGCTCGTCCGAGAGCTTCGCCGCACGCTCCAGCAGTCTGGAGTGCAGGTAGAAAACGTCTCCCGGATATGCCTCACGGCCTGGCGGACGCCTCAGCAGCAGGGACAGCGTACGGTAAGCCGCCGCATGCTTAGATAAATCATCATAGATGATCAGCACGTCGTCGCCGTTCTCCATCCATTCCTCACCGATCGCGCAGCCGCTGTACGGTGCAATATACTGCAGCGGCGCAAGCTCGCTGGCAGTGGAAGCAACCACGGTCGTATAATCCATCGCCCCGTATTCTTCCAAAGTTTTTACAATATTGGCAACGGTAGAAGATTTCTGTCCGATTGCCACATAAATACATTTTACGCCCTGCCCTTTCTGATTGATGATCGTATCAATCGCAATGGCAGTCTTTCCAGTCTGTCTGTCTCCGATAATCAGCTCACGCTGTCCGCGTCCGATGGGCACCATCGAGTCGATCGCCTTGATACCCGTCTGCAGCGGCGTGTCTACGGATTTTCTGGTGATAACGCCGGGAGCCACACGCTCAATTTCCCTTGTCTTGTCGGAAGGGATGGGCCCCTTTCCGTCAATCGGGTGACCAAGCGCGTTGACAACTCTGCCGAGCATACCATCGCCGACCGGCACGGAAACCACCCGTCCGGTCGTCTTTACCGTATCGCCCTCGCTGATGCTGGTCGCATCGCTGAGCAGTACGGCGCCGACATTGTCCTCTTCCAGGTTGAGCACCATGCCCTCGACTTCTCCCGGAAATTCCAGCAGCTCGCCCTGCATTGCGCTCTCAAGACCATGAATACGGGCAATCCCGTCCGACACCTGCATGACCGTTCCCACATTTGAAACAGACATTTTGGAGGAATATTTTTTTATCTCGTCCTTAATTACAGAACTGATTTCCTCTGGTCTTAAATTCATGAGGTTTGTGTCCTTTCTATCTTATTCCCGCATTTCCTTCTGCGGTTCCAGTGACGTTCTCTGCAGCCTGCGGACAACGTCTGCCAGCCTGCTGCGGACGCTGCTGTCCACCACGGTATCGCCGATGCGGATAACCAGCCCGCCGATCAATCCAGGGTCGACGGCATAGGTCATTTCCATTTCCACATAGCCGGTCGTCGCCAGCAGCTTTTCTTTGATCCGCGCTTTCCATTCTTCGGAAAGCTCCATCGGCGAGGTGACATGTGCCATGCCGATTTTTTTGTATTCCTTTACTCTTGCCACGAAATAATCCAATATGGCATCCAGCTCGCCGTATCGCTGTTTGTCGACAACGATGCGCAGAAAGCCTGTCAGATTGTCGCTGACGCGGCCTTTAAATACCTTTTCCACCAGGTTCAGCTTTTCTTCTTTTCCGATGTCCGGATTACGCAGAACCTGTGCCAGATCCGGATTTTCCGCCAATGCTTCCCGGACGGCAAGCACCTCCTGCATCATGGCATCCACACTGTTTTCCTCTACGGAAAGGTCGAACAGGGCATCGCCATATGTTTTGGATACTAACTTTGCCATGTATCATCACCTATTTCCTTTAAGGTTTCTTCCATGAGGGATTCCTGCACCTCCGTATTGATGGATGCAGCAACCACTTTCCCTGCCATGAGCGAAGCAATGGAAATCATTTCTTTCTTCATATCGTCCGCAGCCTTCTTTTTATCAAGCTCGATCTGCGCCTGCGCCCGCGCGATGATGCGCGCCGCCTCTTCATTTGCCTGCGCCTTGATGTCCTCCGCGTTCTGCAGGGCCTTCTGTCTCGCCTGACTTAAAATCTCGTCTGCTTCTTTGTTGATATTTTTAATTCTGGCATCGTAGTCTTCCTTCAGCAGCTTTGCCTGCTCCTTGTCCGCCTGCGCTGTATCAATGTCATTTTTGATTCTCTCCTGCCGCTTTTTCAGGAAATCCCTTGCCGGATTGAAAAGCAGATAGGACAGAAGCGTGTACATTACCAGCATGGCAAGCATCAGAAGCACGGTATCCGCCAGAAGCTGCGGATCCAGATTAAATAACCTTTCCACGGTTTCGCCTCCTTTCTGCTCGCTGCGCTCGCAGAACCGCTTCGCGATGCACACGGACCTCGTCCGGCGCCACATATCTCAGGTTTCTCCCTTCCGGTCGAAACACCTCGCGGAACTGCGGCAGCGTTTTTCTTTAATTCTGCCTGCTTTTATATATTGTGATATTTTAGCGGGTCCCAGAGTCATTCAACCACCTTCGTGCAGGCACGACGTGGTTTCTGACCTTTGCCCCTGGCATCACAGTTTGCCCAGCAGCGGGTTTGCGAACAGCAGAATGAACGCGATTGCAAGACCGTACAGACCGGTCGTCTCGGCAACAGCCTGTCCAAGAAGCATCGTGGAGGTAATGTCGGATTTTGCGCCCGGATTTCTTCCAACGGCGTTTGCACCGTAACCTGCTGCGATACCCTGTCCGATACCAGGACCAACACCGGCTATCATTGCCAGACCTGCCCCGATTGCAGAACACGCTAAAATTAAACCTTCGTTTGTAATCATTTTTTATTCCTCCTGTTTAAATTTTTTCCTTTAATCTTCTCCCGGCATCTTGTCTCTGGTAAATACCATCGTCAGCATACAGAATACGTATGTCTGGATTGCTCCGGAGAACACATCAAAATAAATATGCAGAATGCCCGGCCAGCCAACTGCGAATTTTGTGAGCAACTGATAGATCAGGGACATCATAACCGTACCCGACAGGATGTTGCCGAAAAGACGCAGGGACAGTGAAAACGGTACTGCGATTTCACCAATCAGATTGATTGGGAACAAAAGCGGCAGCGGCTGAAACAGCCCTGTAAAAGCCCCGGCCTTATTGTACTTGATATTGTTGTACTGGATAATCCCAAACGTAATCAGACCGAGCGGCAATGTAACGCCGTAATCCGCAGTGGGCGGTCGCAGTCCGAAAAGACCGGATATGTTGCTGACAAAGATAAACAAAAACAGGGCACTGATGTAATTGACAAATTTCCCGGCATATTTGCCCATACTGCCCTCAACCATCTTGTCCAGCATTTCCACGATCAGCTCCACCACATTCTGAAAGCCTCCCGGAATCTCCTCGGCACGCTTCATTCTGCGGTTTGCCGCAATGGCAAAAATCAGAAGCGCCGCCATCACAATGAGGACGCTGACATGGGTCGTGGTAATCCAGAGTTCCTGACCGAACAGCTCGTATTTGATGAGACCATGTACCATAAAGTCTACATCGTTTCCTCCCGACAGCAGGAATCCTCCGCTAAAACCAGCACTTTCCACCTTCTCACCTTCTTTCTGTAATTAATCATGCGCCATTATGCTTTTTTCGCCCTGCCGGTGAGCCTGTGTATCAGTGGCTGTGTGTAAGCCCCCAGCTTCAGCGTAAGCAGTCCGAGAAATACCGCGACGATATCCCCGTCGAGCAGCCATACCAGCACCGCCAGCACCATTGCCGCCGCTATGCGCAGAACAGTGCCTTTTTTCATGTGTCTGGAGGCATCCTCCTGCGTAAGCTCCAGGGAATCCTCGATAAAATGACACATGTGGAACGCCATGCCTGCGGCTGCAAGGACACCCGCAAAGAGACTGAGCAGAAACGCCGGCTTCGAATCCGAAAACCAGACAAGCACCAGAGCAAGCAGCAGTCCCCACAGAAATATCCCGCAGAGCAGCTCCTTCAGCGTCGGATGTAAGTTTTTACAAAAACGCTTAATCCGCTCCATCGCCTCTATCCCTCTTTCCGGATTTTTTATCCTTCGGTATCATTTCCTGCATCAGCATCCAGGTATTGCGGCAGCCTGCCAGAATCCCCAGAATCAGAAGCGGCAGCACCGTGTTCCAGCCGAAATGCTCATCAAGCTGTGTCCCTATAAAGACGCATAAAATAACAGGGGCAAGCATGCTGATGCCTATCTGGGTGATCATTGCGATGTTCCGGTATACATCTTTCTTAAAATTCATACACGCTCCTCCCTTTCATTTGGTTCTCATTCTAATGCATTTTAAGCAAAATGTCCAGTTAAGTTTCAAAAATCCTCCGGATAATTTCGCTTCTTCGTCTGAAAATTGTGCATATCATCATTTTCGTCTATCTGCCATTTTCGCGATACCTCCCCGGCTTCCGGCGGTATCCTTCGTTTACGGTTTTATTTCATATCTTTTTCTTCCCGCATTTCCCGGAATATCTCAATTATCAGCATCAGACTGATGGGACCAAGCACCACCCCGGCAACGCCGTACACGCAGATTCCGACATAGACGGCGGCTACCATCGCAATCGGATAAATCCCCATGCGGTCGCCAATCAGCTTCGGCTCCAGAAACTCCCGCAGCGTATTGATAATCAGGAACAATACGATCAGACAGACGCCAAGCCAGAATTTTCCGGTAAACATCTGGATTACGCCCCACGGCACCAGGATGGTTCCGGTGCCGATAAAGGGGAGCGCGTCGAGAAGCCCGATGACAATTCCCAGCAGCAGCGCGTAAGGATATCCCAGGAGCGCCAGACCCGCCACACAGATAATCGTGACCGTCAGAATAATCAGAAGCTGCGCGCGCAGCCAGGCGCCGCCCAGTGACATCATCGCCGCATTTATTTTGCGCGTCCGCTCGTAGATGCCGTATTTTTTCAGCACCTCTCCCAGTTTTTCGTAGTCCTTTAAAATCAGCATGTAGGATACAAATACAATCAGCACCACGCCGAGCCATTCCAGCATTGACATCAGATACGAAATAGAATTCTTCAGAACATCGGGCACCGCATAGGTCTGGAGCCGCTGCTCCACCACCAGCATATTGTCGTAGATAAAATTCTCCACCGCCTGCGCGTGGATGCCGGTGTTTTTCTCCACAGCGCTGCAGCACACCTTCAGCAGATTTTCCGCTTTCTGCATATAGATGTCAAAATTAGCCGCCAGATTGCATACCTGCCGGATCAGCGTGCTTCCGAGCAGATACAGCGCGATTCCCGCCGCGCCTGTCAGCAGCACCAGCAGAATCCCGCCCGCCAGCACCTTTTTCAGATGCAGCTTTTCTTCCAGAAAAACCGCTCCCGGCATCAGAAAGCGCACCAGCACCCAGGCAATGAAAAAAGGAATCGCGACCGGCAGTATGTACTTCATTCCAAGAAATACTGCGATGGCAATTCCCGTAAGTTTTATGGCATCCTTATATGGCTTGTGCATACTCATCCCCCATCTTTTCCGGTTCCGCAGCGTTTATCAAAAGCGGCGTTTTTCGTTTTCCTTAGTATGCACGGTATTCTTTCTGTTTATTCCCGCAAGGCAGGTTCTTTCCTTTATTCCCGCGGGCAATGAGCCATGTGTCGTGATTGTAGCAGAGGCTTTTATTTCCCGTCCTCTGCCAGCACTTTTTCTTTTAAGGTGCGCAGAACGCCGTCCTCTCTGTACGAGGGCGCCACGTACCTTGCCGCCGCCTTCAGCGCCGGATGCGCGTTCGCCACTGCATAGCTCTCGCCCGCCTGCTTTATCATACCGATATCATTGCAGTTGTCTCCAAAAGCCATCGTCTCCGCCTTCGTAATATGCAGCGTTTCCTGCAGCCGCCGCAGAGCGATGCCCTTGTCCGCCGTTTTGTCCATACAGTCGATCCAGCAGGTTCCCGCTTTCACCACGTTCAGCGCCTCCCCGAACCGCTTCTGCAGCTCCTCCTCCAGCTCCTCCGGATTTTCCTGCCGGTAGACGGCAATTTTGTTTGTCTTTTTACAATAGGGAAGCAGGTCCGGGACCACTTTCAAATGAATGTGAAGCGCTCTCAGTCCGTCCTGGAACTCCTTTCTCGGAGATTCTGTATAGAGCGTCTCCGGTGTGGAGAGAATGATTTCCGTCTCGCCGCGGCTGTGCAGATACCGCACAATCGCTTCCGCCGTCTCCGCCGGAATGTAAGTCACAGAAATAATCCTGTCATTTTTCAGCACACAGGAACCGTTTTCGGTGACAAAAAAGATATCGTCTGCAATTTCATTGAAGAGATACCGCATGCTGCTGTAATGCCGTCCGCTCGCCGCCGCAAACAGGACGCCCTTTTCCTGCAGCCTGCGGATCACCTCATAAATATCCGCATTCAGTTCGTTTGTTCCCTCCGGGACCAGCGTCCCGTCTATATCCGATGCCGCCAGTTTTATCATCGTTCCCTTTCTCCTTCCCGCCAGCTTGCCGGTATTATTTTCTGTCTTCCCGTTTTTCTGATTTCCATTGCCTGTTTTCTATCTTCCCGTTTTTCCAGGCTCCGGCACCTGCTTTCAGCCTTCCCATTTTTCCAGGCTCCGGCACCTACTTTCAGCCTGCCCGTCTTTCCAGGTTCCGGCGCCTGCTTTCAGCCTTCCCAGGGAGCCGGAAAATTATCCGGGCGGCAGGTAAATTCCACTCTCTTTCCGCCCGCCGGATGCACAAAGGACAGCCTGTCCGCGCACAGTGCCAGCCGTTCCCCGCGCTGCGCCCCCGGATTGTATTTTGCATCCCCGTAAAGCGGCGCGCCGCAGGCCACCATCTGCACACGAATCTGATGATGCCGCCCCGTCTTCAATTTTATCCGCACGAGCGCGCGTCCGTCCGCCTCCGCAAGCACCCGGTAGGACAGCTCCGCCCGTTTTGCGCCCGGCGTCTTTTCTCCCACCGCGCGCGAACAGTTTCCGGCAGGCTCCTTTTTCAGAAAATGAACCAGCTCTCCCTCTTTTTCCGGCAGCTTTCCACAGACGACGGCAAGATATTCCTTTGTCATCCGCCCGTCCTGTACCTGGGCGCTCAGAGCTGCCGCAGCAGCCGGTGTTTTCGCAAAAACGAGCAGTCCCTGCACCGGCTGGTCCAGACGGTGTACCACGCCAAGGTATGGATTCGGCTTTCCGCTCTTTTCCATAAGATAGTTGCGCACCATGCTCTCCAGATCCATCCTGCCAAACGAAGCGTTCTGCACGGCAAGCCCGGCAGGCTTTCGGCAGACCAGAAGCTGCTTATCTTCATATATAATATCCGGCATAATGTCTCCCCGCCTATACGGCTGTTTATCAAAATCAAATAGAACCTGCAGGACCTGCCGCTGGCAGCTCCTTTCGGATGCATGACAACCACAAAACGTCCAGCGGACGTTTTTGTCGTATGCCTGGCAACAAAAAAGTGCTGCCGCAGTTGACCTCATCAACTGTGCGGCAGCTCCTTTTTTACGCTAGTAGGAATTACTCTGTCATTTATAATTTAACAACGTTAGCTGCCTGCATTCCGCGAGCGCCTTCTGTCAAATCGTAAGAAACAGCCTGACCTTCTTCCAGAGATTTGAATCCTTCACCCTGGATAGCTGAGAAATGTACAAATACATCTGCTCCGTCTTCGCCTGTGATAAATCCATAACCCTTTTCTGCGTTGAACCACTTAACTGTACCCTTGTTCATTTCGGTACCTCCATAAATAAATAAAAAATTGTAGAATGTAGCTACATCTGCATTATATGACGACGGGGATACCATTGTCAAGAAAATTTTTTGGCTAAAGAGTTACTATTCGCAGCCGATGTGGCTATACAGTCAGGCTCGTCATGCTTGCATGTAAGAGACTGGCTGTATAGCCACATCAAGTCTGCGAAGCAGACACTCCACCCACATAAGCAGTCTTAGCTCCGTAAGGAGCGGAACTGGAGCCTCAAAGAGGCGACGACTGCGCATGTGAGTGGAGTGCTGCGAATATCAGTACAATTCGCATCTCTCTAGGGCGATACTGCGCCGTATATTTCCATCGGCACATAAGCGCGCACATAAATGCCGTCCGCACGGTATTCCTCCTGAAGAAGCTGCCCGTGCCTGCGGATGAGCTGTATCAGACCGGCGTCGCTATAGGAATACAGCCGCTCAATCAGCACATTCCGCTCATTGAGGATTTCCTCCAGCACCGCCTTCAGTTCTTCCAGACGGCTGCCATATTTTGCAGACACCGGAATCACCCGGTCTGCCCTGCTGTCGCGCAGGGTCTCCCCCGTCAGCGTTTTGTCCTGTTTGTTAAAAAGCGTAATCACGGTCTTTCCGGAAACGCCGAGGTTCTCCAGCGTCTCATACACCACCGCCATCTGCTGCTCCGCCTGCGGATTGGAGGCATCCACCACATGCAGAATGATATCCGCATATTTCGCTTCCTCCAGCGTACTGCGGAACGCATCAATCAGATGATGCGGCAGCTTCCGGATAAAACCGACCGTATCTGTCAGCAGCATTTCCTGCCCGGAGGGCAGCTCCAGCACGCGTGTCGTCGGGTCGAGCGTGGCGAACAGCTTATCCTCCTCCATCACCTGCGAGCCGGTGAGTGTGTTCAGCAGCGTCGACTTGCCCGCGTTGGTATAGCCGACAATCGCCGCCACCGGTGTCTGCTGCCTCATCCGCCTGCTTCTTGTCACCTCGCGGTGCCGCTTCACCTCTGACAATTCCCGGTTAAGCTGTGCGATGCGGTCTTTGATCAGGCGGCGGTCCATCTCCAGCTTTTTCTCACCGGGACCTCTGGTGCCGATGCCGCCGCCAAGGCGGGACAGGGAATTGCGCAGTCCCACCAGACGCGCCTGCCGGTATTTGAGCTGCGCCAGCTCCACCTGGATTTTTCCCTCGCTGGTGGAGGCGCGCGCCGCAAAAATATCCAGAATAATCAGCGTCCGGTCCAGTACCTTCATATCCAGCTCCTGCTGCAGATTGTGAAGCTGGGCGGGCGACAGCTCGTCATCGCAGATGACGGCATCCGCCTCCAGCGCATATGCCATCTGTTTTACTTCTTCTATTTTCCCCCTGCCGATGTAAGTGCCCGGATGTATCTGTTCACGGTTCTGGAGCATTTTTCCGACCGTAACCGCTCCCGCCGTCTTCGCCAGCTCCTCCAGCTCGTCCAGAGACTGCTTTGCCCCGTCTGCGTCCGTCACACTGACCCCCAGCAGAATAACCCGCTCTTCGGGTGTTGAAATCTCTATGCCTGTCATGAAACGCTCCTTATCTTGTACTCAGAAAATCGTATTCTTTCTTTCCCTCTTCATCATCCGGATACAGCTCTGCAAACTGTGCCGCTACCGTCTTTGCCGTCGCAAAGTCTCCCTTGCGCTCATAGGCAACGATTTCATTATAAAGAAGGTCCCGCTTTGTGCTCTCGTCCGCCTCCAGCGCCAGCCCCGTCTCCGCCGACGAGATTGCCGCGTCATAGTTTCCGTCCGCAAGCTCGCACAGCACGATTCCATTGTAAGCCTCCGCCGCCTCGCCGTACTCTTCCATATACTGCTGATATACATTGCGCGCGTGAACGCTGTCGCCCAGCGCAAGATACACCTCGCCCATCAGCATCATCGCCTCTTTGTGCTTCGCCTCCGCCGGCTTTGCCAGCATTTCCTGGGCTTTTGTATATTCTCCGAGATAAAAATAAATGCTTCCCTTCTGATAATAGTCTTCCATCTCTTCGCCCGGAATATTTAACGCTTTCTGCAAATATTCATCCCCGACAGCCGACTGGTTCTGTTCTTCGTACTGCTTATAAATATCTAAAAACAGCCCGTAATCCTCCGGCGCCAGCAGCGATGCCGCATCAAAATCCGCTTTCGCCAGCTCCGCCTCGCCAAGCTTTAAAAAGGCGGCGCCACGCATGTAATAGGCATCCACATTCTCAGCAAGCTCCAGAATTCTGCTGCAGGTATCCTTTACTCCTTCAAAATCCCCCATCTTAAACTGACATGCCGCTTCATAAAGACTGATGTCCGTTTTGGTCTCCGGCATTTTTTCGTCGCAGAGGCTGTACGCATTTTCAAAAGCGGTAATGGCATTCTGATAGTCCGCCTGCTCCATATAGCTGATTCCCTCATCCCGCGCAAGCTCCACCTCTGAAGGTCCCTTGTCCCTGCATCCGGCAAGCAGCATGCACATCGAAAGTACCGCCGCCAGTTTATAAAAACGAGTCCCCATTTTCTGCCCCTCCTGTCATTTATATAAAATACGCTCTGTACACAAAGATTTTTTGTTTCCCCGACACACCGTCTTTCCGGCATTTTATCTTTCCGAATATATCCAAAAAGGCTGCCGCAGTTTTCCTGTGACAGCCATATCATACCATATTTCCCGTTTCTTTCAAACCCCTTTATTTTTGCAGCGGACAGATTTCACAGCAGGCGTCCGAAACTTGCGCAAACAATGACCAACCGGGTGCCTGAGGCTGGTGCCAACAGTAACCAACCGGACGTCTGAGGCTGACGCAAACAGTAACCAGCCATCTGCCTGATTACGGAGTTATTTTACACCTGTTTTCCGCTGCGGGCGCGCTCAAATTCCTCAAGAATCGATTTCTCCGGCGCCGGAGTAAGCAGACTCACCACAATAATAGCGGCAAGCGCAACCAGAAATGCCGGCAGCAGCTCATAGATATTCCATGCGCCGCCCAACGGTCTCACGAGATATTTCCAGACAAAAATCATCACGCCGCCTGCTACCATGCCCGCCAGCGCACCATATTTGTTGGAGCGCTTCCAGAACAGCGCAGTCAGCACAACCGGTCCGAAGGAAGCGCCAAAGCCCGCCCACGCAAAGGACACGATGCCAAATACCGAGCTGTCCGGGTCTCTTGCAAGAAAAATACCGATCACAGCAATTACCAGCAGTGTTATCCGCGCCGCCAGCATACCGGATTTATCATTTTTCCCCAGACGTTCCCCCAGCAGGTCGGAGGAAACTGCCGAGGATGCCGCCAGAAGCTGCGAATCCGCCGTGGACATCGTGGACGCCAGGATTCCCGCAAGAATCAGCCCCGCAAGCAGCGCCGGGATAATTCCGTTCTGGCTGAGTAAATCTGCAATTTTTACAATAATTGTTTCCGACGCCGAGCCTTCCAGCACCTCCAGCGCCCCGACCTTGCTCATCGTATAGCCGATAATTCCGATGGCAACGCCAACTGTAAGAGAGATCACCACCCAGATGCTTGCCACCCTGCGGGACAGGGATAATTTCTTTTCATCCTCGATTGCCATAAAGCGCAGCAGAATATGCGGCATTCCAAAATAGCCAAGCCCCCATGCCAGCATGGAAAAGATGGTTATCGTTCCGTAAGGTCCTGCCGTCTGCGTAACCGGGTCATAGGTCTGTGTGAAAGATAAATACCCCGGCAGTGCCTTCGCATTTTCCAGCACCGCGTCAAAACCGCCCGCCACGCTTACGCCGAACACCAGCACGACAATCAGCGCAACAGACATGATGATACTCTGTACAAAGTCTGTGGTGGACGCCGCCAGGAATCCGCCAAGCATCGTATAGCCCACGATAACGACCGCACTGACCACCATCGCCGCAAAATAATCCACGCCGAACAGGCTGGAAAACAGCTTTCCGCACGCCGCAAATCCGGACGCCGTGTACGGAATAAAGAAAATCACGATAATAACCGCGGAAATCGTCAGCAGCGCATGCTTATCATGGTAACGGTTCTTAAAAAACTGCGGCAGGGTAATGGAATTATTCGCAATATGTGAATAACGGCGCAGCCTTCTTGCCACAACCAGCCAGTTAATGTAGGTACCGATGGCAAGCCCAATCGCCGTCCAGCCGGCATCCGCAACGCCGGTCAGATACGCCACACCCGGCAGTCCCATCAGAAGCCAGCTGCTCATATCCGAAGCCTCGGCGCTCATCGCCGTAACAAATGGTCCCAGCTTTCTTCCGCCAAGGTAAAAATCATCTGTGCTCTTATTCTGCTTCGAACAGCGGTAGCCTATGTAAAGCACCATTGCCAGATAAACCACTATCGCAATCAGAATACAGACCTTTGGTGTTATCATTGTCATAATCGTTCTCCTCCCTCAGACCGCCGTGCCCGGCAGCTCGTATTCTGAAAGTATAACACAGCGGCTTCTGTACCGCAAGCAGAACGAAGTTCAGACCAAATTCTATACTATTTTTCATATTATCTTTATTTTTTCTTTTATTTAAAGTGTTTTTTGACCAGACGAAATAAAAAATATTTCTTATACGTTATTGTATTTTTTGTAGTACAACATTATCAGAACCATTTTCTAAGACCGCCTTCCTGATATTCCAAGCTCCTTCATCAGCTTTCTGCGGTAAGTCTGATCCTCCGCCGCCCTCTGCAAATCCTCTGTGCGTCCGCTCTCCAGTAAAACACTTACCAGATTGCCCATAATCATTTCGCCGCGCCTGATTCCGCGCCTCTCACCACGCTTTTCTCCGCGCCTCTCTCCACGCTTTTCTCCGCGTTCTTCGCCAAGCTTTTCCCTTGCCGCAAATTCCTCTTCCAGTTTTTCCGCATATATTTCCTCGTATAATTCCTTCAGCGCCTCACACATTTCGTCCTCCTTCATTCTCTCCCGGTTTGCCCGGATGATAATATCCATCATCGACTGGTAATCCACTGATTCCCGGTGTTTTTCGTAATCTCCAAGGACCATTTTAAGCTCACCGGCATCCAAATCACTGCGAAGTGCATACAGCCACAGATACTTTTCCGGATTCAGCCTGCGGCTGACAATAATCTGTGCCGGAAAACAGCTCCCCTTTAAATAATAAATTCCCGCTTCCTCTTTTTTCACCCGGATACCATACTGTTTTGCCAGGTGACGTACCAGCTTCACCGGATAACTGCTGCACACGAAGGTAAGCGTAACCTCAGCCGGGTCAATTTCCAGTACCCGCCGCGCATCCCCTATATAAAAGCACGCATAGCCGCATACCTTATAAAAGTCGTTACAATTTAATTTATCTGACGGTCCCTTATACTCTACTATATTATGTTTTCTGAAAATCCTTCCGATGCCACTTCGCGCTTCATTTTCCGGATTATTCTTCGTAATCAGAACATCGATCTGCCTGGGTTTCGTCCCCAGATTATATTCCCTTTGTATCTGCAGACCGCACTGCTTTTTCTCCTCCATTGCTCTCAACGCAGCGAAAAAAGCCGGGTGCCACTGCAGCGCTCTCTTCCGTCCCATTTACGCGCTCCCTTTCGTCTCTGTTTTTCTGAGGGCGGCACGCTTCTGTTCTGCGTTCCTGCATCCCCCATAGCTGTCTGTTCATTCCTGTAATAATGGCGAGATGCCAGAACTGTTACAAATGTTTTAGAGGTATTTTGATGATATCATATTTCATTTGAAATGTCAATTATATTTTATAGTCCTATAAATATTCATTTTCATTTCTCTTATTGATTATGAAGAACAATATCCGGAAACATACCAAATAAACTTCCGGTATCCCAGGTCCTATTTCTGTTTACTCCGTTCACAGTAAGCTTCGCAAATTCATTTAAACATCAGCTTTCTGCGGCAAGTCTGGTCCGCCGCCTTATGCAGATTGTCTCCGCATCCCGTCCCGGTTTACAAGCGGAAATCCGCCAGCAGCATCGGCAGCATACGCTGGGAGTAGCTGCGCAGGGAGTATTCGCCGCCCGATATGCACCAGTCGTAGAGAAAGGAGCGCTCGCAGAGCGCATAGATTTTTACAATTTCGCCCACGGAAACATCGGCGCGCAGCTCCCCCTTCTCCTGCCCTTCGGATATTATCTGGCGGAGCAGGCGGTAATACAGGCGGTTGCGGTCCAGCAGCGACTTTTCCCCGCGCGTGATGAGCTGCGTGGACAAGAGGCGCGCGAGCAAATCAATGGAAATACTGTCCTCGATCATCGTAAACAATTCATTGTTTAAATAAATCAGCTTTTCGAAGCTGCCCATAGATTCATCCATTTCACCGAGCAGCTCCTCATATTTTTCATCAAACAGATATGCCAGCGTGCTCAGAAGCGCGTCCTTGCCGCTGAAGTAATGATAGAAGGAGCCTTTTGAGGTCTGTGCCGCACGGATGATTTCATCAACCGTAGTGTCCTCATAACCCTGCTCATAAAACAGCTTCCACGCCGCCGCGATAATTTTTCCCTTTGTATTTCTCGTCTGTGTCTTTCGCATAATATACCCGTCCATTCTTTTTCTTACATTTTTATTATGCCCGAAATACCGGCAATGTCAATCTCCCGTTTCCATCCGGATGAATATTTTTGTTCACCAAAAAACGTCCACCGGACGTTTTTGTCGTATGCATGGCAATTAAAATAAGACCCGGCACCCCGGATCTTATTTCATGCCCGCTTCACCCGCAGCACCACGCAGGACTGGCAGCATATTCATTTTTTCTCAATGCATATCATATAGGAATCGTAGTTGCACCGCGGTTTCGGCAGCACCAGCCCGCCCTGCATGAGCGCCGCGCCAGTGTATGTTTCTTTGCCGACCTCATAAAGCGCATCTTTTAACAGTCCCTTCCACTTTACGCGCAGCGGCTTCGGGTTTGCATGTAAATCCGTAAATACCACGCTCAGCGAGGCGCACGTTTTATCCTGCGACACATAGCTCCATGCGGTGAAATCACGGTTTTCAAACGGCGAGCTCAGGCGGTAGTAATTCCCCTGCTGAAACAGCGCGCTGTATTTGTTATATAATTCAATCTGTCTGCGCGCCTCCTGTTTATCCTCCTCAGACAGCAGGCTTAGATCCAGCTCATAGCCGAACGACCCCTGCATCGCACAGATTCCACGCGTCTGAAACGGCGTGACGCGTCCGTTCTGATGGTTCGGGCATACCGACACATGAGCGGCAACCGCCGACATCGGGTAGCCAAAGGAGGTTCCATAGTGTATCCGCAGACGCTCGATTGCATCCGTATTGTCACTGCACCAAATCTGCGGGGCGTAGTAAAGCATTCCGGCGTCAAATCTTCCGCCGCCCCCGTTGCAGCCCTCCAGAAGAACGTCCGGGTATCGCGTAATCAAATATTCCTGCAGCTCGTACAGCCCCAGCACATAAAGATGGCGGATCGCTCCCTGGGAAAGCTGCGGGTTTGCATTGCTGTAAATATTGTCAATGCAGCGGTTGATATCCCATTTTATATAGGAAATATCCGCGCTCTGCATCACCCGGTCGATACAGCCCTTCAGATATTCCAGCACCTCCCGGTTTGACAGATCCAGCGCAAGCTGGTTTCTGCCGCGTCCCGGCTGCCTTCCCGGAATCGTCAGCGCCCATTCCGGATGCGCGCGGTAGAGGTCGCTGTCCTCGGAAACCATCTCTGGCTCTATCCAGATACCGAATTTCAGTCCCAGCTTCTTTATTTCCTCCACAAGCTCTCTCAGGCTGCAGCCCAGCTTCTTTTCATTCACATACCAGTCGCCAAGCCCGGAATTGTCGTCGTCGCGCTTTCCGAACCAGCCGTCGTCCAGCACCATCATGTCCAGTCCGAGGTCCGCCGCCTGCCGTGCGATCGCCAGCAGCTTTTCCGCGTTAAAATCAAAGTATGTCGCTTCCCAGTTGTTTACCAGAGCCGGGCGCTTTTTGTTTTTCCACGGGCTGCGTATCAGACAGTCGAAATAAGCCCGCTGCAGACACTGCGACAGATCTGTCAGACCATCCGGCGTGTAGGAAAGCGCTGCCTCCGGCGTATAAAAGCACTCCTGCGGCTGCAGCGTCCAGGAAAATTCGTCATCGGAAAGACCGCATACCAGGCGCAGGCTGTCAAACTGATCGCGCTCCATCTGAATGCGGAAGCAGCCGCTGTATAAAAGCGAAACTCCATAGCAGCCGCCGGCATCCTCCGTCGCGCCCTTCTCACAGAGAATCACAAACGGATTGTGCTGGTGGCTGGACGTTCCGCGTCCGCTGCTAATTTCCGTAATGCCGTGAGGAAGCGCTCTGCGTTCCGCCTGCCGCTCTCCCGCGTGCTTTCCGTAAAAATGCAGCAGCTCCAGCTCTTCGTCCGGAAAATCCATTGACATGCTCATCATGCGCCCAAGCTCCACCGTAGATGTGCCCCGGTTTTCCACCGCCGCCGCGCGGGTAATCACATTTTTCTCTGCAAACACCCCGTAAAAAAGCTTTACATAAATCTCTTCATATAAATCCTTCAGCGTGATCTCCAGTGTCTGCACATCGCTCTCCTGCCCGGCAAACATCGCCGGAAGCTCAGGCAGCGCGTATTTTCCATCATAAATCTGATGCGAGACATAGCGCAGATCCAGAGCCGGAACAGCTCCCGCTCTGCCCGCTTTCATCGCCGGGACGCGAAAGTCGCCGTTCCCGTAAACCGCATACTCCAGCGGATAATAATCCATCGAGTAGGTACGGTCATTTACATCGCCCGGCTGCCCGGAAAAACCGTGGTCCTCCGGAACGATCAGATAAGAAAAATCACTTTCACCGGCGGGCGCGCCATAATACGTGTGCAGCAGCACGCCGTGCTCATCCACCTTTATCTGATAGGTGCTCTTTGCCGTCTGGAGCGTAAATGTTTTTGCCTGCTCATTATATAAAATAGCCATTTGCTATGCCTCTCCTTATCATTTTACTCTTTTCAGCCAGAAGAATCCGTTTCCGGGCACCTTCACCGCCGATGCCGTCATATTCTTCCCGGTAACCAAATCTTTGTATTCCCCGTCCGTCTCTTCAATCCAGGCGGTCTTTTCAAATTCGCTGAAGTTAAAAAGCCCTATCAGCTTCTCTCCCTCATACCTGCGCACGATGCCAATTATCGCCTGCTCGCCGGTCTCCAGCGTATAAAACTCTGCCGTTGAGGTAAATACCTTTTCGTTCGCGCGGATTTTTTCCAGCTTTTGCAGGCCGTGGAAAATCCGCTCCGAGACCGTGCCAGGCTGCTTTATCTCTTCCACCAGCTCCCAACGGAATTTTCCGCGGTGAACGTAACGGGAATCCGGCGCTTTTTCCGGGACATCCCTGTATGCGTAATCATTCGTCTGCCCCACCTCGTCGCCGCTATAGAGCATCGGAATGCCGGACTGCGTAAACATAAACGCATGAAGCATCAAATCCCGCTGGATTGCATACGTCATCTGCTCATCATCCTGCTCGAAGCCCGCCTTCTCCACACCGCACATGGAAGCCGCCGTTCCGCAGAAGCGGGCGTCCCCCGTCACCGGATCCGCATTATAAAGCTCGCCGCGGCTGTAGCTGCCCGCCGCCTTTCCGGTGAAAAAGTCATTGATATACTGCTTGTGGGACCGCTCCTCCATGCCCCACCACTGCAGCGTTGCATAATCCAGTCCCCAGCCAATGTCATCATGACAGCGGAGATAATTCAGAAATACATATTCCTTCGGCAAACCTGCCAGAATATCCATCTGCCGTTTCAAAAGACGGGTATCCCTGGTCGCCAGCGAATTCCACATCGTCGCCATCGTCGTCACGTTATACAGCATGTGGCATTCCGGCTTCTCCACCGTTCCAAAATACGGAGCCACCTTGGACGGCTCCATCACCACCTCGCCCAGCAATACGACACCGGGGCAGACGATCTCGCCGATCATGCGCATCATGCGCACAATGGTGTGGACCTGCGGAAGATTGCGGCAGTCCGTGCCAAGCTGTTTCCAGATATACGGTACCGCATCGATGCGAATCACGTCAATTCCCACATTGGCAAAAAACAGGAAATTGTACATCATTTCGTTGAAGACCCGCGGATTGCGGTAATTCAGATCCCACTGATACGGGTAAAAGGTTGTCATAACATAGTGACCGATTTCCGGCAGATAAGTAAAGTTGCCGGGCGCCGTTGTCGGAAATACCTGCGGCACCGTCCGCTCATACTGCGCCGGTATATCATAATTGTCAAAGAAGAAATAGCGGCTCATGTACTCGCCCTCGCCCCGGCGCGCGCGCACTGCCCATTCATGGTCCTCAGACGTATGGTTCATCACAAAATCCATACATACACTCATCTTTTTCTCATGGCAGGCATCCGCCACCTCTTCGAGGTCCTCCATCGTGCCCAGCTCCGGCTGCACCTTCCGGAAATCCGCTACCGCGTAACCGCCGTCCGAGCGTCCCTTCGGGCTCTCCAGCAGCGGCATCAGATGAAGATAGTTTACGCCGCATTCCTTCAGATAATCAAGCTTTCCGCGCACGCCCTGCAGATTGCCGGCAAAATTATCCACGTACAGCATCATGCCCATCATGTCATTTTGTTTAAACCATTCCGGATTTTTCTCGCGCCTGCGGTCCATTTCCTTCAGACCCTCGCGCCGCTCCCGGTAAAACCGCTGCATCTGTCCGCACAGCTCGTCAAACATCCAGTCGTTCTGATATAATTCCATATAGAGCCACTTCAGCTCATCCAGATGCCTCTGAAAGCGTTTCTGATACTCCGCTTCCTCAAAGCCCTGTCCTTTTTTCTCCTTCTGCGTCTGCATGGTCTCCTCCTTACGGCTTCCAGGTACAGATTTTGCCCGTCCCCTTTCCGCCCTTAATTTCAATTTTCCCTCTGAGGACATCCGAATCCGTTTCATAATAAACGTTCAGCGTCCCGTTATTCGCATAAATTTCCAGAACTCCCCGGTCAATCAGGATATGAATATCCTTAATCTCCTCCGGCAGCGATGTCCGCTCCTCTTTGCAGAAAATCATTCTGTCCCGGATAGCCAGCTCCTGATGGAAGAATTTCATGGAAATATTTTTACATTCCGACGGCTCCAGAACGATCTCCGTCACCGCGTCCTCTGCAGTTTCCAGAGAAAAGCCCTCCCCGCCGAGCGCAAATTCCGCCGCCGTCTCTTTTGTTTCTTCATATTCGCGCACCGGAAGCAGCGCAAGCCGGATATCCTCCCCGCGCTTTTCAAGATGCAGCTCCCGCGGAAGCCCCATCATGCCGGTATAAAGTTTTCCTGCATTGTGCGTGCGCAGCCAGGGCACACTGATGATGCGGTCCGCCGTCCCGCTGTAGGTCTGCGCCGCATAGGGCAGACCGGTGATATACGCTTTTTTCTGCACGCCGTCCGTCCGGAAATGATAGCCGTCAAACTGCCCCAGATAATAGAATCCGTCCGCGCTCATAAACACCCAGACAGGCTCGCCGCCGCATTCCAGGCAGAACAGGTCGGGGCACTCCCACGCCTCAGCAAGCTCGATGCTGTCCGTCATGTTCCATTCCTTCAGGTTTTCTGAGCGCAGAAAGCCAAACTTATTCCCGCAGAGCCACAGTACCATAATGTACGCCTGCGTCTCCTCATGCCAGAAAATTTTCGGGTCCCGGCTGTCCTGCTCAATCACGCCGACAGCTTCCTCAGGAAGCTTTACCAGCGTCTCCCCCTCGTCTGTGCTGTAAGCAATCCGCTGGGTAAATTCTTTTCCTTTGCTCCACTCATTCATGCCGCCTGCCGCCGTGTAATAAAACAGCAGCGCATTCTTCGGCAGATTCAGCATTCCCCGCTCGTTGACAAGCCCGCAGCCCGAATACATCGTACCGTGCTCATCCGGATAGAGCGCATCCTCCACCTGCTCAAAATGCAGCAGATCCTTACCAATGGCATGTCCCCACGACATATTCTGCCAGCGCGTATTCATCGGATTGTACTGGAAAAACAGATGATATCTGCCGTTGTGATACACCAGACCGTTCGGGTCGTTGATCCAGCCTCTCTGCGCCGTAAAATGAATCAGCGGTCTTGTCAGCGGCTCCTGCGCATAGCTGTCCGTCTGGCAGATCTCCCCGAAAAATCCTTCCGGCAGATTTCCCCGCAGAACCAGGGTGCGCCCGCGGTATTTCTCTATATTCAGATAGCTGTAATAATCACATTTTCTGCCCGTTCCGTCCTGGCATACCGGCACCTGGAATTCAAATATTTTCTCCCCGCCGTCAAAAATCTCCAGCATTTCCTCCTGTTCCTCTGCATAAACCGGGATTCCCAGGTACTTCTGTTTCATTTCCATACTATATTCCATCATCGTGTCCTCCATTAAGCTGTTTGGTTTCTTCTTTATACATAAATGCCAGACGAATTGCTTCGTGCTGCGCACTTCCGCAATTCTACCATTTATATCATAAACAAAACGCAGCGGGAATGCAAGATACACTTCCCGCTGCGTCAGAAAAACCCTTTCGCATCAGCCTTTTACTGCACCGGAGGTTACACCCTCTACAATATATCTCTGCAGGAACAGGTACAGAATCAGGATCGGCAGCATCGCCAGGAGCAGCGCCGCCATTACAAGCCCCATATCGGTAGAATATGTACCGTAGAAAGCCTGGGTGGCAATCGGGATCGTATACAGTTCCTTGCGTCCAAGTACAAGGCTCGGAAGCAGATAGTCATTCCAGAACGCCATCGCGTCGATAATCGCAACCGTTGCAATCGTCGGTTTGAGCAGCGGGAATACAATTCTCCAGTAGGTCTGCCATCTGGTACAGCCATCTATCAGCGCCGCTTCCTCCAGCTCCAGCGGAATATTGGTGTGAATCGCTCCGTGGAACATGAAGGTTGCCATCGACAGCGAGAAACCGACATGCATCAGAATCAGCGTTGTGCGGCTGTTCAGCACTCCGAAGATACCACCGTAAAGAGATACCAGCGGAATCATCAGTACCTGGAACGGGATGACCATCGAAGCAATCATTCCGGAAAACAGGATGTTGCACGCTTTCCACTTATTGCGGACGATAACGAAAGCCGCCATCGAGGATACCAGCAGTGTCAGCACCGTGGAAACGGAGGTAACCAGCAGCGAGTTTCCGAATACCGTGAGGAAATTCATCTTTTTCATCGCTTCCGGGAAGTTCGCCAGCGTAAAGCCGTGCTCACCGATCAGTGCCAACGGGTTGGAAGTAATATCCGCCTTCGTTTTAAATACGTTGATTACAACCAGCAGGAACGGGAAGATAAATAAAAACAGCAGGATTACAAGCACAATCATCATGATAACGTGCGAAACCGTTTTCTTTTGCGCCGCTTTCTTATTCGCATCCATTATGCTTCCACCTCCCCTTTCTTACCAACATAAACCTGTGTCACACCTACGATTGCGCAGACAACGAACAGAATCAGCGCTTCCGCCTGACCGGTACCGTAATTCTTGTATGTGAACGCCTGATTGTATACGTGCATGGCACCCATCACCGAGGAACCGAACGGTTCGCCCTTTGTCAAAGAAAGGTTCACATCGTAAACCATAAAGCAGCGTGTGATTGTCAGGAACAGACACTGTACAAAAGAAGAACGCATCAGCGGAATCGTTACGTTGATGGTTGCCTGTGACTTTGTGCAGCCGTCTATCTGCGCCGCCTCCATCAGGCTCTTCGGAACACTCATAAAACCGGCGACATAAATCAGCATCATATATCCGGCGTACTGCCATACCGATACGATAATCAGACATGCCATCGCTCCGTTGGGCGTCGCCAGCCACGAGGTGGAGAGCCAGCCGACAGAAAGTGCCTGTCCCAGCGCCACCAGCGCACGGTTGAATACAAATTTCCAGATATAACCAAGTACGATACCGCCGATAAGGTTCGGGATAAAGAAGCCTGCGCGGAAGAAGTTCTGTCCCTTGATTCCGCTCGTTACAAGGTATGCCAGGAAAAATGCCACCACATTAACCAGAATAACTGCAATTACCGAGTAAATCAGTGTTCTTCCAAGCGCCTGCCAGTATGCCGTATCCCGGAATGCCGCGATATAGTTTGCAAAGCCGACAAATGGTTTGGATTTTGAAACACCGTCCCAGCTTGTGAATGTCAGATACAGACCATAAACAAACGGAAGAAGCACAACCGCGACAAACAGAATCGTCGCCGGACCCGCAAACATCACGTACTGTTTAATCTTGTACGACATGGTATTTCTTTTCATGCTTTCTCTCTCCTCCTTCTTTTTGCCGTCCCACGGAAGGGACGCTCTCTGATGCGGGGCGCCGGCACGCAGCCGGCGTCTCACACTTCATGTTTCTTATTTTTCAACAGGAGTCGTAGATTTCCAGTAGTTTTCAATTTCGGTTGCAAAGCCGGCACGGTCGCTCTGGCCTGCCAGATACTTCTGGAAGGAAGCGCCGCAGATAGAGTAATGGTCATCCGGCAGATAATCGTAGTTGGCGATAAGAGAATCTGTATCAACAAATTCCTTTACGGAACGTCCCAGCGGGTCTGCTACTTCCAGTGTGATGTTGGAGTAAGCCGGAACCAGTGCGCAGTCATTTACCAGGAAGCTCTGTCCAGCCTCATCGTATACCAGCCAGTTGAGGAAATCCTTTGCAGCCTGACGCTGTTCGTCGCTGGTATTATCGGAAGAATCAATGAAGAAATATTTGGAACCGCCGCCTACAAGCTTTGCATTTGTTCCGTCTTCCGTATTCTGCGGAATCGGCATCATACCCATGTTTTCGCTGTACTCATACGCATTGATTACGGACCAGTCCCAGTTGCCGCCGAACATGAACGCGATTTCGCCTTCCGCCAGCTTCTGCTCTGTTACCTCACGCTCTGCCGCAATCGCGGAATCCTTCGCGTAATTGTACTGCATCAGTGTATCAAACGTGTCCATCATGGAGTTGAATTTTTCATTGTTAATCAGGTCCGCGGTTCCCGCATAGAGAGAATCCACAAACGCATCCACATCCTCCTGCTGCTCGTAAATCTCAGCCAGGTAGTGTCCGCCAAGTGACCAGTCCTCCTTCATAATGCCGACCGGAGATTCCATGCCGCCTGCAACCAGCGTATCCAGCAGTCCCTTAAACGCATCCAGTGTCGCGTAATCTTCCGGATTGAAGGTCTCGCCTGTGATAGCCTCGATCGCGTCTGCATTATAGATGATACCACGTGCCTCTACGCATACCGGGAAGCCGTTGATCTGTCCGTTTACACCGATTGCATAGTTGGTATCCTTCACCCATTCCTGGTCGCTTAAATCAATAGCATGTTCTCCTGCCAGAGAGTAGATATCCTTCGCGTCTACCATTGCCAGTGTGTACGGGTCCTCCGATGCGTATCTGGTCGCCATGTGGGCGGAAACCGTATCGTTGGAGTAGTAAACCTCGATATCTACGCCTGCCTGCTCGCCATACTCTGCTGCTTTCTCCTCAAGCTGGCTCTGAATCTCCATCTTGGAATTGAAGATCGTGATAGATACATCCGCCGCCGCTGCCGGTACGGAACCTACGGCCGCCATCGAAGCTGTCATAACAGCCGCCATTGCCAGAGATACTTTTCTTTTCATTTTGTAATCCTCCTTCAGATTTTCTGTTTGTTTTTTGATAATCGTATCTTAGCATACCTTACTTTATATGTCAACCGTTTGTCACAATAAAATCGCCCCATTTTTGCATTTTCAGTACATATTCACGAAAACTCATTTCCGTTTTTGTATGATTTTACCATTGATTTTGTCAAAAAAGTGATTACTCGATATTTTATCCCATTTTTATAGATGTTCATCGCATGTTATGTTTTCAAAAGGAAATCCGGCAATATTCCTATACCTACAGGACCTGCCACCGGCAGCTCCCTTCGGATGCATGGCAACAAAAAAGCCGTCCACAAGACGGCTTCTCCTTTCCTTATTCTTTCCTTTATTTAATCAGTCCGGCAGCTTCCGGCAGCGCCATAGAAATGGACGGAATATAGGTGACCAGAAGCAGGGCGATGAGAATTACACCGAAATAAGGCAGCAGTTCTCTGATTACCTTCTCAATCTTTATACCACCCACCTTACAACCGGTAAACAGAATAGAACCGACCGGCGGTGTAATGGTGCCAATACAGAGGTTCATGCTGACCATGATGCCAAACTGCACCGGATGCATGCCAAAAGTCTGGCAGATTGGCAGGAATATGGGAGTAAAAATAAGTACCGCCGGCGTAGGATCCATGAAGGTTCCCACCACCAGTAAAATCACATTCATCAGCATCAGTATCACGTACTTATTGTCTGTCATCGAGAGAATCCCGCCTGCAATAATATCCGGCAGACCGGTAAATGCCATCACCCACGACATAATTGAGGATAACCCGATCATCAACGTGATAATACCTGTCATTTTGGCGGAGGCAAGTATAATGCGCGGCAAATCTCTGATTGTGAATCCCTTATAGATCAATCCCAGTATGGCAGCATAAGCTACAGCCACCGCACTTGCCTCGGTAGCGGTGAATGCGCCGCACAGAATGCCGCCAATGATAATAACAATGAGCAGCAGACTCGGAATCGCATCCAGAACCGCTTTTAATGCCATCCTGGCAGTTACCGCTTCTTTAATCACGTATCCCCGCCTTCTGGCAGTGATGCCCGCAAGCACCATAACAGCCGCTCCCCACAGGATACCGGGCAGATACCCGCCCATGAACAGCGCCGCAACCGAAACACTGCCTGCAACGGTAGAATACACGATCATCAGGTTAGACGGCGGTATCAGCATTCCGGTGGGAGCAGAGGCAATGTTGACCACTGTGCTATAGGCGTCGTCATAGCCTTCTTTCTTCTCCATAGGACCGATCACTCCGCCCATAGCAGCGGCGGCCGCCGCACCGGAGCCGGAAATCGCACCAAACATCATGTTTCCGATAATATTTGTCTGCGCCAGCGCGCCGGGCATCCTTCCTGCGATGACCTTTGCCACATTCACCAGACGCTCCGCGATGCCGCCGTTATTCATCAGATTCCCCGCCAGTATAAAGAACGGGATCGCAATCAGTGAAAACGAGTTGGCGCCGGCAAAAAGCCGCTGGGCGCTGGTTGTAAAAGAAACGTCGGCGGGCAGCATACAGAGCATCGCCACGGCGCTTGACAATCCCACCGATACGCTGATGGAAACACCCATAGCCAGCATAATGACCAGCAGTACAACCATGACAATGGCAGTTTGAACAGCAAGGGACATATCAGGCACTCTCCTTTCTTCTCCCAAGTTCCTCTGCAATATTGCACATGCAGTAGAACACAGTAATTACTCCACAGACAGGAATAATGGCATAAACGATTCCCATAGGAATATGCAGGCTGGAATCAAGGGAAACCATCTGCATGGCGGTAATGCTGCTTCCGCCGTATATCATCACACAGGCGGCAAACAGGATCGTCAGCGCCTCGATCCCAATGCCGACAGCCGTTTTCACACCGCCGCGCAGCTTATCATTGAGCGCCGATATGTACATATGTTCCCGGCTTCCAAAGGCATACGTTGCAGTGACCAGGACCAGCCAGACAAACAGATACCGTGTCAGCGCTTCGCTGAAAGCGCTGGGACTGTTCAGCATATAGCGCGCTACTACCTGCCACAATACCAGGAGTACCATGACCGCGATCAGCAGTACCGAAAAAACCTCTACCAGCTTGTTGATAGCGTTTCGCAATCGTTTCATTCCCCATTCTCCTCCCTTGCTTTAATCTCCATAATCCGGTCATACACCTCGCGTGTCATATCGGAGCGGCCGGCAATCGACTCCAGAAGCGGCGCGCACCTGTCCCGAAAAGCTTCTGTATCAGACTCCACGAACGTAACCCCCTGCTTTTCCAGCGTGCTTTTCGCATGCTCAATATTTTCGTCCCAGGCTGCAAATTCCACTTCCATCGATTCCTTTATCAGTTCATCAAAAATCCGGCGGGTCTCAGGATCCATCTTATCAAGAAAATCTCGATTAGCAATTACCACATCCGTCATAACCAGATGGTTCGTATAGCTGAAATAAGGCGAGACCTCATAATGCTTGAAATTGTCGTAAACTACCTCTGAGTTTTCACCGCCTTCGATGACATGCTGCTGCACCGCTGCATAGACCTCGCTCTGCGCCATTGGAATTCCGACGCCGCCCATCATATTCATCATCTGAATGTAGACCTCCGAATCCTGCACACGTATTTTATAACCCTTCAGGTCCTCCGGCGTGACAACAGGCTTATCCGTATAGATATGGCGTGCGCCCGAAGTATACAGGCTGACAATTTCAAAGTTAAATTTATCCGTCGTTGTAAACAGTGAGTCGAATACGCCTTCGCGGGCAGCCGTCTCCATCTGTTCCAGATCGTCATAAAGATAGGGTGCCGCTATGATGGCAAAATCCTCATTGTAGCTTTCCGGCACCGAAACCGGCACTACTGCCAGCTGCAGCGCTCCGGTACGGATCATCTCTGTCACAGGTCCCTGGTCGCCCAGAACTGCATTGGGATAAATCTGCACTTCATATCGTCCATCCGTAGCCTTCTCAAACTTTTCGCCAAAATCAGCGAGCGCAATATATTCGGCATGTGTTTCCGGCTGGTTGAAAGCCACACGGATAATCTGCGTCTTCTCTTCCTCCTCATTTATCACACCGCATCCGGTCAGCAGAGCCATCCCCAGCACCGCCTGCAGGACCAGAACATGTTTTTTCTTCACGATAGGCTCCTCCTTTGTCTTGCAGACCCTTCCGTCACATTGCCAGGACCTGGTTCCATTTTTCCTCCGCTACCGGAATGCCGTTCTCCAGATTGTCCCGGCGACTGCGGTGCTCACCCATACCGGGGCAGCGTACCTCTCCGCCTTCCTCCACCGGTTCACTGTTCATCACATCAGCCGCGATCGCATCCACGATACTGTCTGTCACAGACGCATCCTGGAATTTCGATGGATCAATGGCAATCATAATCTGAGTCAGACCAATTTCATCCCCGAACGTGCCGATTCTGGCAACAGAATTCGCATTTGTGAGAACCGTCGCAATCATGTCCAGCAGGATCGAAAGGCCGCTGCCCTTCCAGTATCCAATCGGAAGCATACGGCAGGTACGTTCAATCGCCGCCGGGTCGGTGGTAAGCCTGCCTTCCTCATCATAACCGCCTGCCACCGGAAGCTTTTTCCCTGCCAGACGGGTTGTTTCCAGCTTTCCATAGCTGAACTGGCTGAGCGCGCAGTCCACCATAATATGCTCTCCGTCAGATTTCGGCACCGCCAGGATCAACGGATTGTTGCCGATGTGATTATCCTTTGCACCCCACGCCGGCATGTTCGGGCAGGTATTCGACCAGCAGATACCGATGCAGCCGGCGTCCGCTGCCTGCCAGCCGTATGTGCCGCCGCGCATCCAGTGATTATTATTGCCAAGCGCCACCATGCCGATGCCAAACTGCTTCGCCAGGGAAATGGCACGGTCCATCGCCCGTTTCGCGTTCAGCGGGCCAAAGCCGCGCTGACCATCCCAGCGTTCCATCGCGCCAAAGCTCGCCGTGCAGACTGCTTCTGCCTTCGGATCAATCCCGCCCTTGCGCAGATAATCTACCACCACCGGAAACCGGTTTAGTCCATGACTGAATACGCCAGCCAGAGAATTCTGAGCAAAAATCTCCGCGGAGTCATGCGCCTTGTCCGGGGTAAATCCATATTTTTTCAGCACACGCTCAAATTCTGATAACATTGTTTCATAAGGTACACGCATAAATTTTCCTCCCTCTCCGACGCCGTTTACAGGCTGTCCACACGAATTTTTAATACAATTTTCTTTACTTCCTCCGGCCCGTTCATCATACAGCAGGGACGATGAACGTCTTCCGGAAAAAATACTGCATAGCATCCGTCTGTCATAGGCAGCATGATTTCATGATTATCCTCCCGCTCCTGATAAAACAGCACGTCATTAGAATCCAGATTGTCCTCCAGGGCAGCGCCGTCCCCGCAGTCCGGATAAAACCCGATCAGTTCGTGCCCATGAACCATATACTGCACATCAATATAGTCTCTGTGGACCTCCGGACGCTTTGTGTTCTTCGGACCGGTGGTCACCTCATTGATCTGCAGAATCAGCCTGTCCCCCTCCAACGGATATTTTCCATGATGCATATTTGTTACATCTGTAGTGCGCAGGATTTCCAGCGCCTTGCGGATAACAGACGTATAAGCTGTTTCTGTTTCCTTTGCATGAATGTTTCCGTATATCATTGTTTTCCTCCTTGTTTTGCAATCGGTTGCGATTCGATCTGGTACTATATTAACAGTATATTTTGCCAATTTCAATCCGTATAATAGCCAAATTTTCGTTGTTTATTTTGTGAAAAACTACTAATTTCTTATCTTTATACGTCATTTATTTGCAACCGATTGCATTCTATAGAAAAGAAAAAGAATGCGCTATGCACATTCTCCCTTCAGGCGCTTTCGCGTCTGATAATCTCTGTAAAAAGCATCAGCTTCTGATTCACCGTTCTGCCATCCAGTACATCCAGCAGCATACGTGCAGCCGATAAACTAACCTGCGCCATCTTGTTGTCCAGCGTAGTCAACGCCGGCGTACAAAGCTGACCATAGAGCGTATTATCGATGCCTATCAGAGAAACCTGCCCAGGCACTGCGATCCCACGCTTCTGCAGCTCCTGCAGACATCCGATTGCCAGTAAATCCGTGGCGCAGATAATCCCGTCCACCTCCGGCACCGACTCAAGAAGCCGGCAGGTTCCCTGGCGTCCGCGTCTGATAGAGCCGCCCGGACTGGTATCCGCATCCGGTGCTGTAAAAATGCGATTCTCTCCCGCCTCCAGCCCATAGCGGAGCAGTCCCGTGCAAAATCCCCTCTGTTTTTTTATATTGGAAGGCGTCGTCACATCCATCAGATATACCAGCCGTCTGCAGCCTTTTTCGACCAGCATCTTTACGCATTCTTCTGTCCCGCGTTCCTCATCAATCAGAACACTGTAAACATTGGGCAAATCCATTTCACCGTTCACCAGCATAACCGGAATGTCTGCCAGACAACGTTCCAGGCTCCGGCGCACTTCGTCATTTGCAAACATGGAGCCAATCAGTATGACGCCTTCCACACGCCGCTGCTCCAAAATCTGAATATACTGCGCCTTGCGGGAGGAGTCCGGTCCCGTGCTGAAAGTAATGCAGGTATATCCCCGCCGTGTCATCTCCTGTTCAATCACATATGCCGATTCTGTATGGTGTGAAACGCGGATATCTTCAATCAAAATACCGATAAACCGCGTTGCCTGCGTCGCAAGCCCTCTGGCGGCAATATCCGGCGTATAATCATACTCTTCCAGCAGCTTCTGAATACGCCTGCGGGTTTCTTCCCGAATTCCCGGCTTATGATTGATAACCCGTGAGACTGTACTGGCAGATACCCCTGCCTCCCGCGCAATATCATAAATCGTCACGCGTATCCCCCCCTCTTCGTTTTCTGCACCTATTATAGCAGGCAATTTCAAAAAGAACAAGCCGCACCGTTTTTATCTCGCTTTTACGTGCTCTCCCTTATCACAAGGCTGACCGGAAAGACGCTTCTTGCCGGAACCATTTCTCCCGCAGCGGAACGCACCACCGCGGAAACGGCCGCCTCCGCCATTTCCTTTACCGGCTGTCTGACGGTTGTGATAGCAGGATAGGTAAGTGAGGCAATGTTCACATCATCGAAACCAACTATCTTCATCTGCCCCGGAACCTCGATGTTCTTTTCGTGGCATACCCGGATCGCCTGCGCCGCAATCACATCGGAGCTGGCGAAAATCCCGTCCGTCTCCGGGTATTGCTCCAGCGCGCTTCGGATAACCGGATAATAGTTCATGTCGTCATAAAATACCTGTCCGGGGTCTACCGCATGGTGCTCCACGCCATGCCGCCTGCACACCTCGTCAAATGCCGCTTTTCTGCTGTCCGCGGGCATCGGCAGCTCATTGACACCGCCGATGTGCAGAAGATGCCGGCAGCCCCTTTCAATCAGATGCTCCGCCGCCTGCACGCCGCCGCTGTAGTTGTCGCACTCGATTCCCGCCGTCCCCTCGTCAAGAAACCGCTCAATCGTAATCAGCGGGAAACCGAGATTTTTAAATTTTGCAGTATTGAAAGAGCCGCTGCACAGGATGACCCCCGCCACCCGGTTGCTCCTGCACGCCTCTATGTATTCTTCTTCTTTTTCTTCTTTTTCCTTGGAATTAAAAAGAAGTATCCGATATTGGCTGCTGTACGCCGCCTGCTCCAGATTACTGATTACCTTCGAGAAAAAGGGATGAACGATATGCGGAACAATCACGCCAATCGTATTGCTGGTCTGCTTGGAAAGCGACCGCGCCATTTCATTGGGCTGATAATTCAGCCGCTTCATTACATCATACACCTTTTCCCGCGTCTGCTCGCTGATATACCCCCTGTTATTCAGCACTCTCGACACCGTGCCGACGGTCAGCCCCGCCTCCCGCGCAACATCCTTTAAAGTCGCCATTGTTTCACCTTCTCTGTCGTTTTCGCAAATACCATGATGCCCTCCGGAGGCATCAATGGGGACGGAAATATCCGCCCCCATTATTGTACCATTTCCCCGATAATGTGTCAACCGCTAAACATATTGAGTTCTGTCTGTGCTAAACATATTGAGTTCTGTCTGTGCATGGCTGACGCCCGAACGATAACACGGCTCCCGGTTACAGCTCCCGTCTTCTCTATTCCTCCGGCTCCGGTTCCATCAGACGCATCCCCAGCGCGCTTGTGACAGGCAGGGAAAACACAATGGCGCGCGCCTTGCTCTCCAGACCCGCTTCATTCATAATCGCCCGCATCACACTGTTTTTGTCGCCGCTTTTCACTACGATCAGTACGATTTCCTTTTCCTCCGCAAGGGAAACGCCGAGGAATTTCTTTGCCCCCTCCATTCCGGTTCCCTTGGCGTGAATCGCAGTTCCGCCGCCCGCGCCCGCATCGCGCGCCGCATCCATGACAAGCTCTGTATATCCCTGGTTTAAAACAACGACCAGCAGTTCATACTTTGTATCCTTCAAGCTGCTTTCCTCCCCCTTCACAAAATTCTGGTTCTCCGTCAGAAACTGAAGCTGTTTTTTCCCGCCGATGCTGCTCACCGGAATGATAAAGACAATCCCTGTGCCGGGCACCTCGATATTCAGCTTCCCGCGCAGCCCCTTTTTCACCTCATTCCAGGTTTCGCGCGTGACCAGCGAAATCAGCACCACCTTTGTCGATTCCTCCAGACCAAAATAATCCAGAATCTCCCCGGCGGCGGTTCCCCGCGCCATCAGCCACATTATCACGCTGATTCCCTGCTGATTGTAAAATTCCGAAATCTTCTTTACTTTATATTTATTTAAAACAGATACCATCATATAGAGTTCGCTCATATTTTCCTCCCGCATCTGCCGCCCGGCACGCACATCCGGCGGCTTTCCCCGCACCGGATATCCGGCGCGCAAATGCCCGTTTCTCCCATACCGGATGCCGCATTCACGCAGTCCCCGTCTATAGCGCTACAGTTCGATAATCGCATCGTCGTCCAGCTCTCCCAGCTCTGCAACCTCCGGCTGTTTTGCCCTGAGCTGTGAAAACAGTCCGAGGAGCTGGATGGTAATCGGCGGCGTCATCGCTACCATCGCCACTACGCCAAAGGCATCGGTGACAATATTTCCGCCGAGCGCGATGCAGGCACCCTGCGCCAGCGGCAGCAGAAAGGTGGCTGTCATCGGTCCCGACGCCACGCCGCCGGAGTCAAACGCAATCGCCGTATAAATTTTCGGAACAAAGAAGGAGATTCCCAGGGCAATCGCATAGCCCGGAATCACAAACCACAAAATGGAAATACCGGTGAGCACACGTATCATGGCAATTCCGACGGACACCGACACACCGATGGAGAGCGCCGTCCCCATCGTTCCCGCAGAAATCATGCCGTCCGTAATCTCCTCCACCTGCTTATTGAGCACGTAGACCGCCGGCTCGGCGCGCACGATAAAGAAACCAATCAGCATACCGATCGGTACCAGAATCCACGGATGATTCAGGCTCGCAAGCACCTGTCCCAGATAGTTTCCGGCAGGCATAAAGCCCACATTGGCTCCCGTGAGGAACAGCACCAGCCCGATATAAGTATAGACAAGACCAACCAGAATCCTTACCATATTTTTCTTCGAAAGCTTTAAGAACAGAATCTGGAAGATACCGAAAAACAGTACAATCGGAAGCAGCGACAGGGCAATCTCCCGGAAATATACCGGAAAGCCCTCGCCAAATAACGCCCAGAGTTCTTTTGAATCTGCTATCTCCGGAATTTCCTGCAGTGCATAGGCGCCCTCCTGCGGATGATAAATCATGCCGAGCAGCAGCACGGCAATAATCGGTCCCACCGAGCAGAGCGAAACAAGACCAAAGCTGTCGTCCGCCGCATGGCGGTCGCTGCGGATGGAGGCGATGCCGACGCCCAGCGCCATAATAAAGGGCACTGTCATCGGTCCCGTCGTCACGCCGCCGGAATCAAACGCAATGCTCTGGAAGCTCTCCGGCACAAAAAACACCAGCACAAAAACCGCCAGATATAAGACAAACAAAAGCCGCGAAAGCTCGATGCCGAACAGCATACGCAGAATCGCCACCACAAGCATCAGCCCGACACCGCACGCCACCGCTATAATCAGCACGATATTCGGCACCGACGGCACCTGCTGCGCCAGCACCTGCAAATCAGGCTCCGATATGGTAATGATAAAGCCGAGCAGGAAGGAAATCACAACAACCATCCCCAGCTTCTGCGTCTTTGCCATGCACACACCCATGCGCTCGCCCATCGGCGACATGGCAAGCTCCGCGCCGAGCGTGAAAAACATCATCCCGATAATGACCAGAATCGAGCCTATTAAAAAACAAAGGAGAATGCTTGGAGAAATCGGTGTGATGGTAAAAGACAGTATCAGCACGATTACGACAATCGGCAGCACTGCCTGCAGCGATTCCTTCAGCTTCTCCCTTAATTTTTCTTTTAGTTTTTCTCTCGTCCCCGGCGTATACAGCAATCGGCACTTCCTCCCGCACTAACTAATAATGAATCTTTATACAATCTTAATACAGTATTAGTATACCGGAAAACATTTTTCAAAACAAGCGTTATACCCATAAAAAAAGTATTAACTTTTCTTCGCCCTCAAACATAATTCATTAATCTTTAAATCAATGGCAACCATTGCTTGCTTTTGCTGCCATTGATCACCAAAACAGCTTTCTATACACATTTCTGATTTTTCTTATCGCTCTATTCTTCTCGTTAATTACTTTCCTAATTGTGGCAGATTATTTAAACTTACTGTTTCCAACGTCTGCAATTGCTGTATTGCCAACTGCCGAAGCAATTCCATACGCTCTTTTTGATTCTTCCCCTGATTAATCAAAACCGCATTATAGCTTTCCAGATTTGCAAGCACCAGCAACTGATTCAATGTCGCTGCATCTCTCATATTCCCTTTAGAAGTCGGATTTTCATCTTTCCACTGTTTTGCGGTTTTTCCAAATAAAACAACATTCAACATATCTGCTTCATTAGCGTATGTATAAGCTATCTGTGAAGATGTCAATTCCGGCGGAAGCAGATTTTCTTTAATTGCATCTGTATGTATCCTGTAATTTAACTTAGAAATCTCTCTGTTTAAATTCCAATTCAAAGATAATCGGCTGTTTTCATCTGTTTTTAATCGCCTATAATCCTTCATAATATATAACTGGAATTCGGGAGAAATCCAGGTTACGAAAGACATGGCAATGTCGCTATGAGCATATGTTCCTCAGTAACGCCCCGCTTTTGAAACAATACCAATAGCATCCGTAGCTTCTATCCATTTCTTAGGCGACATTGTAAATGCGTTTGCTCCTGCCTGCTTTTTAAACCCCTCGAATTCGAGGGGTTTAAAATCTGGATTATGTAACCTTTCCCATAGTCCCAGAAATTCTATCACATCCCGATTTCTCATCCAATTTTGAATAACCGCCGTTGGGTCATCGCTCTTATATCTGGCAATATCCGTCAATGAAATAAATTCATTTTCAAAATCCTGCGTATAAATTCCGATATCGATTCCATTTGCATGAATTGTATCTTTAATTATTTTCCCCATTACGCCTCCTGTAATCACATTATCATCTTTTCAAAGCACTTAATTTTTTTCATTTAAGAATCTCCTACCGAACACTCCTCTTCATTCTCCCACATTTTCCGCTATACATCAATATAAAACTTAACGTAGCTAAGATATCATATTTTGCAAATCAGAACGCGAAACCCCTTTTCCGAACTTTTGTGTTAATTCTTTTGAAAGCTGCTTTCCATAGTCTTCCCGTTCCCTATTTTCCTGCTCAGGCTCTACAATAATCCTGCCTGCATTACAGAAGCAGATTCGCAATCAGTCCCAGTACGAGCAGGTGCAGCGGATAGAAGGCGTAGAAGACGTATTTGGAGAATTTGTCTTTGCGCACGCCGTTGTAGCACCAGATGGGATAGAAGGAAAGCGGTCCTGTGACGTACAGCAGGCTTGCGATTACGCCGAGTATGGTTTTCAGCACATTTTTTGTGTAGAAGATGTAGAAGTCTGCCACCAGCAGTACCATGCAAAGGCCATACGCAGAGCGGAATACCGTCACCCAGGCGATTGCGCAGAGCACGATGACCGCCTGCATCAGATTACCTGCGGCGCCGCCGCGCTCTTTGCACATGCGCAGGAAGTAAAGCATCAGCAGGCAGATGCTCATTGTCACCAGCGCATTCTGGGAAGACCAGTCGATGAGCTTCTGGCTGACGGCGTAGTCGTAAGGTATCTCACTGAGCAGCGCAAAGATGACCATGCCCAGCAGATAATTGCGGTAGCTGGAGGTATTTAAAAAGCCCTCCACCAGAAGGAACGCAAATACCGGCACCGCCAGTCCCCCTATAAGCTGCAGGACGGAGCCGATTCCCGCCTGCATCATGAGGGTGGAATCCGCCTCCATCGCCTTTGATAATCCTTCCTGCGTGTAGCTGCCCAGATGAATGATTCCGTTCTGCACTACGGTAATCCCGATTGTCTGCAGCAGCATTGCCGCGCAGGCGAACATCTTCAGCCCGAAGGAGGTAATCTCCGGCGTCTTCCAGACTACGTTTCTTCTTCCTGTCATACCAGCCATTTCCTGTTCTTCTCCCTTCCACGAACGCCCGGCGCAATTTTCCTTTTGCCGCCGGACGCCTTCTCTCTTTTTGTTTTCCGTATACAAACCGCTGTTTTCGTCCGCTTTCCATGTGAAAGCATGTTATTTCATCCGTTTTTCCCGCGAACCCCCGGCGGGTGCTCCGTCCGCTTTCCGCTCAAAATCCGGCAGACCGTCTGTCCACTCTCTGTTTACATTCCGGCAGGCTGCCCGTCGTTCCCGGCGTTCTGCGCAAAGCTGCGGATTACATCCAGCGCCGGAAGCGCATTGCCGTCGTAATCAAACAGCGCCTGGTTCGCCCACTCATTTCCGCCAGGTCCCTGCTCGCCCATGTACGCGCAGGCCTCTTCCGTCGCCCAGCCGCTTCCCGGCACCGGAATCCACGCCGGTTCCCAGTAGAAAAAGCCCCTGCCATGTCCCTGCGGCACCTCCCGGATGACCTGCAGGACATCCCGCATAAAATCCGCCTGTCCCTGCCGGGTCATCGGATAAGCAATCTTTTCCACAAGCTCTTTTCTGGTCGCCATGCCTTTTCTCTGGCTGTCGTCCAGCTTTTCATAGACTTGATAATCCTCCATCGTGTAGCCCATAGAAACCTCTGCGATAATCAGATCTTTCCCGTACCGCTGCGCGATATCGTTTATATTTTCCCGCAGCATTTCCAGCGTTCCGTGCCAGAACGGATAATACGACAGCCCGATATAGGTGAAGTCCTCCCCGCCCTCCGCAAAGTACGCGTCAAACCAGCCGCGGTAAAGCGCATTGTTGCCGCCGTTATCCAGATGAAGCATCACCGGGATTTCCGGCGCCGCCTCATGCACAGCGCGGATACCCGCGTTGATAAACTTTACGATATTTTTAAAATCCGGCGTTTTTCCGCAGGGCCAGAGCAGCCCGTTGGACAGCTCGTTTCCAACCGCAACCATCTGCGGCAGGATATCCTCCGCTGCGCAGCGCTGCAGCACCTGCGCAGTATAATCGTGAACCGCCACTGTCAGCTCTTCTGCGTTCATTCCCTTCCACGCCTTCGGCGGAATCTGCTTTCCGGGATCCGCCCAGAAATCGCTGTAATGGAAATCCAGCAGCCAGCCGATTCCCTTTTCCTTCGCGCGCTTCGCCAGCGCAAGTGTCGTCTCTATATCATTGCCGCCCGCCCCGTAAGAATTTCCGTTTTCGTCAAACGGGTCGTTCCACAGGCGCAGCCGCACCATATTCATCCCATAATCCTTCAGAATATCCATCGCATCGCGGCGGGCTCCCCCGTCATAAAATTTTCCGCCGCAGCGCTCCACCTCCAGCAGGGTGGAAAGATCCATACCGGTAATCCATTGATTTTTCATCGCACACCTCGCAAGTAACTGTAATCTGTCTGTCGGCGCAGACCCCGCTGCGCATAAAACCGGTTACTGTTCACGTCGTGCACAGTAACTAAAACCGTGCTTTTCCTGAAGGAGCTGCCGCTGGCAGCTTTCTTCGGATACATTGCAACAAATGCCGTGCAGCCTCATGTTTCCATGCCCCTGCACGGCTTTGTTTTAAAACTTAAAAGTTTTCAAAATCCTCTTCGGTGAATCTTGTCATCATATCGCCGTAGCGGAAACGCGCCATCTGGTTTTTCGCCAGGACGTCCTCCTCCGTGCCTCTGTACTGGCAGCGCAGGCAATAATATTCCTTCTTATCCTTATCGTAAAACATATCAAGGTCCAGGTCACGCATAAAGCACGACGGACAACGGTAATTTAATCTGCCTTTTCCAGATTGAGCCATGTCGTGAAGACCTCCTTGTCATTTAATTTTCCGTTATATCCGATGGTAAACATCGGGCTGAACGCATAGCCTTCTTTAAAGTATCCTTCCTTGTCGCTGCCCTCACAGTTCATGGAAACCACCGTCTCGATCGGCGGAAGCGTGCAGCTTACCTTTTCAGCCTCCGGCATGGAAACCTCGCGGCACTTATATTCATAGGAAAGCGTCTCTTTTTCGCCCGCTTTTTCGATGGCAAGCGTCAGGCTGCTCATGTCCTCGGTGTACTCGGTCGTCCCGTAGCAGCCGACCATGTATTCGTTAATCGTCACCTCTGCCTCCGGATTGCTCATCTCCAGTACCCGTCGCTCCGTCTTAATCGTACCGGTTCCCTCTATGAATGTCAATACGGTCTGCAGCTTCACCGTCAGATCGGAAAACTCAATTTCCACCGGGTCAAGCGTCAGCACGCGGTTTTTGCCGTCCTGCGAAAAATGAGCCTTCGTGCGGCACAGGCACAGGTCAACCTCTTCTCCGTTGTGACAGATTTTGGCGCTGCGCACGGTTCCCTCGCCCGCATAATGCGTAAAGTAACCCGCACGGTACTTTTCCTGGATAAGGAACGGATAGCTTGCATCCTGGATGTGCGGCGTGCCGATGCCCACCGGCCAGTTCAGCTTTGCGGCATAGGGGCGCAGGTCGACGATTGCACCGCCCTGGTCCATATTTACGCCCACGCGCATATACGGGTCGCAGTACCAGAACACCTGCTTCTTACTGCCATACAGAATATCTCTCCACAGCGCGCACTCCGGCTCGGTGTAAGATTTTTTCTGACGATAGAAATCCGCGAACTCGCTCATCGTCATATCCGTGAGCTTTCCTTCCTTTTTCAGCTTTCCGTAATATGCGCAGCCGTCCTCATAGGATTTCAGCAGCAGCTCATACGGCGCCTCCCAGCGTCCCATCTTGTTCATCCAGCCCGGTCCCACAAACATCATGTTGTAAGCGTAGCCGTTATTGAATTTCGCCTGATAACGGAACTGGTCAATCAGATTATACAGATACGGATATTCCCAGGTCTCAGTGTCGTAAATCATACCGCGCAGAACGTTCTGCGGATGTGTTCCGAAATTGGAGCCGTTGCCGTCGTAGCAGGCAATCAGGTCGCGGCTCAGATGCGGAATCGCCACAATACCGGAATCCTCCGCCTCATTGGCCGCCGGTGCGTGCGTGTTCTGCTTCGACGGAATCCACGGCGCCCAGGGACCGCCGTCCATAAAGGTATACCAGCTGTTATTGCAGGTGTGGTACGCCTTCGGACCTTCCTCCCAGCAGGTCGCAACCGCGCATTTCACGGACGGATACTGCTCTTTGATATAATTTGTCAGCTCCGCATCCATATAGTAGGAGCCGGTCGATTCCGGATAAAAGCCGAAGCGCTCATGGAATTTTTCGAAGACGTCCTTTACGATCGCCTTCTTGTCCTCCATCGAAAACATCCAGATGCAGAAATCCTTCGTTTTATATTTCTCGCGGAATTCCTTGCACGGAAGACCCAGCAGCGTCAGTCCGATTTCGTCGCCGTATTTTTCGTGATGCTCCTTTGCGAGCGCCACAGCCTCGTCATTGAACAGACTGGCATACGTCATCTGGATTGTCGTTTTTAAACCGTTTTTGTGCGCGCATTCCTGCTGCGTCTTAAAAATGTCGAGACTTTCTGTCAGCAGCGCCTTGCGCCCGATATCCTCCGCCTGACCGTGTCCGGTCACTTTTTCCGCATATTCCGGAACCATTTCCGGCCGGTGGATAATATTTACAATAAACTGTTCCATAACAGGTACATTCCTTTCTTCAAGTTTCATTGATTCCGGAGGGCGCCCGCAAGAGCGCCTTCCGGTACAGCCATCCTTATCCCTTCACAGCGCCGCCGGTAATTCCCTCTACGTAGAATTTCTGCATAATCATGAACAGAATCGAAATCGGGATGGATACCAGCACACCGCCTGCGCAGAACATGGTAAAGTAGTTGTTGATAAGGCTCTTATCCAGCATCTTGTACAGACCGATCGCCACCGTGTACTTCTCCGAGATACCCGCGTTCAGAATCATCTTCGCATAAACGAAGTCCATCCACGGAACCAGGAAGCTGCTGATTACAGTATAAACGATAATCGGACGGCTCATCGGGATAACGATCTGCGCAAAGATGCGCGCCTCGCTGCATCCGTCAATACGCGCCGCCTCGCAGAGCGCACGCGGAACCGTGTCGAAAAAGCCCTTCGCGATCAGATAACCCAGACCTGCCGAGCCGGAATACACCATGATCAGACCGGCATAGCTGTTGGTCAGATTGAAGCTCTTTAATGTGAAGTACACCGCAATCATTGCCAGCATACCCGGAAACAGGTTCAGGATAACGAAAAAGTTCATCAGCGGCTTGCGCGCCTTAAAACGCATTACCGACATCGCATATGCCACCATCAGCACAAACGCCGTGGAAATCACGCAGGTAACGCACGCAATGATAAAGGTGTTCATAAACCACTGCGGGAACTGCGCCACCGTATCGGGCTGGAATAATTTGATATAGTGGATAACGCTCCACTCCTTCGGGAAGAAGGTGCTCGTGTTCATGCCGGAATAGGAGCTGAAGGAGGTGCACACCAGCCATACTATCGGAATCAGCCAGATAAATGCCAGAACCGCAATCAGCAGGTTGTGCAGTACGATTGAAGATAAACGGTTTCCTTTCATCTTTTTCATTATTGATAGTCCTCCTCCTTTCCGTTTCCTATCATGCGGTTAAAGGCTATCAGCGTAAATACCGCACAGATAATGAAGACGATGATACCGATTGCCGATGCCATCTTGTAGTTGTAGTAATCCTGCGTCAGACGGAACAGCCAGGTTACCAGCAGGTCGACCTCCTTTGCCTGCGAGTTCGCCATTGCCTGGTTGGTGGTCGTATACACGTCCTGTGTCAGCAGGTAAATTACGTTGAAGTTGTTGATGTTCTTTACAAAGTCCGTAACCAGCGCCGGTCCCGTAACAAACAGCATATACGGCATCGTGATCTTGCGGAAGATCTGGAACGGTTTTGCGCCGTCCACGCGCGCGCTCTCAAGCTGGTCGGACGGCAGGTTCATCAGCACGCCGGTTGCGATCAGCATCTGATACGGCACACCGATCCAGATGTTGATGATGATAATCATGACGTGTGCCCAGCCCGGCGCCGACAAAAACGGGATATAGCTGGTGGATACCAGACCGATATCGCGCAGGAAGCCTGTCAGACCGATGTTTGCGCAGATCGTATTTACGATACCGCCGTTTGAGAAGAAGTTTCGAACGAGCAGCAGGGAAACGAACTGCGGCACAGCAATCGTAATAATAAACAGCAGACGCCAGAATTTCGGCGCTTTTGTCTTTTTGCTGTTGAGCAGCAGAGACAACAGGATACCGCCGATGTAGGTGGTAAAGGTTGCAAAGAATGCCCACACCAGCGTCCAGCCAAGTACCCGCACGAATGCGTAGCTGAAAGTGGAGGTGAGCCCGCCGCCGCCAAACAGGCTCAGGAAGTTTGTAAAGCCCGTCCAGGTAAACAGCTCCGTCGGCGGCATATGCTGCTGATCGTAATTTGTGAACGCCACAAAAATGAGCAGCAAAATCGGGATTGCTGTAAATACCACGATGCCGAGCACCGGAAGGGTGAGCAGGGTAACGTGGAATTTCTCTTCGATGTAAGAGTGCAGATCCTCTTTAAAGGTATTGATGTGTTCGCCCGCTGCTTCCATAAGCTGAAGCCGGTAGGCGTTCACAATGTTTCTCATCCAGACAACGATAAATGCCGCCCAGACTACAAAACTGAACAGGGAAAACAGCAAAATCTGGAATGAGTTATCGTAGTCATTGAACTCACTCTTCATGGTCTGCATGTTGAAGACCTTTTCCATTTTTACCGTTCCCAGTGTTCCGAATTTCGGTACATACTGCATGGCAAACGTAACGGTAAATGCGATAACGGCAATTTCAAGAATTGTCATGATAATCGCTTTTACGTACTGTTTGCGGCGCGCGTAGCCTGCCCCCATCCACAGTGCGGACAGCTTTACAAATGCGTCGCCTTTTGCAAATGCCGTGCCAAATTCGGAAAAATAAGTGCCAATCGCTCTGAAGAAACCGCCGACCGCTGCGGCAGCTCCCTTTTTCTCACTTGCCATAACGATTTCCTCCCGAAAAATGACCTCTGAGTCGCTGTGTCACGGAAGCCCCCTGCTATGCCATGACACAAAATGAGCCGCTGCGGACATTTGCACCTGTTGTTTGCGGGTATAAAGTCTCGCAGCAGCCCATGCCTGTTCTTTCCTGATTATTTTACGCCGTGCGCTTCGCACCTTTTTGCGTATTTCGCGCCGTGCGCTTCTCGCAAATCCTGCGGCTTTGCTCGCACGCGGGCTTGCGCCCTATGAAGCCCCTGCCCTCCCAGTCCGTCTGCATGCAGGCATGCACGGACTGTTCTGCCAGTGTCTTCGCACGGCTTAATGCTTTCGCGCTTACTCGATAGGAGCGGTTACGCCTTCTACGAGGGTATCCAGTGCTGCCTGGATGCCTGCATCGTCGTCTGCTTTCAGAGTTCCCTGTGCAATCAGTTCACCGAAGGTCTGTGCCGGATCCCAGTATTTTCCGCCGACGGTCTGGGTCTTACCAAACTCTGCCTGCTCAGCAAGAGCTGCGATTGCCACATTCGACTTTACTGCATCAGAATCGATAATATTGTTGTTGCTCGGACCGCTCTCACGCTGGTCGAAGAACTTCTGCTGGGATGCCTCGTTTGTGATGAAGTCAGCCAGAAGAACTGCCCATCCTGCGTTCTCCGCATAGCCGTTTACGCCGACAAACTTATAGCCTGCCACGGAGCCCTGCTGAACCTGCGTATCGCCAACTGTGAAAGTCGGGAGCTTGGTTGCCGCATAGCCGTCGCCGAATGCTTCCTGCGCTGTGATTGCATCCCATGTTCCGGATACTGCTGCGCAGAGACCGCCTGCTGCGATCTGGTTGGAGATATCGCCGTCCGCGATTGCCATGAATGCCGGGCTGGATGCGATATTCAGCATACCCTTTACAACGTCAACGCCGGTGTAACCGTCAGCGCTTGTGCCGTTCCAGTCGATCGTAGTTGTTCCGTCCTCATTCAGACCGGTTGTAAAGCCTGCGCCATAGAAGAAGGAAGCGTTATACCAGCCGGATGCCAGTGTCATACCAACCTTTTTGCCTGCCGCTTCCGCTGCTGCCAGAAGGCTGTCCCAGGATGCGACATCCTCTTCGGACAGAACGTTGGAATCATAGTACAGGAAATAGCCGTTGTCCGCTGCTCTTGGGAAAGCGTAAAGTTTTCCGTTTACAGTCGCCGCCTCGATAGAGCCTGCAACATTTGCCGCTTTTACATCGTCCAGTGTCTTTCCTGCCATCGTGAGCGCCTCTGCGTATTCATCCAGGTCGATGAGCGCGCCTGCGTTTACAAGGTCATAAATCTGGTCGCTCGCGAATGCGTAAACATCCGCAGCCGCCTCTACGTCTGTCAGAATGGTATCTTTTGCGGTAGATTCTGATTCTACGCCAATCTGGATATCAAAAGTAACATCCGGATATGCCGCCTTAAATTCTTCTGCCAATTCTCCGAGAAGCGTCTGATCCTCCTCTGCTCCCCACAGGGTAAGGGTGATGGTTTCCTCTGCATTTACAAGTGCAACTGAAGACAGAACTGTCACAGCAGCAAGGGTAGATGCCAATACTTTTTTGAGCTTCATACTAGTCCTCCTTTTAGATATGTTTTTTGTGTTGTTGCGCAACTTGCGCAACCGTTTGCTCGTATCTTTAGTATATACCCGATGTTTTTTCTAGTCAATTATTACATTTTGCTGAAATTCGCTTTTTATTTTTGTATGTTTTTAACAACGCTTTTGTTTCAGCGCAGTCCTTTTGCGCAATCGGTTGCTCATTGAGTAAAAAAAGTAACATTTCAGCTATTGCATTTTCTGTTTTTTGCGTTATAATATACTTATATGGAAGCATAGCTCAGCCGGGATGAGCGTTCGCCTCACACGCGAAAGGTCAGGAGTTCGAGCCTCCTTGCTTCCATTTTTTTATTCCCGCGAGCAATGAGCCAGGTGCCATGCTTGCAGCGGGGTATTTGATCTGATTTAAGCGGGGCATTGGCGCAGCTGGGAGCGCGCCACACTGGCAGTGTGGAGGTCACGGGTTCGAATCCCGTATGCTCCATTTCTCAGAATTGGCATATTTGCAGGAAAAAATTTGTTAAAATAGACGCATGGCACCGGACAACAGCCGGATTTTGAAAGAAGTAAATATGATTATCGGATTTATCGGATGGAGTATAGTCGCCGCTGTTTTTTTCGGAATCGGAATCAGCTGCCCCAAGTCAACTGAGGCAGTGGGTTTTTTCACGTTTGTAAAGCCTCCTGAAATAGAAGATACAGCACGTTATAATAAAGCTGTATCTATATTATGGCTTACAGCGGCAGCCGTACTTGAAATCATTGGTATTCCTGTTTTATTTTTAGAACAGAATTCTCCTTTTTTTATTTTCATGATATTCGGGGTAATGATTTTGCTCATCGGAATGATGATTGCATATCTGAAAATCGAAGCAAAGTACAGAAAATAAGCTCTTATCATCAACCTCATCATATCCCATACTGGCTTTTGTGCTGTAAATACCAATAATAATATTGTTACTGGTAATTGTCATGGGCCACCATCGTTTATCTCCATCAAATTCCATGCGCATTTGCTTGATGGGAGCAGTAAAAAACTCATCATATGTCACATTTTCTACAGCAATAACCGGCATACCGGATATACACCACAAAAAACATACCAGCACTACAATTATTTTATTTCTTACGAACGACTTATTTTCTGCTGCTCCCATATAAATATCCCCCATAACTACCCGGTATACTGCCATTCCTCCGGTATGATTGCCGGGTCAAAATCATAATCATACAACGGGCTTCCGTTCTCTGTCAAACCTATCTGTGGTCCGTGTATCGTTCCATCCGGGTCACGGTATAGCAGTTCCCCGTTTTCCGTCATATACGCCTCGGTTCCTGCAGAATACGTAAAATTCCCATATTTCCACTCTTCCGGTATGGTATCCGGGTCAATATCATAATCATACAGCGGACTTCCGTGCTCTGTCAGTCCTATCTGTGGTCCGTGTATTGTCCCGTCCGTGTCCCGGAACAAGGCTTTCATTGTCGTTCCAGCTGTGTTCTGGTATGTATCTTCCACGACATCTGTTTCCGGCGTAATACTCTCCGATGCCCGTTTTTCTGTTGCCGCATTTTTATCCTCCGGCTTTTCTGTTTCCCTTGCTTCTGTATAAATTTCTGCTGTTTTTGTTGCTTCTGTTATTTTTGCTGTTTCCGTTTCTTCTCCGCCTTGTTTTCCATCTTTATCGACCGTAAAATCTATCGTTCCCTTAATCCGGGCACTCTCCCCGTTTTGCAGAGAACATCCTGTCAATAAAATACCAGTCAGCACAAAAACGCCCATTCTCTTTCCCATATACATCCCCCTTCATCTCCATAATAGTTCAGATTTTCTGCGCTAAAAATATCAGGTCGTTTTGCTTAATCACCTTTACTATATTTTTTTAAATACTCTCTCAGTTCATCCGCATCTTTTTCACTTAATTTCTGTCCGCCCGAAAAAGCCATCAAAAACTGTCCCATAGAATTATCAAATGAATCCTTCATCATTTGCCGCACCCACATATTAATATGTTTCTCCCTTGTGCAGGTCGCATAATACTGATATTTCTTTCCGGAAGTATCGGATGCTATAAGCCCTTTATCCTGCAGGATCTTTAAAAACGTACTTATCGTCTGCTTTTTCCAGTTTTTGTTCTTAGTACTATTGAAATACTCCATAACCTCTTTAAAGCTTAATTTTCCATCCGTATCCCAGAACAGTTCCATAATCTCATATTCCGTTGATGTCAGCCCATATTTTTTGTCCATCTTTTCACTCCCTGCTGCCAGATTAATGCGGGCACACTTTACGTGTAATAGCCTGATATATTTCACCATCCACAATACTTCCACATATTATACATTTTTTCGAACGGCAATAATTTACCGTACAGCCCCCATTGCCATCCTGAACATGTTCCGTCCTTATTCCCAGCTCATATTCGTGCCTGCATTCCTTTCTTGTCTGCTCTTCTGTAATGGGATATATATTTCCTTCACTGTCTGTGAAGAAATTATCATACGGCAGTTCTTCCACTTCCAGCTCCAGTGTTCCGGCATAAAATGCTTCCTCTGCCTCCAGGTTTACCTCTTTACCACTTTCCTGTACAATATATTGCGGTGGATCATACGCAAACACTGTGACTGTGCTGGCGATAATACCAAATGCACCGGCAATACATGCTGCCAGTACATTTTTCTTTCTTTTCATCATAATAAAATCAATCCTCCTTTCTATCTGCTTTCGGGGCTGTCTGGAAAAACCCAGCCCCAGTGTGGATTTCTTCCTGTTCCCACATGCCAGCATAATCAGCGTACTGCAGTAGGATATCCGCTCTTCCTGTCCCATATGCTCTACTGCAGTTTCATCACTATATTCTTCATTTGTGAGGCGTATAAAGTGCAGCAATAAATATGAAAACGGATTAAACCAGTGAACTGTAATCACCAGAAGCCCGGCAATATGCATCAGCAAATCATGATGCTTTATGTGAGCCAGTTCGTGTACCAGAACATTTTCCATTTCGCTTTCAGAAATAGTGTCCATTCTTTCCGGCAGCCAGATACACGGTTTAAAAATCCCCGTTGCAGCCGGAGCTTCCACATCAGGCGATTTATACAGACTAATATGCCGCCGGATCGCCAGTCTGTGTAATGCTTTTTCAAATACCCTCCTGCATTCCTCTGAAACCTCCTGCCTTTTATATGCTTTTATTTTCTTTCTGAACGACCAACAGGTATAAATAAAATACAGCAGGAAAATCATTGAAACAATTCCGCATATAACAGTACCCCACATTAACAGCGGCTGTGTATATTCAAACCGCGCCCGCCCATCAATGACATATACAATATCCGCTTTGTCCATCACTCCGTCCGTCAGCTTTTTCGGAAACATCATCGGAAGACGATGCCTTCTCAGCCAGCCGTTTATCGTATATTTTTCAGAAGAAAACGGAATCAGATAGTAAATCGCAGCAAGCAGCAATATGTACCGCTTCCACTTTGCCTTCAGCCTGTTCCCATATATCGAACAAACCACATAAAAAATAAGAAACATTACAGAACCAGATGCCGTCATTACCAACACAACACTCTTCATATTGTTTTCCCTCCGCATCATTGTCCTAATTCTTTTAGTACATTTTAACATTTATGAAAGAAAATGTCAATGTCAGAAAACATCACATACTTTTTAATAAGAAAGGTGCCGTAACAGTTCAGACAGGTCTTTGCACTCGCTGCAAAGACCGTAAGAAAATGATACAAGAGTGCAAAAATCCCATCGCGAAGCGATTTTAAATGGATTTTTGCATGTAACAGGGCAGCTTGGCTGAACTGTTACAAGGTGCCGCATCCAGAAATTTTTCTCAAATGCGGCACTCTTTTTAAAACCTTTTTATCTCTATTTTTCCGTCTTTTCTGAAAGGACGCTGATACATTCTCTTCACGGTACCCCTGTAAATGTGTGTCTGTACTCCATATCATAATCGTTCCGATTGCCGGTATTTTTTCTTTATACTGTTCATACGCGTAAATAATGGACATATCGCCCACTCCTATCTCCCGCATAGCATTTTCTTCAATATGCTCTGCCAGATACAACAGTCCATCTTTCCCCAGTTCAACACCATATAATTGCCAGGGTGCTTCCCCTTCCGCCGTTTTCCGTAAATACTCACCAAATTTCCCCGCAATTTTCCTCCGGACATTGCCGCTTGGTATGTGAGCTATATGGTTACCTGTTTCAATAGTCTTTTGCCTTTTTTGACTGTTTTAATGCCGACAGCAGGCTTTCATCAATCATCGCATCGCCCAGACCACCAGCCGCCAGCATCGCCGGGAAATTGTCAATTTCTACAAAGGATTTAATCTTACTTGTACTGCGCTCTTTATCTCTGTATACGACAGAAACTCCTATCAGTTCATCCTTCTTATACGCATTCAGAAGAGCTGCATTATGCGTAGTAATGATAATGTCGATATTTCTCTCCCTGCCTATATCAGCCAGTTGTTCTGCAAGCTTATAAACTCTTACCGGATGAATACCATTATCCAGCTCTTCAATCATAACCATACTGCCCGGTTCTCCAATCAGAACTGCCGTTAATACCGCAATGCAGCGTAAAGTGCCATCTGACAGCCGGCGGGCATCTACCAGTTCTTCAGAATCAAAACACTTTTCACGAAGCGCAAAAATAACATCCCCAATTTGAGTCTCTATAAATTCAATATCTTCCACGCTGTTCTCCGGCAATTCTCTTACTACCTTTAACAACCGCTCTTTTTTAGCGGTATTTTTACACATTTCATTCAGCACCGCCGAAAGATTATCACAGTTTTGCCGCAGCTCTGTATCTGATATTCTCACATAGTCACGAATTGCGGATGGAACAGGGTCCAGCATTCTGATATTTTTCAAGTGCCTGATTACATGCTCCATCCATGAAGCAGTTTTCTTCTCTTCTTCTGTATCTCTTCGCACTTTTCCCGCCATCTGTGGCAAAATTGCAGAAGAACGAATGCAGACTATATCCCCTCTTCTTCAACTGCTGCACGCTCTTTCACGCCTATTTTAATTTCATAAAGCAAATCATTTTCCGAGTCCAGCTCTGTGAGGCATCCCAGTTTAAACGCATTTGTTTTAAATCTCGCACAGCCGCTGCTTCCTCCGCGCACGACAGCCCCCGTACTTTTGGTTCCGTCAAGAATCATACTTAATTCAAGCCCTGTCACCGTTTTTGCCAGTATAGAGATTCCTTCTATCGCATTACTTTTTCCAGATGAATTCGTTCCAATCAGCGTTGTCAGTGCCTCGATATCCAGTTCAGCCTTTTCAAAGCTTTTAAAATTTTCATAAGCAAAGCACTTTATCATTTTGCTCTGCCTCCCGCCCCAGGATAATAAATAGAATATGCCATCCGCACGCCACTTCCGTCACAATCCCTTCGCTTTTTTCACGCACGCCCGCTGCGCTTCTATGACTGCGCTGCGCAGTCCCTTTTCTTCGAGGACGCGCACTGCCTCGATGGTGGTGCCTGCCGGGGAGCAGACCATATCCTTTAAAACGCCGGGATGCTCGCCGGTCTCCAGCATCAGCTTCGCGCTTCCCATAACCGCCTGCGCAGCGAATCTGTACGCCTGCGCGCGCGGCATTCCGTCCGCCACCGCCGCGTCCGCCATCGCTTCCAGAAACATAAAGACATAGGCGGGGGAGCTTCCGGAGACGCCTGTCACCACATCAATCATGCTCTCCGACACCATTTCCGTCTTTCCAAAGCTGTCGCAGAGAGCGCAGACCGCAGCGGCCTCCTCCTGCGTCACCGCCTCATTTTTGCAGAGCGCGGTCATACCGGCGCCCACCATTGCCGGTGTGTTCGGCATCGTGCGGATAATCTTTGCCCCGTCCCCCAGGCGCTCCTGCAGCCAGGCAATGGTCTTTCCGGGCGCCAGCGACACAAAAATCTGCTGCCGCACAGCCGGACGGATTTCGGCAAGCACCTCCTCAAAAAACTGCGGTTTTACCGCCAGGAATACGATTTGTGCATACTCCGCCACCTCGCGGTTGCTCTCTGCCGCCAGAATGCCAAGCTGCTCTCTGATTTTCTGCCTGGTCGCCTCCGTTTTCGCAGACGCCATCACTTCCCCGTGCGACGCCAGATTGCCTGCCAGAATCCCGTTTATCATTGCCTTTGCCATATTTCCGCATCCAATAAATCCTATCTTCATCTCTGCACTCTCCTTCTATCACATCTAATATATTTACGAATGTTATCCCTTACAGCCAATAAGAACCTGCCCATCTGCTATTTTGTGGATTCCCTTAAAATCACCTGATAGTTCAGAACCGCTTCCTCCTCCGTCACGTCCTCACCCAGCAACCTGAGAAGCGTAAGACAGGCGTTCTCGCCAAGTCCTTTCGTGTTGTAGTGCAGACTGGTGACGGTCGGCGACAAAAATTCAAACTGGGGATTGTCGTAAAAGCTTGCCAGCTTCATGTCCTCCGGAATCCGGATGTTCCGCTCCTGCAGGCACCCAATCAGCATACTGGCGATAAAATCATCCATACACAGAATCCCGTCCGCTCCCCATGCCAGAATCTGCTCCACGGCAGCCGCCGTCGCCGTATAATTTTCAATATCAAAAAATATCATCGATTCCTCCTCCGGAATCTTCTGCACGCGGTACGCATCCTTAAAGCCCTGCAGACGGCTTTCCGTTACAAGATGCCGGCGGTTTCCCCCCAGAAGCGCCAGCCGCCGGATACCCTTCAGCAGCAGAATGCCGGTAAGCTCACAGCAGCCCTCCCGGTTCTGGTTGTCCACCGAGGCGGCGCCCGCCTCCTCCGCCGGTCCCACCACCACAAACGGCATCTGCTTCTCCTTCAGATAATGCTGCATGGCAGAATTTCCCACGGTGGAGCGGCTCAGAATCATTCCGTCCACCTTGCGGTTTTCCACCAGGTGGCGGCTCCCGGAAAAATCCTGGTCATCCGCTATCGCAATCACAACATCATACTCATATCTGGACGCCGTCTCATAAATGCCGTTCATGCACTCCTTAAAAAACGGGAAATCCACCGCAGAATAATCCGCCGGGAATACCAGTCCCAGATTATACGTTTTACTCTGCGCCAGCGCGCGCGCCGGTCCATTCGGGCGGTAATCATGCTGCTCAATAAACGCAAACACCTTCTCCTGCGTTTCCCTGCTGATGCGCCCTTTCCCGGAAATCGCCCTGGAAACAGTCGTCTTGCTGACGCCCAGCTCCCTGGCAATATCATTAATTGTATAAACCTTATCCTTCTCCATAAATCTTCCCCACCGTACATCCTCCGGCCGCCTCCTTCGCAGCCGTTTTCTTTTAGCATAACAGACCCCGCCGCCGCCTGCAAGCATTATTTCCGGAAGATTGACGCCCTGCCGCTAATGGATTAAAGTGCTGCTATGAAGCGTTCCCTGCCCGATTTCCAGCACTTCATCCGCCTCGTCTGCCAGTTGCCTGCTGTGCGTCACCACAATAACGCATCTGCCCGATTCATGGGCGGTCTTTTTCAGCAGCCGGATAATGCCGCCGGCTGTCTCTTCGTCCAGATTCCCGGTCGGCTCGTCCGCAAGCAGCACCTTCGCATCGCTTGCCAGAGCGCGGGCAATCGCTACCCGCTGCTGCTGACCGCCGGAAAGCTGCAGCACATTCCTTTTCCAGTCCCCGCAAAGGATGCCGACCGTCTGCAAAAGCTCTCCTGCGTCCCTGGTGCCGCCCAGCTTCACATTTTCTTCGGCAGTAAGATAATCAATCAGATTATAGTTCTGGAATACCAGAGAGACATGATGCCTGCGATGGTAATTCAGCCCTTTTTTGCGGATATCCTCCCCTTCATAAAGAATCCTTCCCTCCGCCGGGTTATCCAGCCCCGCAAGCAGGGAAAGAAACGTCGTTTTCCCGGAGCCGCTTGGACCGGTAACCGCATAGAACACCGCCTCTTCAAAAGCGGCGGACACATTTTCCAGAACCATTTTGTCACGCCTTGATTTATAAAAATACCGGATATTTTCCGCTTCCAGAATCATAGTTAGTCCTCCTTTAAAATATCTGCCGGCTTTCTGCGCAGAATCAGTACACCGGCGGCGCCTGTCGATAAAAGAATCAGAGCGCCCACGCAGAGACCATCCGCCAGCAGCATCGCCGGCGTGAGCTCTGTTTCCACATCCGTTACCGTCAGCTCCGGCGCCTGGTACTCCGTGGCGGTTCCGCCCGCATCCAGCTCCGCCTGCAGTTCGTCCTGCTGCGCCTGCCAGTCTGTCAGATAGCCCGCGGCGGCGTCCGATACCGCCGGAGCCGCCAGAAAGGAAAGTGCCAGCGCCAGCGCGCCGCCCAGGAAAGCCTCCGTTGAAATCTGCAGAAGAATCTTCCCTCTGGCAATTCCAAGCGACAGCAGTATCCCAATTTCATGCGTCCTGCTCCTGAGCCAGAAAATAAAAATGAAAAACAGAATCATAAAACCGGCTCCGGCAACCACCAGCAGCAGCGTATTATTGATTTTTTCCAAATCATGAAAGTTCGCCGCCATCGTTTCCAGACTGCCGTTATTGTCAATCAAATCGTATCTCTGCCAGTCGATATCCGCCGCCGCGATTGCTTCCCGCACCGCATCGTATTCGTTGACATCCGCCACCTTAAAATACGCCTTCTCATACAGCGGATCGTCCTGCTCCACCTTTTCCGGAAAATGCAGGTCCGTGAAAATCACATTCTCGGAGCGGTACGTATCGCCGGACATATAAGGCTCCATCCGCTCTTTCACCTGATAAATGCCCACAATTACCGCCTCCTGCACCGGCTCCTTCTCCTTCACCGGGCAGAACCTCAGACTGTCGCCCACCTCCAGATGGTTTTTCTCTGCCAGCTCCTCCGATATTACGCAGACGTTACTGTCCTCTGCCGTTGTCATCCTTCCTTCTTTGATGGTGACGTTTCCGCCAAGAACATTGTCATCCATCGTCATATCCAGATTTCCGACCAGCGCCACTCCCTGCAGATCGCCGGTCTGGTCCGTACCTGCATCCTCAATCCGCTCAAAGCCGACCGGCAGGACCGCCGTGGGAACCGTCGTGATATTATAATCGGAAATTCCCTCCACAGCGGCGATTTTTTCAATATCTTCCATTTTCAGTGATTCAAAAGAATTATCCGTCCAGCTCTGCCATACCTCATTGCCGTTTACCGTAGTCTTCTGCTGATGGTAGCCATCGTATTCTCCCTGCCCGTCCGCGGACAGCTCCTCTATCTTCCGGCTGGCTTCCTCTATTCGCCTGCTGCGGTTCTCCGGATTCTCCTCCAGCAAAAACCCGGCGCCGATTGCCTGTCTTGTACTGTCCTTTACGGCGATATTTGCCGAGCGCCCCGCCATGCCGGATAAAAACAGCAGGCTGACCAGAAACACGACCAGCAAAAGCAGAATACTCCGGACCGGCTTTCTGAGGCAGGAGCGGATTGCTCTCTGAAATAAATTCATGGTATCATTCCTCCATTTCTGACAAAATGTCCTTCGGATTTGTCATGAGTACCGGCAGCACTGACAGCAGAACAGCCGCCAGCACCACCAGAATGCCGCTTCCCGCCAGAAGGGCGATATCGGCTGTCCGCACGGATATCTGCACGGATACCTCCGTCTTTGCAAAAGTCATCAGAAGCGCCTGCAGCTTCCCCGCCGCCAGATTTCCAGGGATACAGGCGGCGCACAGGGCAGCCGCAAATACAGCGGCCGATTCCAGAAATGCCTGCAGAAAAATAAACAGCTTCCGTTCGCCCATGCTCAGAAATACCGCCATTTCCTTCTTTCTTCCGCGCATCCACATGCAGAGCAGCAGGGAGACGACCGTGATGCCGGTCAGAAAAGCGAGTATCCTCATAAGCCCCACCATCCCGGTCATCTGCGTAAGCGGCGCTTTCATCTGCCGGTAAAGGGCGTCCGATGTGGTAATCTCCGCTTTTCCCTGCAGAATTTCCTCTATCTCCTCCGCCAGCGTATCCAGAAGCTCCGGCTGCCCGGTGCAGACGGTTACCTGGTAAAATCCGCCGCCGGTCAGATCCAGATACGTCGTGCTGTCGATATAAATGCGGTTCTCCAGCCGGTAAAGGGCGGGAGTGTCGTTTTCCTGCCGGCTTTCATTCCCGGCAAGGTACACTCCGGTCACTTCTACGGTCACGACATTCCCATCCTCTGCTTCCAGCGAAATCATATCGCCAACCGAAAGACCGTTTGCATCCGCAAATCCGGCGTTCACCAAAACACCGCGGCGGGTTTGGGCATCAATCAGGCTGCCCTCCGTAAGCCGGAAGGACTGCTCCGCAAAAGGTCCTTCGCTTTCCAGGTCGTCATATGCGTACAGACTGACCCGCCGGTTCTCAGGCTCCCTGGAATCGCTGGCGGTGACCGGCGTAAGATCGGCCGCGTATGCCGCCTGCTGCCCCATCCGGTTGACGGATGTTACCGCTTCCAGGCTCCGGATGCTTTCCGCCTCCTGCTCCGTAACCGGATGCGCAGTATCCGAAGCCTCGCAGATAACTCTGGCTTTCGTTTTTTCCCGCATTGACACTTCCGTGGCTTCTGCGGCTTCCAGCAGCATCGTCGTGCCCAGAATCATGCCGCTGACAAAAAGAAATACCAGAAACAAAAGAGCCGTCTTCGCAGGGTTCCTTCTCAGATAAAGGAACCCTCTCCGATAAAAAGGCATCGCTTTCTCCCTCCCGTCACTGATAGCGGGTAATCAGCACCTTTACGGCATGAATTTCCCCGTTTTCCTGTGTATCTCCGTAGACGGCGACACCGGTGGATTTTTTCACGTCCGCCGCGCTGGCGTCCTTAAGCGTAATTTCCCCGGTGGTGGTGCTGATGCTGGCAATCTGAAAAAGGCAGTCCTCCCCATAAGAAACAGTGGTACTGTCCATCCCGCTCTCATAACCGGCTGCCGCCTGGATTGCCGTATCCTCTGTGCTCTGCTCCGGAACCACCTGGAAGCTCCCGTCCCGGAAATCAGATACGCTTCCAATCAGAACTGCAGACGCCTGCATTTCATCCAGATTCTGCGGATTCTGTTCTTCGCCGTCCGTCCCGGTTTCCTCCCGGTTCTGCACAGTCGTTCCGTTTCCTTCCTGGTTCTGTGCAGTCATTCCGCCCTCTGTCTTGGTTTCTTCCTGGCTCTGTGCAGTCATTCCGCCCTCTGTCTCGTTTTCCTCCTGGCTCTGCGCTGCTGTGTCACTCTTCCCGTTCTGTCCGGCGACAGAGCCCTGGCAGCCAGTCAGCGCAAGTGCGCAGAGCAGAATTGCTGTTACCGTTATTGTTCTCCTGTATTTCATCAGAAATCTCTCCTTTCTTTATCTGCCGGCTTTTGCACGCCCGGCGGCATCCCGGCACTCCCTTTTCGGGATGTTTGTTTTTACGCGCCTATCATAATGGAAAACTTCTCTAAAAATCCTCAGAAAAAAGAAAAAGGAAATCCCCTGGATTTTGATAACTTTTAGAGGATTTCTCTGGTATACTATAGGAGTTAAGTGACAAATGGCAGCCTTCTTCATGTTCAGCCACCCGCAACGAAAGGAATACAATGATATGATAAAAATATTACTTATAGAAGACGACCGGGAGCTGTGCCGCTCCATCCGGCGGGAGCTGGAAAAAAACGGCTATATGGTGGAATGCTGCAGCGACGGGGAGACGGCGATGTTCTATGCGCTGAATACCGATTATGGATATGATATCGCTATCGTGGACCGTATGCTGCCGGTCGTCGACGGTCTGACCATCATCCGGGCAATGCGCCGGAAAAATATCCAGATTCCTGTCATCATCATTACGGGAATGTCCGCTCTGGACGACCGGGTGGACGGTCTGGACGGTGGGGCGGACGACTATCTGGTAAAGCCCTTTCACATCCGCGAGCTGCTGGCGAGGGTGCGCGCGCTGACGCGGCGGCCGCATCAGATGCAGGATGCAGAGTTACTCACCTGCGGCGACCTCCGGTTCGATACCTCCACCCGGACGCTTCAATGCAGTCAGCGAAAGGTCGCGCTGACAGCAAAAGAAGCGGAGCTTCTCGGCACACTGATGAGGCAGCCGGAAGCTGTATTTTCACGGGAGCAGCTTGTTCTGAAGGTATGGGGAAGCGATTCTGATATTGAACCTGGAAATGTGGACAACTATATTTCTTTTCTTCGCAGACGCCTCCGGGAGCTTGGGAGCGCCTGCCAGATTAAAACAATTTACGGTACCGGCTACCGTTTGGAGGAATCACATGCTTAAACGACTGCAAAACCGCCTGCGTATTTTTCTGATTGTCGTTTTTATGGCAATCGTCACGCTGATTCTCTGCTTTTCCTTCCACAGCATCCGGCAGGCGCAGCAGACTGCCGATATCACTTATATCCAGCGCATAGCGTCTCTTATTATTTATCAACTGGAAGCAGATTCCTCAGAACCGGAAACGCTCCTCGCCGACTATGAAAGCGAAATGCACGTTTACAGCCTCCTGACGGACGAAGATGGCTCTGTCCTGTTCCGGAGCGCCCCGGTTACCCGCACAGGCCCTGATACGCTGTGGAAAACGGCAGAGAAAAGCATGTCCGCCCGGACGACTGACGGGATCCTTGGCAGTCCCGCCGTTACCGAACAGAGCGGGTATATGGAGATTTCCGGTGACAACGGCGACCATTATCTTGCCATCTGCGCCAGCATTCTCACAAAGTCCCAAAAGCTGCTCTCTCTGATTTTATTTTATGAGGAGCCCTCCGCCGGCAGCCTGCTGGCAGAACAGGCTCCGGCATACTGCGCCATCTGGCTGCTGGCATTTGCGGGCATTCTGATTGTCAGCCGTTTTCTGCTGCGCAGGGCATTCGCCCCCACAGAGCAGGTGCTTGAGGGGCAGAAGGACTTTATTGCCGCCGCCTCCCACGAATTAAAATCCCCCCTGGCAGTCATTATGGCAAACGCGGAAGCCATCCAGGATGCCGGTGAGACCTCCCCGCAGGTGCGGGAGAGCCTTGGCATCATCGACGCGGAATGCACCCGGATGTCCGGACTGATACGTGATATGCTGCTCCTTGCCGCCTCGGATGCCGACCAGTGGACCCTTCAGAAAACTCTGACGGATGTGGATACGCTGCTGATTACGCTGTTCGAAGCCTATGAGCCCGTATGTCTGAAAAAAAATATCCGTCTGAAGCTGGAGCTGGATGAAAAAAGCTACCCGCCTCTTTTTACGGACCAGGAACGTGTTTTCCAGATATTGAGCATCTTTCTGGATAACGCAGTCTATTACTCGCCGGAAAACAGCTCCATTGAAATAAAAACGAGGCAGACTGCCAGAGAACTGATTTTTCTTGTCGCAGATCATGGAAGCGGCATTGCTGAGGAGGATAAACCGTTTATTTTCGACCGTTTTTACTGCGCTGATAAATCCCGCACCGATAAATCGCACTTCGGTCTGGGACTGAGTATTGCAAAAGAGCTGTCCGGAATACTGTCCGGAAAAGTATGGTTTGAAGATACGCCCGGCGGCGGAGCGACATTCTTCCTGTCGCTGCCCTTAGGACAACCGCCCGCATAGATTAAATCATATTCAGCAACGCCTGGACCTGCTCAAAGGCATCCCTCTTTATAATAGCAATTTCTTCATCATCTGATAAATCAAGGAAATTTGCAACATCCTGGGGCCCCGCATGATTTTCGGATGCAAATTTCTCCTGCAGTTTTTGTTTCATATCACGAATAATCTGCAGCTTTGACACCTCTTCAAACTCTTTTGCCAGGGCCCTGACGCCTCCGTGATAATGCTTCATCAAAAAATAAATATCGTAAGCATCTTTTGCCTTTCCCCGCCCCAGTGCAGAAGCTTTCATAATCAAATAAGGTACGACAGCGATTACCTTCACATGCGCTACATCCATAGCGCCATCCGGTCTCCTTGCTTCCAGACGCACTTCCTGTGCCGCAAACTCAAACGCAAAGTTTCCGCCCGTCGCTTTCAAAGCTTTTATCCCCTGAATATGCTGGCTTCTTTTCTTTATCTGTGTTCCGCCATACATCCCTGCCAATATATCCACATCTACCGGATATATATTTCCATCAATTTCTACATCCTTCAAAAAAGAAAAATATTTGTCCGGATGTTCCCTGTATCCGTTCCGTTTTAAAATAAGCGCCATATTCTGGTATCCGGCGTCCTTAAGTGTCAGATGATTAATCAGCAAATCTACATCTATACTTCCGATATGTCCCTCGCCTGGGAACAGCAAATCCGGAACCCAGCCGCCAACCACACGGATATCATCCTGATACACATCAAACAAATTCGTCAATTCAACCAGAATCCGGTGTGCCGCTTCTTTTTGTCCCTCCGAATAGTCCAGAGAACTTTGCAGGTCTTCTTCTTTTATCACTTCAGTATCTCCTTTCGCATTACTGCTTCTGCCATCTCTTCTCCCCGTCCCTTTATCTGCATACAGTCTAAATATATCTGAACCGGAGAGACCACGCTGTATCCCTGTTTCTCTTCTGAATCCCTTATACAGGATTCCTTTTCTATTGGAAATATAACGAAATTCTGTCCGTTCTCCACTTCTTTACATTCCAGAAAATTCATTGCTTCTTTTATGTTTTCCGGTTCAAGATAAACATGCACCCGATTATACCTCACTACCGGTGCGTACCTTACCCCGCCAGAAAAACCAGTCAAATAGTAGTCCATTCCTGTATGTTCCTTCATTTTTCTCAGTTTTTTTTCCAGGTCAGCCACACCGTCAAGCGAGTAGCAGGAGACAGCAGGAATTTTCGTTTTCCCGTATACCTTACTCCATTCACGCAGGATATTTTCCGGCTGCTCCAGTTTCACCCCATCCCCTGTCATTTCCGCCCATGCATTCCGGCAAAGAAAGTCTTTTACTTTAGATACCTGACCAATGCTGCAGTTTACCTTTTCCGCCAGATGCTTCAGTTTCCACGGCCGGCTGACATCCAGAAACATCTCTCTGAGAATCGCGGAAGATACTTCGGATGACCGCTCAAAAACGGAGCTTTGTCCGCGTTTTTTCGGCTGCGGATTTTTATTTCCCTTTTCGCGCAAATAAACCGAATGCCTGCAGAACAGGCAATTTCCTGCATAATCAAAGAATCCGATTCCCGCTGTCTCACAGATTTCTGCTGTTTCGTCCGAAATATACGGCGCTATAATAATAAAGCTCTCATCCCGTTTCTTTTCCGGCAGGCTTTTTGTTTTTTCTTTTACCAACGCCGGATATGCGTCTTTCATAACACATACATACAGAATAAATCCATCCCCGTCATCAAGCTCTACCTCCGCAAAAAAGCCGTCTTTTCGTTTGCCTGTTATTTCATATTTCTGAACAACCGGCAATTTTAAAAACTTTTCCGCAACAATTTCCTGTTCTTTTACAAAAATATTTTTCACTGTTATCATCGCTTTCATCATTATAATGAAATTAATTATAACAGTGAAACCACATTATTGTCAAGTATCTGCAAACGGATTGTTCTGCAGGCCACTGCCTGCTGTACTGTTCCCTTTGCTCATGGTAACCTGCCTGCCGCGGTCAGTGCCGTTATGGCTTCCGCAGACAAAACAGAGCAGGGGCAGTTTTATTCTGCCCCTGCTCCCGATTACATTTTTTATCATTTTTGATACGCTCTTTTGAGAGCTTTTTTCTTAACCTTTTACCGCGCCCATCGTAATACCCTTTGTGAAGTATTTCTGGAAGATCAGGAATACCACGATAATCGGAACCGCCGCCAGCGCAGCGCCTGCCATGATCAGACCGAAGTCTGTGGAGTTCTCCGCCTGCATACGTGCGATACCAAGGGATATGGTGGCGTTTTCCGTACTCGACAGCATAATCAACTGCATGAAGTAGTCGTTCCAGGAATTGATGAACGTGAAAATCGCCAGCGCGCCGATACCCGGTTTAATCATCGGCAGCGCAATGTTCGTGAAGGTCTTCCACTCGCTCGCACCGTCGATGCGCGCCGCCTCCATCATTTCTCCCGGTATGCCCTCCGCAAACTGCTTAATCAGAAATACACCGAACGGCCATCCCACAATCGGAAAGATTACCGCCCAGATGGTATTATACAGATTCAGCGCCGACATTTCACGGAGCAGCGGAATCAGAATAACCTGTTTTGGCAGCGCCATCGCACAGACAATCAGCGAGAACAGCACCGTTCTGCCGATAAAGCGTTTTTTTGCCAGCGCATAGCCCGCCATCGCAGAGGTCGCGCAGGTAAGAATCATGGACATGACCGCCATAAATATTGTGTTCATCAGCCAGCGGATAGAAGCCGGAACGATCGGTCCCGCAAAGGTAATACCGGTAAACGGGATGCTCAGGGACCAGAGCGGCGCCGTCTGCTTGCTGAACAGCTTTCTATAATTATCCAGAACCCACTCATCAGGTATCCACTGCGGGGTCGTGGAGTTGATTGCCTTCGCCGTCTTAAAGGAGCCGGTAATAATCCAGTAAAGCGGGAACGCAAACGCAATCGCCAAAAGAATAATCACTGCTATCGATATAATCTTATAGCATTTGGTTCGTACTGACGTCGACTTATTCATTTTCCGGACCTCCTTCCTAATCTGACTGTGCCATCTTAAACTGGACAGCAGAAAGCACAGCAATAATCACTGCCAGCACAACGCCCATCGCGTTGCCATAGCCATAGCGGTACAGCTTGAACGCCGTGTGATAGATGTAATACATGATCGTATCCGTGCTGTGGTTCGGTCCGCCGCTCGTCAGAAGCTGTATCAGAGCAAAGCACTGGAAGCTGTTGATGGTCGTGATAACAAGGATGTAAAGCGTGGTCGGCATAATCTGCGGCCATTTAATTTTCCAGAAGCACTGCATCTTGTTTGCTCCGTCCACCTCTGCCGCTTCAACAAGAGAAACATCCACATTGTTCAGCGCGGACACATAGAGCACGATCGGCTGCCCTACGGAGGTCGTGAGCAGAATCAGAATAATACATCCAAGGGCAAATCTTTCATCACCGAGCCAGTTGATATTCTTATCAATCAGACCCAGTCCCTTGCCGACGTAGTTGAAAATACCGTAGTAATTGTTGTACATCCATTTCCATACCACTGCGACCGCCACGGAACCGGTAACGACCGGGAGATAAAATACGCATCTGAGCAGGGAACACAGGGGCCCCTTTAAATCGTAAATAATCGAGCTTACCCACAGTGAGAAAATGCAGGTTACGGGAACGGAAACTACTACAATAATGATGGTATTCCACAGTGCGCGCAGGAACACGCCGTCCTGGAACAGCTCTATATAATTCCCCAGACCCACAAAAATGTCCGCCCGGTTCATTGTGGAATCAAAGAAGCTGGTAATCACACACTGAATCATCGGATAAATAACAAATCCGACAAAAAATATCAGATTCGGCAGCATAAACGCATAGCCCGCAATCGTTTCTCTGCGCACCAGCGCTCTGCTCATGCTGTAGCCAGTGGCTTTCTTTGCTTTACCGGCCATGAAGCCTCCCCCTTTCTCTTTCTGAACGTTCGTTCATCACCACATATGAAAGTCCGATATCCGTAAACCCGCTGACGCAGGCATGGCTCATTCACGGCTGCCGTCCGGGCTTTCATAATAAAAAACACCCTTCCCGCGCGCAAAGCAGGAAGGGTGCACGAGTCCTAAATATTATTCAGCTATCATGCAGATAATCAATCCTCTGCAGCCTCCGGGAGGTTTACTGTCCCGCCGCTGCGTTTGCTGTTGTCTGGAAGTCTGCAACTGCGGTAGCAACGTCTGCGCCGGTACCGATCTGCTGCAGCATGTTCCACCATGCGGTGCGGGCCTCTGCCCATCCGCCAACTACCTGGTAGTAGTCGCCCATGTACGGGATAAAGGTTGCATATTCTGTCATCAGCTCATCGCCTTCGTAAATGTTTCCAAGATCCTTAACCGGCCAGTATGTGGAAGCCTTTACGCTGTCTGCCGCGATGGATTCGTCGTTTGCCATGAAGTCGATGAAGGTCTTAGCCGCTGCAATCTTCGCCTCGTCGCCGTTGTCGAAGATACCGAAGCCCCAGATACCGCCGCAAAGCTGCGGTTCGCCGCTCTCAGACGGGAATGCCATCGGCAGTACGTCGAAATCAATGATTTCCGCGTTGTTCTTTTCCTGTGCAACGTTCCAGCAGAATGCCATTGCCAGCGTGCCGTTGCAGAAAAGCTGGATTTCGTCGCCGCCTGCGATGGATGCGTCGAAGTTGATGCCGTCTGTATCTACCAGAAGCTGGAGCGCTTTGATATTCTCTTCGCTGTCGAGTGTGTAAGCGGTGTGGTCTTCATTTGTGAAGGTGCCGCCGTACAGGTTGTTTACCAGTGCACGTGTACCCTGGTCTCCGCCCTGTCCGCTGCAGTATACTGCGCCAACCGGGTCCTGTCCGCTCTCATAAACCGCTTTTACCGCATTGATAAAGCCTTCTGTCGTCCAGGTGCGTGTCTCTTCATCCAGATACTGAAGAGCATCCGCCGCCTCAAAAACGTCTCTGTTAATCGCCATTGTATGTGCTGTCATGCAGAGCGGGTACTCATAGAATACGCCGTCGTTGCTCTGGCATGCCGCCTCTACGGAATCGTAGATCGCTTCTTTTGCTTCGTCCGTCCAGAGATCCGCAAGGTCTACCATCAGCCCCTTTGCGCCCCAGTTTGCTACCAGACGCTCCGGTCCCTCAAAAACGATATCCGGCGCCTGTCCGCCTTCGATTGCGGTATTTACCTGGTCATCACCGTTCGTGTAGTCCAGATATTCTACCTTCACGCTGATTTCCGGGTGTGCCTCATTGAACTGTGCAATCAGACCATCCATAACTTCCGCATTGCCCCAGTCTCCAACCGGATAAGTCCACATTGTAATCTCTGTTGTTTCTCCTTCAGCAAATGCAGTTGCAGATAATGCCATCGTTCCAACAAGTGCAAGTGCTAAGATTCTACGGAATTTCATATTAACCGCCCTCCCTTTAATTATTAGAATGAACAGGTGTGTGCCTGTTCATTCTTTATAAATGTTGTACCTATATTCTACATTTCTTTGGGCAATTTGTCAACATATTTTTTCAAAATATTTTCATTTTTTCATTTTCTGAAAATATTTTACAAAATCGTGGAGATTTTCTCCGCCAGCGCCTGTGCAAGCTGTCTGTGTCCCTCTTCCGTCAGATGCATATAATCTATCTGGTTCGGTCCCACGGAAATCACCTGGTTTGCATCCAGATAATGACAGCCCATCAGCTCTGCGATCTGCTGATACTGCGCGGCGAGCCCCTCTGATTTTTCCGCGCAGCCTCTGCCCATCGTCAGCGCCACCTCTGTATCCGCGTATTCCCTGCCGATATTCTGCGGCGTCACCACCAGGATTTCCGGCTTTCCGCCGCGCCAGCAGTCCGTCGTGGCGATCGCTTTCGCGATCAGGCGCTTCAGTCCGAGCGCGATACATGCCGCCGAGGAACCGAAGCGCTCCTTGGTGTCATTCGTTCCCAGCATGATAATTAGCAGATCCACCGGCTCATGGCTCATCAGACAGGGATAGATATAATCCAGCCCATTCAGTCCCTCATGGATGGGGTCCGAAAAGCAGGTCGTGCGGCCGCTTAGGCCCTCCTCGATCACGAGGTAATCCCCGCCCAGCTTTTTCTGCAGAAGCTGCGTCCACCTCTGTGTTTCGTCAAATCTGCCGTTATCCTCCGCACGATAGCCATGCGTATTGGAATCACCAAAGCAAACAATATGTTTCATACTATCTTGCCTCCACCGCTTTGATAAAACGCTGCGCGATCTCAAGCGGTCTGGTAATCGCTCCGCCGACCACCACAGCGAACGCTCCGGCATCCAGCATCTGCACCGCCTGCTCCGGCGAATGCACTCTGCCCTCGCCGATAACCGGGATATCCAGCTCTGACGAAAGCTTTTTCACCAGCTCAAAATCCGGACCGTCAAGCTTCGGGGAATAGCTGGTGTAGCCGCTCATGGTAGTGCCGACAATGTCCATCCCCAGCTTCCACGCGCGGATTCCTTCTTCATATGTAGAAATATCCGCCATCAGAACCGCTTCCGGATATTTCGTGCGCACCTCTGTGATAAACTCGCTGATGGACTTTCCGTCCCCGCGCTTCTGGTCGGTGCAGTCCAGCGCAATAACGTCGGAGCCCGCTGCCACCAGGTCGTCCACTTCCTTCATGGTCGGCGTGATGTAGCTCTCAAAGCCGTCGTATTTTATCTTGACCAGTCCGATCACCGGCAGTCCGGTCTCCTCCTTAATCGCAACCACATCGCGGATACTGCTGGTGCGGATCGCCGGCGTGCCCGCCTGCTTTGCCGCTCTTGCCATCAGATACATGATGGATTTCTCCTCCACGTACAGCGGCTCGCCCGGCACCGCCTGGCAGGATACGATAACCTTCCCTTTTATTCTTTCAAAAAGTTCTTCTTTTTTCACGTGATATTCCTCCCTACTATCTTTTTATACAGCGTGCCTGCACAGCCGCCCTTTTTACGCGGCTGCAGCAGTCCGGTCCGTCCGGGCTGTTACGGCCCGCCTATCTCTTCTCATGCAGCACCGATGCGCCAAGCAGCCCCGCGCGGTTTCCCAGCTCCGCTTTTTTTATCTGCACGCCGCGAAAGCTTGGCATGATATTTTCGTACAGCCTTTCCCTGATTTTTTCCGGAACACAGGGCTGCTCCATCACGCCGCCGCCCAGAATCACCCCGGCGGGATTCAGCATATGGATGATGGTAATCAGACCGTACACGATTTCTTCTATCCACGCGTCAATCACCTCCGCCACCGCCGGCTCCTCTTTTCTGGCAAAGATGGCGCGCCCGTCCGTAAGGGAAGCATCCAGCGCCCCTGCGCGCTCTACGAGCGCCGTCGCGGAAGCGTATTTCTCATAGCAGCCGCTGAAAAAGCCCTGTCTGAGGTCGCGCTTTTCCGGGTGTGTGACCACCGCCCCGAATTCGCCCGCGGAATAACTGCTGCCGCCGTAGAGCTTTCCGTCAAGAAACAGCGCGCCGCCGACGCCCGTCCCGTAGGTGAGGCAGACAAAGTCCCGCAGCCCTTTTCCTGCGCCGAACACCGCCTCTCCGAGTGCCGCCGCGTTTACATCATTCTCCACGTCGACCGGTATCCCAAACGCTTCCTCCATCCTGTCCTTCAGACGCATTCCGGTGTAGCCGGGAATATTTTCGTTCGCCCAGATAATGCTTCCCTGCACCGGGTCCACCTGTCCCGCCGTGCTGATGCCGATTCTGGAAAACTCGTGCTCCCGCCGGTAGCTTTCAATAATTTCCTGTGCGCGCTCTGCAACGTGCATTCCTCCAAGCTTTGCCTCTGTGGCAAATTCCCGGAGATCACTTAAAGCTCCATTCTCGCAGATGCCGGCTTTGATTGCCGTTCCGCCAATGTCCAGTACACAGATTTTCATATTTTCTCTCCCATACCGCGTATGGCGCGGCCTGCAGTCCGGGAGGCGGCAGCCCCTCCGCCCCCGCTATGTATCATCCGGCATCAGCAAAATCTGCCGATTGCCTCGTCAATCATTTTTGCGCATTTCTCTACGCGCGGCATATCCTCCGCAATCAGGGACGGAAGCGGCTTTCTCACGCCGCCAAGGTCCAACCCCTCGCGTATTTTCATAATCTGCTTCATCACAGCGTACAGATTACCGTGGCATGCGCACATCTCATAAATAATCGCATCCGCCGCATTCTGTACGTTCTGCGCTTCTTTGATGTTTCCGGCATCCACAAGCTCTTTAATCTTCAGATACAGCTCCGGCATCACCGCGTAGGTACCGCCGATTCCGCCGTCCGCCCCGATGGCAAGACCGGAAACAAGCTGTTCGTCTGGACCGTTAAATACAACAAAGCCCTCGCCGCCTTCCATCTTAAACATCTGGATATCCTGCGTCGGCATGGAACTGTTCTTTACGGCAACCACCCGCGGATTTTTTCTCATTTCCCGGAAAAGAGGCATCGTCAGCGCAACGCCCGCAAGCTGCGGGATATTGTAAATCACGAAATCTGTATCCGGTGCCGCTGCGGAAATATCATTCCAGTACTGCGCGATGGCGTGCTCCGGCAGATGGAAATAAATCGGCGGAATCGCCGCGATCGCATCCACTCCGAGGCTCTGCGCGTGACGCGCCAGCTCCTGGCTCTCAGCAGTATTATTGCAGGCAACATGCGCTATAACGGTCAGCTTTCCCTCCGCCGCTTTCATTACATGCTCCAGCGTCAGCTTTCTGTCCGCAACCGTCTGGTAAATACATTCGCCCGAAGAGCCGCCCACATAAACGCCCTTCACACCTTTTTTCACCAGGTGACGTGTCAGCGCTTCCACCCGTGCTCCGTCTACCTCCCCGTTCTCATCATAGCACGCATAAAATGCCGGAATGATGCCCTGGTACTTCTCCACATTACTCATATTATCCCTTCCTCTCCTTTTTTTGTGAACAAATTGTTCCTGTTACCCGTATTATACCCCAAAAGAAAATTATTTTCAATAAAATTGTCTTTGAAATTTCATTTCATCATCCATCCGTTGTAAAAAATATCCAAAAAATCCCGGTATCCTCTCTTGCGGACAAAAAAAATTTACAATATAATAATATATAAATCATGGGACAGGGGTCCGGACCCACAAGAGCCTGCCCATAAACAGCTGCCGGACCTTTGGACCTGCCAACGCCAGGGTCAAACGGGCACAAAATACAATAAGAGGAGGCTTGCCATGTCTGCTAATATACTGGATCTGATTACCGAGCAGTACCCCACCCTTACCCGTTCCGGCAAAAAGCTTGCCGATTACATTTTTGCCAACACAACGGAAACACAGTATCTTTCGATTTCTGCCCTTGCAGAGAACAGCGGCGTTTCTGAAGCCACCATCACGCGCTTCTGCCGCAAGCTCGGTCTGTCCGGCTACAACGATTTCAAACTTGCCATTGCAAAATCTGACCATGTGACAGATATGGGGGAACCGTCCGGTTCGCCCTCCACCATCACCTCCCAGGACAGTCTGCCGGATATTTTCCAGAAGCTGCTGTCCGCAAATATTCTGTCTCTCACGGAAACCTTTGATTTGCTGGACGAGAAAGAAATTTCCCGCGCAGTCGATCTGCTCTACGGCGCGCATCACGTTTACTGCCTCGGCAACGGAAGCAGCTCTGTGATGGCGATGGAGGCGTGGGCGCGGTTCAGCACTGCTTCCACACGCTTTATCCACATTGCAGATTCCCATATGCAGATGCTGTCCATCGCACTCGCCACTCCGCAGGATGTTATCCTGTTTTTCTCCTACTCCGGCGCCACCCGCGACATGGAGGACATTATGAACATCGCACACAAGCGGAAAATCCCCGTGATTCTTGTCACGCATTTTCCAAAATCGCAGGCGGCCGCCTTTGCGGATGTAACCCTTCTGTGCGGCTACAACGAAAGCCCCCTGCAATCCGGCTCCATTGCCGCAAGAATGGGGCAGATGCTCATTATCGACTGCCTTTTCCACGGCTTCTGTCTGAAAAGCCCCGGCTATTACGCCGCCGCAAAGGCAACCGCCGCGGAAGCGATTGCAAAAAAACTTCTTTAAAACGGTACGCCGCCATCTGCCCCGGCTTCCCGCATACCACGGAAGCCCTGCCAGATGACGGCGTACCCTGTTTTATAATCACAAACTGTTTTCTGACCTCTATCCTTTCACACCGCCGCTTGTGAGACCGCCTACCAGATGCTTCTCAATACAGATAAAGAGAATGACAACCGGTATGGTGGCAAAGAGAGACGACGCAAACAGATACTGCCACTCAATCATATTATAGCCGTTAAATACGGTAATGCCGACCGTCAGCGGCTTTAAGAGGTCGCTGGAAATCAGCGTCAGCGCAACCGTGTACTCATTCCATGCATTGATAAATACAAAAATAAGAGCCGTCACGATGCCGGGAGCCGCTACCGGAAGCAGCACGCGCGTCATCGCCTGCACCTGGTTGCAGCCGTCAATCGTCGCCGCCTGCTCCATTTCCGCGGAAATAGACATGAAGGTGCCCCGCAGAAGCCAGATGGCAAACGCCTGGTTAAACGCGGCGTTGATAAAAATCAGCCCCAGCAGACTGTCCGTCATATGAAGCACGCTCATGACCTTATAAATACCAACCAGCAGCACGACCGGTGCAAACATCTGGGAAACGATTACCAGTCCGAGGAAAAATTTCTTTCCTTTAAACTTCATGCGCGAAAGCGCATACGCTGCCGGAATCCCACAGATAATCGCAATCGCCGTCGCTCCTGCAGATATCACAATGGAGTTTACAAAGTAGCGAGCCAGCGGAGCAATGCTCCAGATTTCCACAAAATTCTCCCACTGCCACTCAATCGGAAGCAGCGTGCCCTGCATGGAATAAATTTCCGCACGGGATTTCAGCGCCGTGGTAAACATCACAAAATATGGATACAGTACCACCAGTACCAGAACGATTACGGAAAGGTAAAGCAGTATGCGCAGCACCCTGTCTTTTGGAGTTTTCGCTTTTTTTATGTACATTTTTTCTTTACGCATCCTGCTCCTCCTTTCTCAGAGACAGAATCATGTAAACGGAAGCGCAGACGCAGAGAATCAGAAATCCGATTACAGAAATAGCCGCTGCTTCGCCGGTTCTTCCTTTATAAAACGCCTGTTTATACAAATAGGTAACAAGGGTGTCGGTACGGTTCGCCGGGTCTCCCTTGGTAATCGTCCAGATAATCGGGAAGGAATTAAACACGTAAATAATATTCAGCACCGTGCTGACTGTGAGGGAGGACTGCACCAGCGGAAGCGTGATGCCGAAAAGCTTCTGCCAGAAGCCGGCGCCGTCCACCGTTGCCGATTCATAATAGGACGCGTCGATGCTCTGCAGACCCGAAAGCACACAGAAGGTAACAAACGGTACCGTTACGAAAATGCCAACCCAGCACTCCCAGGCGAAATACGCGCCCGGCGTCGGCGTCCAGTTTACATTGCTGCTGATAAGCCCCAGCTTCATAAACAGGGTATTTAAAGTACCATAATCCCCGTTGATAATAAATTTCCAGACGCCCGCCTGGATAATCAGCGATGTCGCCCACGGAAAAACCACAATCGCGCGGGCAATCTTTCTGCCGTGGAATTCATTGTTCAACACCAGCGCCAGCGCAAAACCAATGACCGTAGACAGCCCTACCACCACGACTGTCCAGATTAATGTGTTCTTCAGCACCAGCCCGAAGGTAGAACCTGTGACCACTTTTTTAAAGTTGTCAAGTCCTGCAAAGCCCTTGATGATACCGGCTTTGCTCACTTCACTCAAGGATGTGCGGAATACCTCAAAAATCGGGAACAGAATAAAAACTGTCATTAACAAAATACTGGGAAGGAGCCAGAGATACGGTCCCGCCGTTTTTAATATCTTTCTTTTTTTCATGTTTCACCACCAATTCAAAGCATATCTGTGCAAAGAGCCGGGCCTTTATACAGCCCGGCTCCCGGTTTGCGCAGTTCCTTTGTGATTTTCTGACTTAACCTGCAATATCTGCCTGCAGTTCATCAAGCAGCGTTCTTACATCCTCGCCAAGGAGCGCTCTCTGCTCAACATCGATAACGCCCTGTTTCACATCCGCCCATTCCGTCTTTGCTGTCGGATAGAATTTGCTGGAACCTACGATATCAACCCATGCCGCCATGCTCTCGTCAGCAGCTGCAACTGCCTCGCCGCCTGCAATCGTTGCCGGAAGGAAGCCTTCCATCAGAACCCAGTCTGAATAACGGTCATCATCATAGAAATAATCGAAGAATGTGGTGATTGCTGCAAGCTCTTCCTCGGAATATCCGTTGTCGAAGCACATAAAGCGGTCCATAACGCCTGCGGATACGGATTCACCGGTGTTGGTCGGGATAGAAGCAACGCCATAGTTTACTTCATGTCCGCCGTCTGCGATGTAGGTCGGAAGGCTGTTCGGTGCGATAACCATTGCAATCTGACCTGCTCCGAACATATCCTGCAGATCATAACGGGTATTGTTCGCCGGGTCTGTATTGGTGTAGCCTGCGTTCACAAGACCGATTGCATATTCAATCGCCTCTACGTTCGCATCGCTGTTCAGCGCCCAGTCGCCGTTCTCGTCAACGAAGCCGCCGCCATTGTTCCAGGTGTAATATGCAAATGCCGCCTGTCCTTCGTCCGTTGTCATATCAATGCCCCACGGATAAATGCTGTCGTCGTATGCCTTGATTGCCTCGCAGGCTTTCGTCAGCTCATCCCAGGTGGTCGGAACCTCTACGCCCGCCGCTTCCAGAATATCTGCATTGTAATACATTGCACGCGCAGAAGCGAGGTCAGGGATTGCCCACACCACATCGTCCACTACCGACTGCTCAAGGAAGGACGGATACATCTTTGCATACGTCTCTTCAGATACATAATCCTGCGCCGGAAGAAGCAGACCGTCCGCCTGGTAATCCGCAAATACGTCGATGTTCAGAATATCCGGTGCATTATTGCCCTGGATGCGGGTATTTACCACGGTATAAATATCGTTCCAGGAAACCACTTCCACGGTAAGCTTGATGCCCGCGTTGTCATTGTTAAATTCTTCTACAAAGTTCGCCCACCACTCTGCTGTGTTCTGACCGTACTCTGCCGCTATCACACTGATTTCCACGTCCTCTGCCGAGCAGACCGCCGGAACAGCCGCCACTACGGATGCAACTGCCGCCATTGCCAAAAATTTTTTGTTCATAGGTAATATCCTCCTTTTGATGTGAAATTAGGTGTCCAAAGCTCACGCTGCTGCGACACACATCTTGTAGTCAAATTATATAATATCATCCAGAAAAAATCAATCTTTTTATTAAATTTGATAAATTATTTTTTAAAAGCTCTAAAAAATTTGTATACTTATTCCGATTATTTATTTGAATTTCTTTGTCTTATACGTTATAATAGCTGACAGAGCATTACTTTCCGATGCCATGCAGGCCGCAGATCGCCTGCTCAGGCAGGCTGTTCACCGGACTGTAACGAAACACAATTTGATTTATCAGGAGGAAACATCATGAATCAGAAAACCGTACCGCAGGAAGTGCTGAATACCTTTTTTCCCGGCACCAGTCTGGCAGATGTCCGTTCCTATGGAGACGGGCACATTAACGATACTTTTCTTGTAGAAGCTTCCGGCTCCTCCGGGAGCGGCAAATTCATCCTGCAGCGCATAAACAGCGAGATTTTCCAGCATCCCGAAGAGCTGATGGAGAACATCCAGGGCGTCACCGGCTGGTTGCGTAAAAAAATTACAGAGGAGGGCGGCGACCCGGCGCGGGAGACTCTGAATCTGCGTCTTACCGCAGACGGAAAGCCGATTTTTAAGGACGCTTCCGGCGGTTACTGGCGCGTATACGATTTTATAGAAAATACCTCCTGCTTCAGCCAGTCTGAATCGGCGGAGGATTTCTACCAGAGCGCGCTCTCCTTCGGACATTTCCAGCGCCTGCTGGCAGATTATCCCGCCCATACGCTCCACGAAACGATTCCGCATTTTCACGATACGCCGGTGCGGTTCGCCACCTTTGAGAAGGCTGTCGCGGCGGACAGTGCCGGACGGGCAGACAGCGTCCGGGAGGAAATCGCCTTTGTGACAGCGCGCAGAGAATATGTCCACACCCTGGTGGATAAGCAGGCATCCGGCATACTGCCTCTTCGCGTTACGCACAACGACACCAAACTGAATAATATCTTAATTGATAATGAAACCGGAAAGGGTATCTGCGTTATCGACCTGGATACCGTAATGCCGGGACTTTCTGTCAATGATTTCGGGGATTCCATCCGCTTCGGCGCCAGCACGGGCGCCGAGGATGAGCCGGACCTCACAAAGGTATCCTGCAGTCTGGAGCTTTTTGAAGCGTACACAAAGGGCTTCCTTGAAGGCTGCGGCGGCGCGCTCACGCCCGCCGAGCTGGACAGTCTGATTGACGGCGCCATCATGATGACGCTCGAATGCGGTATCCGCTTCCTCACAGACCATCTGGAGGGCGACCATTACTTCAAAATCCACCGGGAAAATCACAATCTGGACCGCGCGCGCACGCAGTTTAAGCTGGTAAGCGATATGGAAGCGAAGCGAAGCGATATGGAAGCGATTGTAAAAAAGCTTGCCGCAGAACTGTGCTGATACAGCGAAGCGATTCTGAATGGATTTTTCAGGTAACAGAGCCATATAGCCAGATTATTACCTACAGGACCTGCCACCGGCATACACGGCGACTGCGAATGCCCGTGCCTGGCACAGCATGACGCATAAATAAGGGGACGAAAGATCGTAAGATAACCTTTCGTCCCCTGTATTATTTCACAAATTAACCGTCAGGCACTGCCGTCCGCTTAAAGTCCTGCCTGCTCAAGAAGCGCCGGTACCTTGGACTCCCAGCCAAGCGCCATGATATGTACGCCCTGGCAGTACGGCTTACATTCTTTGATAATGCGTGCGGCAATCTCCACACCGGTGATGCCCGCCTTTGTCTTTTCCTTGTCCGCCTTCAGCTCCTCAATCATCTCATCCGGAACATGGACACCGGCAACATTGTTGTTCATGAACTTCGCCATTCCGGCGGATTTCGGGATAATGATACCCACCTGCACCGGTTTGCCGAACTGTTTTGCCTTCTCCATGAATTTGATGAACTTCTCCGGCTCGAATACTGCCTGTGTCTGGAAGTAGTCTGCGCCTGCTGCCACCTTGCGCTCCATCTTTGCAAGCTGTGCGTCCACAGAATCGCTGCACGGAGAAACAACTGCGCCCTTTGCAAACTTCGGCGGCTCGCCAATCAGCGGATTTCCGCCAAGGTCCTCGCCGGATTCCAGCTTCGTCACAGTATGAAGAAGGGAGACAGAATCCAGGTCAAATACCGGTTTTGCCTGCGGATGGTCGCCCATCTTTGTATGGTCGCCGGTCAGACAGAGCACATTATCAATGCCGAACATCGCTGCGCTGAGAAGGTCAGACTGCAGTGCAATACGGTTTCTGTCACGGCAGGTGAGCTGGAAGATCGGATTCAGCCCCTCATCCTTCAGCGCCTTACATACCGCCAGGGAACCAAGACGCATAACGGAGGACTGGTTATCCGTCACATTGACAGCCGTAATGCCGCTCAGATATGTCTTCGCCTCTTCCAGAATATTTTCAATATGAAATCCTTTTGGCGGTCCTACTTCCGCAGAAACTACAAATTCACCACGTTCAAATAATTCCGTAATTTTCATTGTACATTACTCCTACTCATTAAAAAATTTCGTTTCTTATCTCTTAGAAACTTCGTCGTCAGTTGCGAAATTGCGTATCTGCGTCGGACATTTCAGCACATCCAGCCGACCAATCTGCGCCAGACGCCGGTAGATGCGTTCCCATCCGCACTCCATGTCGCCGTCCACTTCGCACATACCATTTTTCGATCCTCCGCACTGTCCGTTCACAAGGCTCTTGAAACATGCCGTAATCGGGCAGATGCCGCCGGTCAGATTCAGATAACACTCGCCGCACTGTTTGCAGTCGTACTCCAGCGGTGTCACACCCTGGAATCCGGGCAGCGGATATGTATCGCACGCGGCGCAAACCTTTTTATCCTCAAAGTATTCTGCAACCGTCTGCACGCCAACGCCGCAGGAGAGCACCAGTATCATGTCCGCCTCCGCGATCTCGTCTTTGTGTTTTTCCAGACGCAGCTTCATATTATCCGGATTACAGATATAATCCGTTGTAATCGCTCCCGTCAGCTTTCCTTCTGCTTCCAGCTCCTTCTGAAGCTCCAGAGCTTCCTTTTCCGGGAAATGCACTTCCTTGCATCCGTGGCAGTGAATGATAAAAACCTTCCCATCTACCAGTGATGCGATTGTCTCTTTGGATTTTAACTGGGTAATTAACATATTACTTCATCCCCCTTACCGCACTTTTTCCGGCTTTTATCTTGCTCACCAACGGGATTCTGGAGGAACAGATATATTCGCAACTTCTGCACTCCACACAGTCCATGACATTCATATCTTTCATTCCCTGCCAGTTCTGCTCATCCGCATATTTTGAGAAATACAGCGGGGAGAGCTCCATCGGACATACGTCCACGCAGCGTCCGCACTTGATACACGGCTGCTCCACAGAGTAATCGGTATCAATCGCAATAATGCCATTGGAACCTTTCATAATCGGTACGTTTGTATCCTTCAGTACAAAGCCCATCATCGGACCGCCCGCCTTGATGGTGATATCATCGCCCACCAGACCGCCGCAGTAGTCTATCAGATCCTTTGTATTGGTACCGATCTTTACAATATAGTTGCCCGGCTTCTTCACTCTCTCACCGGTCACTGTCACAACGCGCTCAATCAGCGGCATACCCTTCTGAATGGCGTCGGAAATCGCTTTTGTGGTGCTGATATTGCTGACAACGCAGCCTACATCTGCAGGCAGCCCTCCGCGCGGCACCTGTCTGCCCATCACGCGCTTGATCAGCATTTTTTCAGCGCCCTGCGGGTATTTTGTTTTTGCTACGACTACTTCAATATTATCGCAGTCCGCCGTCTTTGCCTGCATCAGCTCGATAGCGTCCGGCTTGTTGTCCTCAATAACGATCAGACCTTTTTCCGCATTGACGGTTTTGATGATTGCTTTCAGGCCATAGATAACATCATCTGCAAACTCCAGGAGTACCCGGTGGTCCGCCGTCAGATACGGCTCGCACTCGCAGCCGTTCAGCAGGATCGTGTCGATCGGTTTCGGCGGTTTCAGTTTTACAGATGTCGGGAATCCGGCTCCGCCCATGCCGACGATTCCAGCCTCGCGGACAATCTCAACGATTTCGTCCGGGGTAAGCTCATCAAGAGATTTATGCGGCTTTACGGATTCGTCCAGCGTATTTTTTCCGTCTGAACGGATCACAACGGAAAGACATTCGCCTCTTGTCGCATGTCCGTGCGGCTCGATCGCAACGACCGTTCCGCTCACGCTGGAGTGGATCGGGCTGCTGATGAAGGCTGCCGCTTCGCCGATCTTCTGTCCGACCTTCACGGTGTCGCCCACCTGCACAACCGGGTTTGCCGGAGCACCGGCATGCATGGACAGCGGAATAACCACTTCTTCCGGCTCCGGGAATCTTTCAAGCGGAAGATGCTCTGTATATTCCTTGCGCTCCGAGGGATGAACGCCGCCGTAATAGCCCGCAAGACGGCTCTCGCGGACAGATTTCACATAATCATTGATGACCTTAAAGTTCACCTTTGAATAATCACGTATCTGCACCGGCTGGTTCAGAAACTCTTCCAGACGTCCCTGCTTCTCCAGTCTTCTGTAGATTTTCTCCCATGCGCAGTCCTTATTGCAGTCTACCTCACATTTTCCGTCCTTCGCGCCTCCGCACTGTCCGTTTACAAGGCTCTTGGAACAGTCAACAATCGGACAGATACCGCCGGTGATGTTCAGATAACACTGCGCGCACGCATCACAGCTCTTCTTTGTCAGCGCCATGCCGTGATGCCCCGTATAATTCAGTGAATTGCTGGCCGCATATACGGGCTTTCCTGCCATATCCGCAACCGTCTGGATGCCAAGACCGCAGGAAATCACAAGAACATTTTCCGTTCCTTCCGGAATCATGCCCTGCATCTTTTTCTCTGTCTGGATTTTGTTACATAAAAAATCAACCCTGGCGCTGCCTGTGATTGTTTTGCCCTGTTCGGCTACAAGCTTTACAAGCTCGTCACAATCCGGCTCGTCAACGGTTTCAAACTCTTTGAAGCACTTGTTACAGGCAACAATAAACAGGTTGTCCTTCCCGGCCAGCAGGGACACCAGTTCTTCGTTGCTTTTTAACTTATACTTGGTATAGTTTTCCAATCGCTCACCTTCCTTATCTAATTGATTCCCTCGTGAATACGAGTTTAAGTATAACACATATTGGCTATATTATCTAGCTTAAACATCTATTTTTTTAATAATGATGTTGGGTCAAAAGCCCTAAATATGATGCCTACGGATTGTTACGTGCTTCGCACTCCCACAATCCTACCCGCTATTCGCATATCGTGGGATATACATCCCACTTTTATGCTCATATCGGGGCGGGTCCCAAGGTCTTACGCCCACTATAGAGCTGGCTCATGTGGGCTTAGACCTTTTGACCCTGGCATCTTAATAATACGTTTATATATTTTTCGCTGTACGGAAGGAAAAAGCCTGCGACTGGTCCGACCAGGAACGCGCAGATAATAGTTCCAATTCCAAAAGAGCCGCCCAGGATAAATCCAATTGCCACAAATGCCACATCAACCGCAATACGCACAATGCTGAAGCTACGGTGGATCTTATCGCTGATAACGACCGCTACAAGGTCATTTGGTCCGGTTCCGGCATCGGACTTTATCACGATCGTCATCCCAAAAGCAAGAATCGCACAGGCAATAATTCCCGCCAGTATGTCCGCCCACACCGGATGACTGATTGCAAAAACAGGCGAAAACAGCATCGTAAAAAAGTCTATAATCGGTCCTCCGCATATCATGCACAAAATAGTGCCAATCTTTATGTATGTCCTGTCCACTGCCAGAAGTATGAAAATAATCAAAAGAGAAATCGCAATGTGCGTTCTTCCATGTGTCAGAAACGCACTGTCCGTCAAAGACTGCAGGCTGCGAAAAGCTCCCTGTACAAACACATTAAACGGATCCGCTCCCAGATCTGCAAGAAGATATATGGTAACACCAAAGTGAGCAATTACCAGACCCACAAGCATAATAAGGCAACGATATAGCAAATTCTTATAATCTCTTTTCATAACGTGTGCTCCCTCATTTTTCCATTATTTTCCGTATTCTTCCTCTGATCCTCCAGATTCTTTTTCCGTCTCTGCTCTGTCATCGTTCAGACCCGCCGCCCTGCTGCGCTGCCGCCTTTCCATACGCCATTGCGTCAGAAGCTTTCGCAGCATTTCCTTCAACCGCTTCTGCTCGTCTGGTGTCAGGGAGGAAAAGATTTCCTCTTTATCCGGTTTTTCACCATTTCCGCTCTCAGCCCCGGCGACCGCTTTTCCCTCTTCCGTGAGCGTAAGAATCATTCTGCGCCGGTCATTTTCGTCTTTTTCTTTCACAAGAAAGCCCTTTTCCTCCAGCTTTGCAAGAATCTCACTCATGGACCCCGGCTCTATCCCAAGCCGCTCCTGCAGCGCCCGCTGGCTCATCTTTGGATTTTCCAGCAGAATCCTCAGGATGCGGTTCTGTCCTCTCTGTCTTCCGCTCTTGCGCTCTGCAATATAGCCGGCTCTGATTAACAGCTCCTGCAGGGAAGCATCTTCGATATGAAACCCTTCTATGCGTCCATGAAAGCCGCCTTTTCTGTGATGCTCCCCACACATCAGATCATCTTTCCTGTCATAATCTCTCATCCGGAATCCCTCTTTTCTTTTAGCATCATAAGCTGTATAAATAAGCCTTATTCAAGCTGTGCGATCTCATGATACAGGTCGGCATATCTTCCGCCCTGGGCAAGCAGCTCCTCATGCGTTCCCCGCTCCAGAATCCGTCCCTTCTCCAGCACCATAATGGCATTGGATTTGCGGACGGTGGAGAGCCTGTGCGCAATTACAAAGGTCGTGCGGTTCGTCATAATGGCGTCCATGCCTTCCTCAATATGGCGCTCCGTTCTGGTATCTACAGAGCTGGTCGCCTCGTCCAGAATCAGAATCGGCGCTTTTGAGATTGCCGCTCTGGCGATATTCAGAAGCTGGCGCTGTCCCTGGGAGAGATTGGCGCCGTCGTGCTCAAGGATGGTATCGTAGCCGTTTTCCAGATGCATGATAAAAGAATGGGCGGAGGCAACCTTCGCCGCCTGCTCCACCTCCTCATCTGTGGCATCCAGCCTCCCATAACGGATATTTTCCCGCACCGTTCCCGTAAAAAGATGGGTGTCCTGAAGCACCATAGCGATATTCCGGCGCAGGAAGGAGCGCTCGATTTTCTCAATCGGAACACCGTCAATCGTAATGCTGCCGTCCTCTATATCATAAAAGCGCGAAAGCAGATTGGTGACGGTTGTTTTTCCCGCTCCGGTGGAGCCAACGAAAGCAATCTTCTGTCCGGGCTTTGCATACAGGGAAATATCGTGCAGAACCGGCGTTCCCGGACAATAACCAAAATTCACGTGGGAGACGACCACATCCCCTCTGATTTCTTTCAGCGGCACTGTCTCCTGCTCTTCCCGCTCCGGTTCCTCATCCAGCACCTGGAAGACGCGCTCCGCACCTGCAAGCGCAGAAAAAACATTATTCATCTGCATGGCGATTTCATTGATGGGACGGTTAAACTGCCGGGTATAATTAACGGAAACTGTCAGTCCGCCAAGGTCGAATCCCCGCTTCACTACCAGCACAGCGCCCACGCACGCCGTCAGTGCATAAATCACGTTGCAGAGCTGATGCGTCACCGGTCCCATCACACCCGCCTGGAACTGCGCCTGGATCTGCGTTTCCATCAGTTGTTCGTTTAAATATCCGAATTCCTCCGTCGCCGTTTCTTCATGATTGAATACCTTGATAATCTTCTGCCCGGTAATCATTTCCTGTGCAAAACCGTTTAAGACCCCCAGCTTCTGCTGCTGCGCAACATATGCTTTTCTGCCTTTCTGGATAAACCATCTGCTCACCAGTACCAGCAGCGGTGTCAGAATAATTGTCATCAGACCGAGAATTACATTGGTGTACAGCATCAGCACAACGGTTCCGACAATCGAAATCGCTCCGGAAATAATCTGGATAAGCGTGGTGTTCAGCATTTCCCCGACGGCATCCACATCATTTGTAAAGCGGCTCATCACGTCCCCCACCGCATGATTATCAAAGTAGGAAACCGGAAGCGTCTGCAGCTTTGCATATAATTCTTCGCGCATACGCCGCAGTGAACGCTGCGAAACATCCAGCATCAGACGCTGCTGCAGCCACTGCGAAAAAATATTGATGGCATATACCAGCGCCAGCACCGCAAGCGCCCCGAAAAGTCCCGATATCCGGATGGAAATATCCGCGTCTGCCGGGTCGTAATAAATAAAACGGTTGATTGCCGGCCGCAGCAGATACGACGCCGCCAGCGATGAAATCGAAAAAATCACTGCCGTTATCATGGCGAGCGCCATCTGCCTGCGTTCTTTTCCGAGATAACGGAACAGACGCACGACTGTATCCTTTAGATTCTGCGGCTTCCCCACCGCTCCCATTGCGCGCCCGCGGCCGGCTCCCGGTCCCACATTCAGTTCTTTTTTATTTCCTTCCACGGAAGAATGACCATATTTCTTCTGTAAACGCATGGCTCTTTCTGCATCCATCTGTCACTCCTCCTTACTTACCTGTGAATAATAAATTTCCTGGTACTCCCGGCAGCGCATAAGCAGTTCATCATGCGTACCCGCATCTACAATTTTTCCATCATCCATCACAATCAGCTTATCCGAATCCATCACGGAGTGGATACGCTGGGCAATGATGATTTTGGTGGTGTCCTGCAGCTCCTCACGGAAGGATTTCCGGATACAGGCGTCCGTCGCCGTATCCACCGCGCTGGTAGAATCATCCAGTATCAGTATTTTCGGATGCTTCAGAAGCGCCCGCGCAATGCAGAGGCGCTGACGCTGTCCGCCGGACAGGTTACTGCCGCCCTGCTCCAGCACAGTCTCATATTTTTCCGGAAAGGTTTCGATAAATTCTTCCGCGTGCGCGGTCCTGCATGCCCACACCAGCTCCTCCTGACTGGCGTCCTCACTGCCCCAGCGCAGGTTTTCCGCAATGCTTCCGGAAAACAGCGTGTTTTTCTGAAGCACGACCGCCACGCCCGCGCGCAGCTTTTCCATCGACCACTCCCGCACATCCGTGCCGTCCACCAGGACGCAGCCCTCGTCCACATCATACAGGCGCGGGATCAGTGAAACCAGTGTTGTCTTTCCGCTTCCTGTGGAACCGATGATGCCGACCTGCTCTCCATGATGGATTTCCAGATTAATATTATTCAGTACCTTTTCGTGGTTCTGCTTAAAGTAACGGAAGGACACGTCCTGGAATACAATATCTCCCCGCTGCAGCGTTTTTTCTTTTTCCGATGCATTTCTGTCGTTTAAGGTAATTTCCGCCTCCAATACCTCCGTGATACGACGGTCAGAAGCCGCCGCCCGCGTGCCCTGGAGAACAATATTTGCCAGAAAATTCAGCGCCGTCAGAATCTGGGACAGATAGGTAATAAACGCCGTCAGCGTACCGATCTGCATATCCCCTATCATAATCTGCCTGCCGGCGATCCATACCACGGCGAGCATCGTCACATTGACCGCCAGCGCAGACACCGGCTGCATTAAAATCATCATTTTCAGCGCACGGATGCTCTTTTCCATCAGCTCTTCGTTTACCCCGGAGAATTTTTCTTTCTCGTATTCCTCCCGGACAAAGGATTTAATCACCCGTTCATTTGTAATCGTTTCATTTATCCGGTTGTTTACAGCATCCAGCCGGTTCTGCATGATCGTGTAGCGCGGCGCCGCTGTCCGGATAATGAAAAAGATAGCCGCCGCCAGCAGCGGAATAACGATGCAGATCACGACCGCCAGACGCGCATTCAGCGCAAAGGACATGCAGATGCCGCCGACCAGCATCACCGGACTGCGAAAACAGCCGCGCAGCAGCGTCTGGATAAAGTTCTGAATCTGCGTGATATCATTTGTAATACGGGTAATCAGCGACCCAGTGGAAAAATCATCAATATTGGCAAAAGAAAACTTCTGAATCTGCACAAAGGTCTGCATCCGCACATCCGCGGCAACGCGCGCCGCCCCCTTAATCGCAAAATACGCGCCGAACACACCGCCTGCCAGCATGACGAGCGCCAGCAGAATCATATACACGCCGTTGCGCAGAATATACGAAATATCGCCGTTCGCCGCCCCCGTATCAATGATATTTGCATTCAGATACGGCAGGATAAACTCGCCGCACGCCTCAATAATCATAAAAAAAGGACCTAAAATAAAACAATATAAATTTTTCCGGATTGCATTTTTATATTTTTTCATGTGCTACCTCTGTTGCTTAAAACCTGCATGATTTGCTTTTTGCTTCCTAAATAGTAGCACTTTCCCATTTATTTGTCAAGGTACCTAATGTTTTGGCGTTTTGTATTTTCATCGCGAAGTCCTGCACACCGCCCGGATAACATTTGCCGCATTGTACTGCAAATCTGCCAGCGTAACGCTGTAACCGTCTATTTCCCTGCCGCTTTTCACTGCCTCCGTAATGTCATCCACATTCTTCTGGCAGCCCGGCATCTGAATATCATTTCCGGCATAAATACAACCGGTTGACGCTGATATCGGATATTTTACCTTTGCCTCCCCGGTAAGCGCCGGCTGCTCCTGCGAGGTGAACCAGTCCGTCATAATCACGCCCTCAAATCCCCATTCATCCCGCGCCGCTGCCTGCAGCAAATCGCGGCTGTTCGCCGTATGTGTTCCGTTTATCAGGTTATAGGAGGTCATGATAGAAAACGGCTGCGATTCCTTCACCGCAATCTCAAAACCTTTCAGATAGATTTCCCGCAGCGCCCGCTCACTGACGTGTGAATTAGTAAAGTAGCGGTTGTCCTCCTGGCTGTTAGCGGCAAAATGCTTGATGGTCGTTCCCTTTCCCGCGCAGCTCTGCACACCCTTTGTAATCGCCGCGGCGGCTTTTCCGCTCACATACGGATCTTCAGAATAATACTCAAAATTCCGTCCGCACAGCGGATTCCGGTGGATATTCAGCGCAGGAGCCAGCCAGAGGTCAATGCCAAATTCCTCCATCTCTCTTCCGACCATTGCTCCAATCCGCTCCAGTGCCGGCAGATTCCAGGACTGCGCCAGCGCCCAGCCAATCGGGATAGCCGTACAATACTGATAATAAGTATCTGTCTGCGATTCTTCCAGGTTTTTGTCAAACGACACATAGCTGTCTCCCAGAATCTCCCCGCCCGGAAGCAGTTCTCCGTCCTTGTTCGTCTTAAAGACCGGCTGCAGTCTGAGGCCTGCCGGTCCATCCGCCAGAATCATATTTTTTATGCCGCGCGTCTCCTGCAGAAGCGCACTTGTATCACCTGCTGCGCCCGGAACCGTATAAGACGCATTGCCGACAATCGAACCGCCGTCCGCGCGCAGCGTTCCAACGCACAGCTCCGCCAGCTCTTCCACAGTAAGCTGCGCCGTCAGCTCCTCCACGGTGCAGGTGCCGTTTTTCACATCCGCAAGCGTGAGCATCCTCGTCTGGTCTGTGGTATAAAGCTCACGCTCTTCCATGTACTGTGCCTGCCTCGTTTCAATTTCCGCCGCGCACAACAGGATGTGCGGTATCTGTGTCGCGCCCCCGGCAGCGCCCGCGCCGCAGCCCGGCTCTTCTGCCGCTCTGTTGCCGCATCCGTTCTCTTCCACTGCTTCAGCAGCGCCCTCATCGCAGCCCGGCTCTTCCATTGTTTCAGCATCGCACAGGTCATCCGTGACCGCTCCGGTGCAGTCTGCGTGCAGTTCCTCAGGCAGCTCTGCATCCGCAAACAGATTTTTCAGAATCTCTGTCTTTACTGTCTCCTTCAGCGTCAGCACCGCCGCAGCCTGTGTGTCCGCCGAGCTGCTGCCAATACGCAGGATATAATCGCCCTTTTCCAGCACCCAGGATGCGCATTTTTCGCAGTACGAAGCCATATCGCGCACCGCAAAGGCGATTTCCAGCTTCTCACTCTCTCCCGGTGCCAGAAGTCCCGTCTTGGCAAATGCCGCCAGCTCCTGATACGGCTTTTCCAGCGTTCCCTCCGGAGCAGAGTAATAAACCTGCACGACCTCTTTGCCTGCATACTCACTTCCCGTATTCTTCACAAGCACAGAAAGTATTACCTGTCCGTTTTTCACAACTACATTTTCTGTGCGGATGGCAAACTCCGTATATGATTTTCCATAGCCAAAGCAATACAGTGGTTTCACCCCGAAAGTATCAAAATAGCGATAGCCGACATAAATTCCTTCGGTATAATATTCGTCGTCCACATCGCCGTCATTGTGGCTGAAGGCGGCCGCAGACGGATAATCCTCATAGCGCTTTGCCCAGGTATCCGTCAGTTTTCCGGACGGCGTCACCCTGCCGGACAGCACATCCGCCAGAACCTGCCCGCCGATGTTGCCAAGCTGTGTCATCAGAAGCACCGCCCCAATGCCCGGTATTTCCTTTATCTCCGACAAATCCATCACACCGCCAATGTTCAGCACCAGCACTACTTTTGCATAGGAGCGCCCCAGAAATGCAAGCTGCTCTTTTTCCTCCGGATACAGCCGGTAATCCCCCGGTCTGTCGTAACGGTCCGAACCCTCCCCGGAATTCCGGGATATCACATAAACTGCCGTATCCGTTTCCGATGCCCGCCAGTCTTCCTCTGTAATCATCTCCGGAGCGGGCTCCGCAAACGGGTCTGAAAAGCTCACCAGGAACGGGGAACAACCGCGGCGTTCCGCCTCTTCCGTCATCCACCGCAGGTATGCGTCCTTCTCTGCCGTCCGCTTCCGCTCATTGCGGTCAAGCCAGCCGCCGGTCGTAATCGTATAACCAGCCTCCGCCAGACCCTGCTCAATCGTCACATTGCTTCTGGTATTTACGTCCCCGGAGCCGGTACCGCCTTTTATCGTATGACGTGCTCCCATCCCGTACAGCGCAAGCTTTCCGCCTGCTGCCAGAGGAAGCGTCCCGTCGTTTTCCAGCAGAACCATACACTCGCCCGCCACAGCGCGCGCCAGTTCCATATGCTCCAGTTCCCGTTTTGTTATCTCCGGCGATTTCGCCGCAAAAAATTTTCTCATAGATTCGCGCTCCTTTCGTTTTTTCTCATTATATTTTACATCCAAAAACAATTCAATATAAAAAGGCAGAAAGCTTTACACTCCCTGCCCACACCAGTGCCTGCCCATACCCCTACTGCTTCTTCCGCTCCCGGTACTTTGCAATTTCTATCGCATCCTCAATCTCCAGATCATATTCTCCGGCAAGCGATTCCAGATGATGCCGGAATTCATGAAGTAATACCCTGCGCAGCTGCTTCGCCAGTTCTTCTTCAGACAAATACCCATATACCTGCATGAAAGATCCATAATAAATCACAATAAAACGCCCCAGGTGGTGCTGCACACAGTATTCGCCCATAATAAACAGGTCGTGATTGATTCCCTCCGGATGGTACTTCGGGTGTCTGCGCGCAAAAACGCCGCCGTTCAGCTCCCGGAAAAACTCTTCCGGAAAGGTCTGAAGGATTTCCTCCATCATATCTTGAAATTTCTCAAAGGAAACCATACCGCCGCCACCCCTTTCTAAAAAACCGCCACCCGGACCTCCAGCCCCATTCCCGGCTGTACTTCCTTCTGGAAACGCACCATCCGGACCTATAAACCCGTTCCCGGCTGCACTTCCTTCTGGAAACGCACCATCCGGACCTATAAGCCCGTTCCCACCTGCGGGACCGGAACCATTTACGCCGTATACGACCGTACAATCCGCTTCTGCTTATAGAAATAATAAATGATCATCGCCCCTGCGGTCACCACCCAGGTAACCGGATAGCAGGCGATAAGCTGCTCCAGCGTTCCGTTCGGCACAATAAACATCACCCAGATCACACGCAGAAGGCAAACGCCAACCAGCGTCATAATGGTTGTCACCAGCACGCTGCCCTGTGCACGCAAAGAGCCGGAATAGATCTCGATAAACGCGAACAGCCAGTAGGTAGGCGAAATAATCCGCACCATACGCATTCCGATCTGCACAACACCGGCATCCGACGTAAAAACGCCGAACAGGTACTGCCCGACAAATACGATCAGCGCGCTGAGCGCCATCTCCGTGCCCACTGTCATCAGCAGGCAGTCCCGCGTTCCCTTGCGCACACGATCCCACTTTCCGGCGCCGAAATTTTGTCCGACAAAGGTTGTCACCGAAATACCGAACGCTCCATTGATCATCCATACAATGCTGTCGATTTTTCCAAAAGCAGCCCATGCCGCCATTGTATCTACGCCAAGATTATTCAGGGATGCCTGCAACAGCACATTCGAAATGCTGTACATGCTCGACTGAATACCGGTGGGAAGTCCGATGCGCAGCATCTTGCCCAACATGTCCTTCTGTATCCGGATCTCTCTCAGCCGCAGCTCCATTTCCTCTGTATGGTACATCAGTGCGCGCGTAACCAGCACAGCGCTGACCGCCTGGGAAAACAGAGTGGCAGCCGCCACGCCGAGCACGCCAAGGCGCAGTCCAAGCACCAGCGCAAGGTCGAGCACGATATTGATAATGCAGCAGATGATCAGATAATAGAGCGGTCTTCTGGAATCACCGATCGCACGCAGAATTGCAGAGCCCATGTTGTAAATCAGCACAAACACCAGCCCGGCAAAATAAATCCGCACATACATCACAGAATCGTGCATCAGCTCCGCCGGCGTGTTCATCTGCGTAAGCAGCAGCGGCGTCAGCACCACGCCAGCCAGCCCGATCAGTACTCCGAACCAGGCAGCAAAGGCATAGGCGGTATGGAGCGCCCGCTGAAGCTCCTCCCGTTTTTTCGCACCGAAATACTGCGAGATGATGACCGTTGCCCCGGAGGACAGCCCGGTAAAAAATCCTACTACCAGATTGATGATCTGGCTGGAGGAGCCGCCCACGCTGGACAGCGCCTCCTTGCCGGCAAATCTGCCCACCACAACCGCATCTACCGTATTATATAATTGCTGGAAAAAGGTACCGATCAAAATCGGGAAGAAAAAAATCAGAAGCTGCTTCCAGATAACGCCCTCCGTGATGTTCTCTCCCGCCGCGCCTCCGTGCAGTCTGCCGTGTCCGTTTTTCTGTGTCTTTTCCGCCGTCCTCATAATATCCCGTCTCCGTGTTCTTCCTGCAAAATCTTTTCCCAAAGCCGCTCTCCCGGATCAGATTTTTTCCGGCAAAGCTTCCGTCTGCAAACCAGACTATCACACCTCTTCTCTTTTTGCAATACGGAAGCACTCCTAAAACGCCTTAAAATCATACCGGTACGGAACCGGCGCTTTCACGCCGCATACCTTTTCGTGCAGCTCGCTCCAGAGCTGGGCGACAGAGTCCTCGCCCTCACGGATATCATCCATGACAAGACCTCCGTTCTCTTCCAGAATTTTGTAGGCTTTTTCGTCTTTTCCAAGCTGATGCAGCGCAATGATATAATAAAATTTCAGTTTTCCCACTTCCTGTGTTTCTCTGCCCTGTTCCTCAAAAAAAGTAACTGTCTCTTCATAAGCTCCGCACAGGTTCAGAATTTTTAAAGCCTCTTTTAAATAAGAAACATTTCCGCGCTCTATTTTCAGCCCTTCCAGCATCCATGCTGCCGCCTCGCGGCGCTGTCCTTTCAGAAGATACGTACACGCAAGTCCGTGACAGGCCCATGCACTTGCTTCCAGCTCCCAGGACCGCAGCAGATATTTCTCTGCGTGATCATAATCCTCTCCGGCAAAGCAGCCGGTTCCCGCCTGATAATAAGCATACCAGTTTTCTCTGTTTACGGTCTCCAGCGTATTTACAAGAAAATCCAGGTTGTCCCCTTCAATCAGAAATTCGTCCGGGACACGGTCCACCGGCGGCTTATGCAACACTCCGGTTTCAAAGAACGCGCTCCACTGTTTCAGAGAATCCGATTCCATGACAAACGTCAGATGCTCTGTCCACCGTCCCTGTTTTTTCAGCGCTCCGTAACCGCTGCCCGTCATCACCAGCTCCGCTTCTGACTTCGCCATTGAAGCCGTCTCCCGCAGTTTTTTCTCCATGCTCTCCGGGATGCCCGCGGCTTCCAGCATCCCGGTAAGCTGCTCCTCTCTCTCCCGGTGCGAAGAGCTGTTCTTTTCCAGCTTCACCGGACCGTACTGCTCCAGCCATTCCCAGGCGGTGTGCGGGGCCATCGGAATGCAGCCGTACTGCGTTTTTCCAATTCCCGCCTGGATTTCAACATAGCGCCCCGCATCCTCTGTCAGAAATTCCTGCCAGTGGTCAGACGCCTGTCCATTTCCCCAGGAAAACAGCTTCCTGCTTCTCAGACGCTGCGTGGATGTATGTAAAAGTCCATAACCGTCCTTGTTTAAATTCGCAATATACTTTGGTTTCCGGTCGTCGATATCAAAAAAGTAATCTACCGATTTGGGAATCTTTTTATAATCTGTAACGTCAATTCCATTCACAAAGGGAATATCCACCTTAAAAACCGCGCCGTCCGCATAAGTAAATGCTTTTTTCGCCGGAACCGTTATATGTCCGCCCTCATATTCTGGCACCGCTATGTTGCTCCACCAGTACATCGGAATGACGCTGTCGCTTTCATTGACAATCCTGACTCTGCAGTTTAACGCCTTATCTTCCTCCTCCAGCCAGAAGTCCATCTGATACGGAACCTTACGTATCCGCTCATACTCGTACATGCGCAGAACAGGCGCTCCGGTCCCGGTTTTCGCCGTCGCAGTATACAGAGGCGCTGTGGTATAGGGGTTATGTCCTATGATTCCCACATTCCACTCTACACCGCCGCTGAACCAGGCGTTTCTTACAGCAAGGTTGCTGAACCGCAGGACATCATTCGTATACAGCAGATTATTGCCCGTTTGCTTATCCCACAGCTCCCAGAGCCGCCCGCCGTATTCCGGTAAAAACACTGCTTTTAAATACCGGTTTTCCAGTACGGCTGTCTTTACCTCTTTCTCTTCCAGCTTTCTTGTATAGCTGTTATACTGCCGGTAGGGATAGGCATTCTTTCTCCGCCCATAGCCCTCGTAAATCTCATCGCTCTCATCCAGGCGAAACTCCAGATGATTCTGAAGGATATGCTCGCCCAGCAGATCCGGCACACAGGATTCCTCTCCAAGATTTGCTCCACGTATATTCATTTTTTCAAAACGTAATTCTGACATTTGCTCTTCCTCCCCGCATATGGATTGTTTTTATGATGGCAAAAAACGCCGCCAAATTGTTAAAAACAGTCTGGTGGCGTCATCGCATAAATTCTTCTTCATACAGGTTATGATTGCATCAGACCTTTACTTTGCCAGACTGCCCTTCTCCAGCATCCCCAGGTACTCCTCAAATACCCTGAGCGCAGCCGCCACCGGCTCCGGAGAGGACATATCCACGCCGCATATCTTCAGGAGGTCGATCGGATCCATTGAGCTGCCGCCGCTTAAAAATTCCTTGTATTTTTCCACAATGCCCGGCTCACCTGCCAGTATTTTGCTGCTGATCGCGATTGCCGCTGCAAAACCGGTCGCATACTGGTATACATAAAACGGCGTGTAAAAATGCGGGATCCGCGCCCATTCATACTGGATCTCCTCATCTGAAACCATCTGTTCGCCAAAGTAATCCTTATTCAGCTTATGATAGATGCCGCAGAGCTTTTCGGCAGTCAGGACGCCTCCCTCCTGCACGATATCGCGGTGCGTCATCATCTCAAATTCCGCAAACATCGTCTGGCGGTACATCGTTCCCTTAAACTGATCCAGGAAATAATTAATCAGATAATTCCGCTCCGTCTCATCGCTGCTGTTTTCCAGCAGATAGTGGATCAGCAGCGCCTCATTGCAGGTGGAAGCCACCTCCGCCACAAAAATGCGGTATCCGGCGTAACGGTAGGGCTGCCTGTGATCGGAATGCCAGCTATGCAGGGCATGACCCATTTCATGCGCCAGCGTAAACACCGCATTGAGTGTCCCCTGGTAGTTCAGGAGAACATACGGATGTGTTCCGTAAGCGCCCCACGAATAGGCGCCGGTGCGTTTTCCTTCGTTCTCATAAACGTCGATCCAACGGTTGTCAAAGCCCTCCTGCAGGAGCGCCGTGTAATCCTCTCCCAACGGAGCAAGCGCCTTTTTCACAATCTCCTTTGCCTCCGCAAAAGGATATTTTTTCTGCGGCATCTCCACGATCGGCACATAATTGTCGTACATATGCAATTCATCCAGCCCAAGCATCTTTTTGCGAAGCCCGGTATAGCGGTGCATCAGCGGCAGATGCTCACGGATGGTTTTTACAAGATTTTCGTAAACCGCCATCGGAATCGCATTTGCGCTAAGCGCCTGCTCCATCGCTCCGGCAAATTTGTGCTGCTTCGCAAAAATATCCGCCTGCTTCGCATTTGCGTAGTAGGTTGCCGCAAGCGTGTTGCAATACTGCGCATATACGCCGTAAAGCGCCGTAAACGCCGATCTGCGCAGCACCCGGTCGCTGTCCTTCAGCATGGGAATGTAGTTTCCCTGCGTGAGCGGATGCGCATTTCCAGCGCTGTCCACCGCGTCCGGGAAGCGGATGTCTGCATTATTAAACATGGAGAAGATATTTGCCGGCGCCTGTCCAAGCTCCGAAAGCTTCGCCAGCAGCTCCTCCGTCTGCACATCCAGCACATGCTCCCGCTGACGGACGATCTGCTCCACCACCCAGCGGTAATCCGCAAGCTCCGGCGTCTCTGCAAAAAATTCCGCAAGTTTCTGCTGCGGCAGCGCAAGCAGCTCCGGTTCCAGCCAGGCAGTACACCCTGAAAGCTCTGTTCCAAGAATCTGCATCTCGCCGCTCAGCTTCTGGTACTTCGCCTCCGCCGTGTCCTCATGGTATTTCTGATTCGCGTAGACATGGAGCTTTTCATACAGACAGTTCATTTCTTCCTGCAGCTTCAATGCCCGCAAAAGCTGTTCTCCGCTCTTGGCCAGACTATTCTGCCGGGACGCAAACTCCTTCATCAGCTCCCGCAGTTTCTCCACATCCTGCGCCATTAATTCTTCATTTTCATACATATCCTGCATATTCCAGGTATCTTCGATTTTCTGCTCACATCGCTTCATTTTATAAGACCCTCCGCTGATAATAATCAAAAAGTAAGCTTTGTTGATAATCATAGCATTTCATGCCTGCTTTGTCAAAATTTACAGCTTTATCCAGATGTATATCTGCATTATTTTCAGCAGAAATCAAACAGCGGTCTGCATTTGAAATCAAGCCACTGTACGGACATGTCTATGATATGTGCCAGAATATGGCGAAGATTATGGGATTATTTTCAAAAGAATTGCAGGAGCTCGACCGCAACACCGTGCAGTACATGATTGATGAAATGCAGGCTCATTCTGCAGCGTCAGACGCGAAACGAGAAACAACAATGCCTTCCTTTAAAAAAACGCCGCCAGATCGTCAGAAACAGTCTGGTGGCGTTTGTGCATACAAAAGCATGCGCCGTTTTTATACCCGCGGGCAATGAGCCAGGCGCCGTGCTTGCGACACCCTGCAAGGGCTAGTCCTTTCGGGCACGGGCATTTGACCAATGCCGCGGGGGGAATAAAATTTTTATCTCTGCACACGCGCACCTGCGCCGCCCATGATCGCTTCTACTTCCTTCTTGCTTGCCATCGTGGTGTCGCCCGGTGTGGTCATCGCCAGTGCGCCGTGCGCTGCGCCGTAGTTTACTGCCAGCTCTGCATCGCCGGTGGTCATCAGGCCATATACAAGACCGGATGCAAAGGAATCGCCGCCGCCTACACGGTCCATGATCTCCAGTCCCTTGTAGTCCTTTGCCTTGTAGATCTCGCCGTCTGCCCAGCAGATCGCGCTCCAGTCGTTTACAGTAGCCGTCTTAACCTCACGAAGCGTGGTAGCAACCGCCTTGAAGTTCGGGTAGGTCTTTGCAGCCTCGTTGATCATCTTCTTGTAACCGTCCAGATTCAGCTCCTTCAGATTCTCGTCGTTGCCCTCGATCTCAAAGCCAAGGCAAGCGGTAAAGTCTTCCTCGTTGCCGATCATAACATCTACGTATTTCGCGATTTCTTTATTTACTTCCTGCGCCTTTGCCTGTCCGCCGATCGCGCTCCACATGGACGGACGATAGTTCAGATCGTAAGAGATTACGGTACCATACTTCTTCGCTGTCTTGATCGCTGCCAGAACAGTCTCACAGGACTGCTCGGAAAGTGCCGCGTAGATACCGCCGGTGTGCAGCCAGCGCACGCCCAGCTCGCCAAAGATATAATCGAAGTCGAAATCCTCCGGTGTGGCTTTGGAGATTGCGGTGTTTGCACGGTCAGAGCATCCAACCGCGCCGCGGATACCGAAGCCTCTCTCTGTGAAGTTCAGACCATTTCTGCAGATTCTGCCGATACCGTCTGTTTTCATCCATTTAATAAGAGACGTATCAACGCCGCCCTGCAGGATGAAATCCTCCATCAGCTTACCAACCTCGTTGTCTGCAAACGCTGTGATGACAGCCGTTTTCATGCCGAAGCATCTGCGCAGACCACGCACTACATTATATTCTCCGCCGCCTTCCCATGCACGGAACGAACGTGCGGTGCGGATTCTTCCCTCACCGGGGTCAAGACGAAGCATAACCTCGCCCAGAGATACTGCATCAAATTTGCACTCATTTGCCGGTCTTAAATTTAAATTCATTTTTTCCTCCCTGATATGGCATTGCCGTTTCTATTTTTATCATATAATGCCGGGGCAAAAACCCCCGGATATGATGCCTGCAGATTGCGGCGCATCCAGCGCCCTGACATCATACTATGCGTTTACGTATTTCTCCAGTGTTGCAGCTACAGCTCCCGGTCCTGCGATCAGTTCCTTGAAGTAAGAAACTACCAGCGGAGCGATGCCAAGTGCATACAGATCTACGCCGAAGATTGCCTGATTCTCCAGGATCGGACGGATCTTCTCTTCCACGCCCTCTGTCTCGCCAAGCTTAATGCCCTCTACATGCGGGCAAACGGTAGTCAGAAGCGGATCCGGGCTGAGTGTGAACGCATTTCCTTTATCGTCGATTGCCATCAGATAGCGTACCCATCCTGCAAGTACAAGCGGAATCAGCTTCAGATCTGCCACGTTAAGCTTGTCAGAAGCTGCGTATGCCTTGATTGTCTCGCCAAAACGGATCGCCAGCTTCTGTGAAGTATCCGTTGCAATACGCTGCGGTGTATCCGGCATAAACGGATTCGGCAGTCTGGTATTGATAACTTCGCCGATAAATTTCTCTGGATCCAGGATGCCCGGATTTACAACTACCGGAAGACCTTCCTTGTAACCGATGGTCTCAACCATTTTCTTGAGAACCGGGTTCTTCATCTCTTCAGAGATCAGCTCATAGCCAAGCAGACAACCGTAAACAGCCAGTGAGGTATGCAGCGGGTTTAAGCAGGTGCAGACTTTCATCTTCTCTACTTTATCCACGGTTTCTCTCTCGGTGAAGATGATGCCGCCCTCTTCCAGGTTCGGTCTGCCATTCGGGAAGGAATCTTCAATTACCAGATACTGGCACTCTTCCGCATTTACAAACGGTGCGATATAGGTATTCTTGGAGGTGATAACCGGCTCAAGCTCCTCCAGTCCGTCTGCTCTCAGAATCTCTTCTACCTTTGCATTCGGACGCGGTGTGATTTTATCAATCATGGTCCACGGGAAGCTTACCTTTGATTTATCGTTTACATAATCTACAAAGCCTGCCTCTGCAACGCCGTTTTCCGCCCATACTCTTGCCAGCTTGTCGATTGCCGCGTACAGCTTGTCTCCGTTGTGGGAGCAGTTATCCATGCTCACCATAGCAACCGGCTTCTGTCCGTCCAGATATCTCTCATAAAGAAGCGCAGCTACCTTTCCGATGTAGCTGTCCGCCTGCTTCGGTCCTTTTTCCATGTCTGCCTTCACTGCCGGAAGCAGCTCGCCTGCTCCGTTCACCAGGCTGTAGCCCTTCTCTGTGATGGTGAAGCTGACCATCTGCAGGGAATCTGCGCGGAAGATTTCTTTCAGTCTGTCAAAATCTGCCGTATTCTGCGGATTTACCGTAAGAGATTCCACAACGCTGCCTACCACGGTCTTTTCCACGGTGCCGTCCACCTTCAGCGTCACCAGAACGGTGTAGCCATCGTGCGGAATATTCATTTTTTCTACAATTTCATAGTCAAAGCCTTCTGCAACTACCAGACCGCTGTCCCAGATTCCCTTATTCAGAAGTCCCTGGAGCACATTTGCCTGGAATGCGCGGAAGATATTGCCCGCTCCGAAATGAATCCAGCGCGGCGCCTCCTTTGTTTTTGCCTTAACCGCCTCGCGGTCGAACTCCGGAAGGCTATACCCCTTATCCAGCCATTCCTGTCTGTTTGTCAAACCCTGTTCGTTTAACTGCATACCTTTCTCCTTTCCCTTTCCGGATAAAATCCGGTGGTCTCTATGATTAATTTTTCGCCCATGTAAGCGCTTACAATCATTATAATTCCCTTAACGGCAAACGTCAAGCATTATTTATGTTTTTAAAGGAAATTTCTAAAATCCGCAGAAACGCATTGCTATTTTATTTTTTCTATTGTATAATATAGACTAAGTCAGAAAAACAGTTTTGTGTAAGCGCTTACATTTCTTACTCATCCAGTCATGCGTCAGATGGCAGAAATGGATGCGCCATGCCCGCCGCGGGCATTCCAGATACCGGAGGTTGCTTATGAATATTTACGATATATCGAAAAAAGCCGGTGTTTCCATTGCCACCGTGTCGCGTGTCATGAACGGAAATGCCCGCGTCAGCGAAAAGACCCGGCAGAAAATCCTGGACATTATCGCAGAAAATGATTATACGCCGAACGCTTTTGCGCGCGGGCTCGGTTTAAATACCATGCAGACTATCGGACTGCTCTGCGCGGATTCTTCCGACCAGTTTTTCTCCCGCGCAGTATATTATCTGGAGCGCGCGCTGCGCGCCAACCACTATGACGCCATTTTAAGCTGTACCGGTCCCGATTACGATACCCGTACGGAGTATCTGAAACGGCTGCTCGCCAAAAAAGTGGACGCCGTCATTTTAATCGGTTCCAGCTTTATCGAGGCGGTGCCGGAGCGCAACCGCTACATCATCGAGGCCGCCGCCGAGGTGCCCATCATTATTTTAAACGGCTATCTGAAAGCGCCGAATGTTTACTGCTCGCTCTGCGACGACCAGGAAATTATCCAGCAGGCCGCCTCTGCCTGTCTGGAGCACGGCAGGCAGGAGCTTCTTTTCCTCTACCGCGCGGATTCCTACAGCGGCAGACGCAAGCTGGAGGGCTTTAAGGAGGCATTCGCAGCCGCCTCTCTCCCGCTCGACTCCCGGCGCATCGTGCTGTTTAACGGCAGCATTCCGGAGACAAAGGAAAAGCTTCTCTCCCTTGCTTCCGAGGGGCTCACGTTCGACACGGTCATCGCCGGGGATGATGAGCTGGCAATCGGAGCGCTGAAATACGCCAAGGCTATGAATTTTGACATTCCATCGCAGTTTGCTATCATCGGCTACAACAATTCGCAGCTCGGCATCTGCTGCGAACCGGAGCTTACTTCAATAGATAATCAGCTTGAATTCTGCTGCAACAACGCAGTCGCCGCGCTGATGAGCGTGCTGGACGGCAAGCCTGCCCCCGGCAAGACCATGCTCTCCGCAAATATCCTGCAGCGTGGAACGACCGATTTCTTCTGATAACAGCCGCTCTGCAGGGTACGGATGAGTTACTTTGAACAGTAACACGGATGATTCCGTGCGGCAGCTTTTCTCCCAGGCAGCAAGAGCCCGCAGGGTTCTTCGCGCAAGCGGAAGCGCCTGTTGATACGCTTCCGCGGAACGCATATAAATATTTTCAAGGAGGGGTTTTGCAATGAAACCATTTATGGACAAAGATTTTCTGCTTTCCACAGAAACCGCAAAGAAACTGTATCACAATTACGCTGAGGTTATGCCTGTTCTCGACTACCACTGCCATCTGAATCCGCAGGAGATCGCGGAGGATAAGCATTTCGAGAATATCACAGAGGTGTGGCTCGGCGGCGACCACTACAAGTGGCGTCAGATGCGCTCAAACGGCGTAGAAGAGTATTATATCACCGGCGACGCTCCGGCGCGCGAGAAATTCCAGAAATGGGCGGAGACGCTGGAAAAACTGATTGGCAATCCGCTGTATCACTGGTCCCATCTGGAACTGCAGAGATACTTCGGCTATACCGGTCATCTCTGCGCCGATACTGCGGAAGAGGTATGGAATCTCTGCAACGAAAAGCTGGCACAGCCGGATATGAGCGCACGCGAGCTGATCAAACGCTCCGGCGTCACACTCGTATGCACCACCGACGACCCGGTAGATTCTCTGGAATGGCATGAAAAAATCAAGGCAGATGAGACCTTCGATGTGCAGGTGCTCCCGGCATGGCGTCCGGATAAGGCTTCCGGCATCGAGAAACCGGCGTTCCCGGATTACGTTGCAAAGCTTTCCGAAGTGAGCGGCATTCCGGTTAAGAGCTTCGCTGATTTAAAGAAGGCGATCGTAAACCGTATGGAATACTTCAATGAGAGAGGCTGCAGCGTTTCCGACCACGGTCTTGATTATGTGATGTACGCTCCGGCTTCCGATGAGGAGATTGAAGAAATCTTTGCAAAACGTCTCTCCGGCGGCACGCTTTCCGCCTGCGAGGTTGCAAAGTATAAGACCGCCTTTATGATTTTTGCCGGCAGGGAATATCATCGTCTGAACTGGGTAATGCAGCTTCATTATGGCGTAAAGCGCGATAATAATTCCCGCATGTTTGGCAAAATCGGTCCCGATACCGGTTTTGACTGCATCAGCAATTATACCCCGGCGGATCAGCTTGCTGATTTTCTGAACGCGCTTGCCTCCACCGATGAGCTTCCGAAGACGATTCTCTACTCCCTGAATCCGGTGGACAACGCGGCAATCGGCACCATCATCGGCTGCTTCCAGGATTCCTCCGCTATCGGCAAGATCCAGCAGGGCAGCGCATGGTGGTTCAACGACAACAAGACCGGCATGATGGAACAGATGACATCGCTGGCAAACCTCGGTATGCTCAGCAATTTTGTGGGTATGCTGACAGATTCCAGAAGCTTCCTCTCCTATCCGCGCCACGAATATTTCCGCCGCATTCTCTGCGAACTGATTGGCGGCTGGGTGGAAAACGGAGAATATCCGGATGATGAAAAAGCGCTGGAAAAGATCATCAAGGGCATCAGCTATAACAATGCTGTGAGATATTTCGGATTTAATCTGTAATCAAAAAAAGCCCGCCTTGCGGGATTGGGCGCCGCAAATGCATAAGTATATTTTTCTTCTGCATTTGCGTGCGCATCCATATGAATAATTTGTATGAAAATTTTCCGTAAAGAATCCGCCCGCCATATGTCATCCGCAGACACGTTGCTTTTGGGATTTTGCTGCGCCGCTTATTGGCAGCAATTTTGCCTCCATAAAAGCCGGTCGGACAAAATTGCTGCCGCTTGCTCGCAAAATCTGCAAAAGCTGCCTATCGTCTGCGGATGACATATGGCGGGCGGATTCTATTTCAATTTTTCATACAGATTGTCCGCGATATAGTTTATGTCAGGAGCCGGTATCATTCCGGCGCAGCATTTACTCCAGATTTTCTGTCGCAAACAGATGAATGACATCCTCCATATCTTCCGCGTCGTAATCCGCCGCGATTGCCCCTACATTCCAATATGCGTACGCGCCTTCATACCAGCTTGCCAGATCGCTTAAATCCTCCGCGTAACGGAATTCCAGATGCCAGGTCTCGTCCATCGTATCGGGCGCGAAGGCGAAATAAGTGAACTGTCCAGAGTCTGCATCTTCACTCTGATAAAGATAAAATCCGTTTTCATCTGTTTCCAGATAATCGTATGTATGGCTGAAAACCTCGTTTCCTTCTTCGTCAACGCCGCTGATGGTATCCCCGTCTACTATAAATTCGCTGACGCCACCGAGGAAGTAGCAGTCAAACGCCATGCTGTCCGGGTCCTCTGCATAAGCGTCGATGGCTTCCTGCCCGTAAATTTCCGCCATGCACATGCCAAGCAGCATATCTGTAGTCTCCTCCGCCTTGTCCTCCCCGACAATCGCTCCGGTCTCTTCCAGCCAGATATCACGGTATTCTTCTTTTGCCATTTCCGGAAACAGTTCGATATAGCTGCCCTGTATCTTACTGAGGAAGTCCGCATCCTGCGCAGCTTCTGTTTCCTGCGCCTCCTCTGTCTCCTGGACACTCTCCGCCTCCAGAACAGCCTCGGTTTCCGTCTCCTCTGCGCCTGCCGTAAATCCCGCCGTCGCGGTAAGCATCATTGCGCTGCAAAGTAAATACGCCAGATTTTTCTTTTTCATATAGATGTCCTCCTTTTGGTTAGGTATTACTAACTTTCGAAGAACATTATACGCAGTCGTTTTTCCTTTTTCTACTCCATTTTCACAGAACTATCCCGTTTTCTATTTAAATTATACTGCTTCCGGTATGCGGTAGGCGTCATTTTATACCGTTTCCGGAATCCTTCTGAAAATTTGCTGGCATTGGTAAAGCCTGCGTTTAAGGCAACCTCCATCACCGGATGGCTGGTGTTTATCAGCTCTACTGCCGCCCGCTCCAGACGGTATTCCTTCAGATACCGGTAGATCGGCATCCCGTAAATCTCCCGGAACAGCTTCTGAAGCTGCGCGGACGTCATCCCGTGCTCTTTGGCGAGCTGTTCTGTGGAGGAGTAACCGTCGCTGTCTGTGATCATATGGTCCCGGATATGCTTCACCAGCTCCACCTGTCCTCCCGGAAGATAACCGTTTTCCCGCTGCGGCTGCACAGACCGGCACAACAGCATAAAAAGCTCCGCCGTTTTCAGCCGGATATAGGCAGTCTCTTCGTATTCTATACTGTCGTAAAGCTCCCGGAATACGTGCTCGCAGCGGGTTCCCGCCTCTCCCGCCCAGTACCAGTGCGCTTTCAGCAGCCGCTCTCTTAGCATCTGCAGATGGATGTCAAAAATCTCCAGATGCTCCTTCAGCCATTTTTCAGCAATATCACAATCCAGAAGTATGCTGATGCCCTCGTAGAAATCCATCGGGAACCGGGAGTATGAGTTTATTCCGTTCTCCCCGTCAAACAGGCTGATTGCCATATCGCCCGGCTTTAATATAGCGATGTCCCGTTTTGTAAACTCGCACTCAAACCTGCCGCTTACACAGAAATTGATTTCCAGCCGGTTACTTTTCCTGCGCTCCTCTATAAAGCCAGGCGCCCGCACGGAAACCTTCATCACCTGCACCCCCGGAAACGGCTCATACACCGCCATATTTATTTTATCGTCCTGCCAGCTCACGTTTCTGGTCTGTGTCACAATCCCGCCCCATTTCTGTCTCTACCCGGAACAGCCCGGACATTCCAGGCTGTTCTCCCCGCTGCTTTGCCAATTAGCCTTTCCTAACTCTTTTTATAATACAAAAGAGACGGGCGGAAGTCAATCGCTTATTTTTCTTAAATGTCAACCATTTCTTTTTTATGTCCCAAAAAACAGATGTATATTTTCGCCATTCCCGGACATCCGCCGCAGCAGCTATTGTTTTGAATTAATTTTGTCCAGCAATGCCTGCTGCAGAATCTGTGAAAAATTCAATCCCATCGCCACTGCTGTCTCGTTCAGCCACTCCGGTATTGTCAGTGTCTTTTTTACTGCTCTGTTATTATTTCTTTTGCGGTATTCCATCGTATCACACAACACATAGTTTACAAATTCTCCTTCTGCCAGTGTAAACGTTTCCCTGTCCGACGGCACCGGAATCTCTCGATTCTCACGCTCATAATCATACAAAACAAACGCCAGTACATCCTCTGCCATCAGCAAAGCGTCTTTTATATCCTTTCCACACGTATAACACGATTCCAAATCCGGAAAATTTACAGAAAAGCCTCCTTCTTTTTCAGGTGTAAATATAGCCGGATACACATATTTTGTCATTCTTTTCTCCCTTCCATGATTATCAGATTCTCTGTTTTACAGCAAAAATTATGACTTCAGACCAGCATCCTTTAAAATACGGCTTACCGTCCCCATCGGAATCTCCTTTCCTCTGTGGCTCGGAATCCGGAAATCTTTTCCAGTTATCACGCTATGCCACTTATCATGTTCCTTTCCGTGTTCAACAAAAAAGCAATCATATTTCTTTAACATTCTTATTAATTCCGATGTTTTCACTTATTTCTCCTTCTATTATTGCACGTATCAGCACGTATGTCAAGTTCATTTTCTTTGTAGTCCTATATTATATATGATAAATTATCTTTTTGCAAGTATTATTTTCTAAAGATATAAAAATCTCTGCTGACCATTCTGAACAGGCAGCAGAGATTTGCGCAAGCAAGAAAACTTATTCTATTTTATATAGTGCCGATTTTAGTTGTGCTCCGTCCCGCCCGCTTTTTTCCGCCGCACGGGAATCTGTATTTCGGTCACAAACTGGTCTGTGTTACTGGTAAAGCCATCGTCAATCATCGTTATTTCTTTCGAAAATCCCGCAATGCAGAGGTCGTTTTCCGCGATGTACGCCTCCAGCTTCTGATAATACGCCGGAGCGTCCCGGTGACTTCCGCAGAAACGGATTGTCACGCAGATCTCTGCCGGAAGCTCTTCCACGGCACCGTTGTAGACATCCTCCTCATCCAGCAGCAGAAATACCATATCGTACCGGTCGTATGCTTTCCTGAGAAGATGCTCTTTTCCGATTCCGACGCCGACCTTGCCCAGAAAAACCACCGCGTCCCCCTGTTCCTGCTCCAGCTCGCGGATCGACGTCTCCAGATCGAGGTACGTCTGCGGGGAAAGCTGATTACGGATCCACGCGATACGGCGCGGCGCAATTTCCGTCATGCGGATAACCTCCAGCTCTGAAGAGAGCGCATCCTGAAGCTGTTTCAGACGGTTGTCAATCTTCCGCTCGATAATCTGCAGCTCCTGCTGCTTTTTGATAACCGTCTCCTTCTGCTGCCGGAGCAGCTCCTGGATGCGCCCGACATCGCGGTTTCTGAGAAAATCCGCGATCTGCTCCAGCGGCATGTCCAGGGCGCGCAGGTACCGGATCGTATTGAGGCACTCAAACTGCCGCGTGCTGTAATACCGGTAGCCCGTCTTCTCATCCACATATTCCGGCTCCAGAACCCCGGCTTTTTCATAATGCCTCAGCGTTCCGGCGCTTATATGAAACATCCGCGCTACGTCTCCGATTTTAAAAAGGCTCCCATTGTCCATCCCGCCGCCTCCTTTTTCCACGTTTCAAAAACGGGACTGCCTGAGCAGTCCCATTTAAAATATCTGTTTTCCTGATGCCTTCCGGTTGCTGCGCACCCGGAAGCTGTAATGTCACTTAAAAAATTTTGCATCATATTTCCGGCGGATTGCTTCCTCGTCTATCCGGTACCGGGACAGATGCGTCTCCATCAGAGCACCCGCCTCCGCGGCATCGTGTCTGCGGACGGCTTCCACGATTGCCTGATGGTCCTGCACGATTTTCAGCTCCTTCACCGCCGAGAGCGCCATGTTGCGCACACGGTCAAAATGCAGCGTCAGATTCTGCATCAGCAGATAGCTCCGGCTCTTCTGCGCGATATCAAACAAAAGCTTATGGAATTCGTCATCCAGCTCCATCAGCCTGCCATTATCCGCGCTGTCCAGATAAAATTCCTGCAGCTTCAGATTTTCCCCCAGCTTTAAAATATCCGCCGGCGAAGCCATTTCGCAGACAAGCTTTATCACCGCATTTTCCATGACGCCGCGCATAAAGCGCGCCTCCTCCACCAGCGAGTAGTCGATCAGCGACACCACGCTGCCTCTCTGCGGATAAATTTCCACGATTCCGCCCCTGGCAAGCTCGATCAGCGCCTCCCGCACCGGCGTGCGCGAAAGCCCCATTTCATCGGCAAGATTTTTCTCGCTGACGCGGCTTCCCGGCGCAAGCTCCAGCCGGATGATATTATTTTTGATCACGCGGAGCGCGTATTCTCTTCCGTTCTCCCTTGGATATCGTTCCAGCAGACGCATTTATTTGTTCTTATTTTCCTTGCAGATTGCTTCCCACAGACCGTTGATGTAGGTAGCGCCGAGTGCACGGTCATACAGACCGTATCCCGGACGTCCGACCTCGTCCCAGATCATTCTGCCGTGGTCCGGACGGATGTAGGTATCCGGGCATGTATCATATACCGCCTTCATGATCTCGTACAGGTCAAGGTCTCCGTCGCTGGACAGATGTGCCGCCTCGCGGAATTTGTGGTAGCCAAGGTATTTTACGTTGCGCACGTGCAGACAGCCGATGCGGTTCATCTCGCCGAAGTGACGGATGATTGCCGGGATATCGTTGTCCGGATTGGAACCCAGAGAACCGGTGCACAGGCAGAGCGTGTTGCACGGTGAATCATGCAGAGCGACAATCTTATCATAGTCCTCCTGGCTGTGAGCAATTCTCGGAAGACCGAAAATCGGCCATGCCGGGTCGTCCGGATGACATGCCATTACCACGCCGCACTCCTCACAGGTCGGAATAATGCCGTCCAGGAAATATTTGTAATTTGCTCTCAGATCATCCGGCGTGATGGACTCGTAACGCTTCAGCGTAGTCTCCAGCTCCGCCAGACGCTCCGGCTCCCAGCCCGGAAGAGAAAATCCGTTGCAGTCCTCGATCGTCTTGCGCACGATGTCAACCGGCGTCATGTCGCCCAGCTCTTTTTCATCGAAATACAGACTGTTGGAGCCATCCTCCGGAATCACGCGGGCCAGGTCGGTGCGCAGCCAGTCAAATACCGGCATGAAATTGTAAACAATTACCTTTACGCCGTATTTTGCAAGATTGCGGATGGTGGTGCAGTAATTTTCGATATACTTGTCTCTGGTGGGAAGTCCCATCTTGATATCCTCGTGTACGTTTACACTCTCGATAACCTCGCACTCAAGACCAGCCTCATGTACATGCTCAACATAAGCCTTGATCTCGTCCTCTTCCCAGACTTCTCCTGCAGCCTTCTCATCCAGCACACCCATCAGTCCGGACATCCCCGGAATCTGTCTGATCTGCTTCAGCGTGATGTTGTCGCGTCCCTCGCCATACCAGCGAAATGTCATTTTCATAGTTATTTTCTCCTTTTCCAGTAATTTTTCCGCAGCCGTTCTGAACAACTGCTGTTTGATACTATCAGTTTACCATACTGCTTCCCTGTCTGTCCACAACTGTCTACTAGTATACCAGTAGAAATTTGCCTTTTGTTTTTGTCTATTTTTTACAAACGTTTACAAACATTTTACCCCGGAAGCCCTTGCAAAAATATACGTTTCTTATTATAATAAACAAGGTATTCCTGCGGTCTGTCCATTTCAGAGCCGCAGGCAATTTTATTAAAAAAAGAAAAGAGGAATCCACCATGCTTATTCCCGTTATACTGTTTATTCTCGGTCTGGCAATCATCTGCATCGGCGGCGACAAATTTGTCGATAACGCGGTCATCGTTGCGAAACGGCTCGGCATGTCCGAAATCCTGGTCGGCGCAACTATTGTCAGCATCGGCACTACCCTTCCGGAAGTGCTCGTGTCTACTACCGCCGCGCTTAACGGCTCCGCCTCCATCTGCACCGGAAATGCATACGGCTCCATTATCTGCAACACGGCGCTGATTGCCGGCATCAGCCAGCTCTGCCGTCCCTCCAGGGGCATCGACAAAAAGTCCTTTACCTGGAACGTGGGGCTGTTTTTCCTGTTCAGCATCTTCCTGTTCGCTGTGCAGTATTTTACCGGCGGCGTTTCCCGTCTGACCGGGATTATCCTGCTGGCCGGCTTTGTGATTTACACAATCGGCTACATACGGATTGCCGGAAGTGGTTCTGCGGAAGCATCCCTGCAGAAACAGGAGGAGGATGACACCCCGCTGCCCACAGCGCTGCTCATGCTGGTATTTTTTGCCATTGCCCTGTTTATCGGCGCAAGGCTGCTGGTAGACAACGGTACCATCATTGCCGAAAATCTGGGCGTACCGGAGCGCGTGATTGCTGTCACCTTTATTGCGCTCGGCACTTCACTGCCGGAGCTCGTCACCACCATCACCTCCCTCATCAAAGGCTATGCCAGCCTGGGGTTGGGGAACGTGCTCGGCGCAAACCTTTTAAACCTGCTGCTTGTCATCGGCATTCCCTCCACTATCTCCGGCTTTGCGGTAGATCGTCAGACCACCTTCATCGATGTGCCAGTTTCAATGGCTGTCATGCTGGTGCTCACGGTGCCGTTCTTCGTAAAGAAACGCGGCTACCGCCTGCAGGGACTTGCGCTGCTGCTGATTTATGCGGGATACTGTGTATATAGCTTTTTATAAGAAACCGGCAGAGGTTCATTTCTCAGAATCCTTCGGCGCATGACACGCCGAAGGAATTTTTATAACTATTTTTATATTCCGTACTTTTTAATATTTTCTGATAATTTATGCAATTCCGTCACTCTAATCTGTCTTCAAAAACTTTTTTTAATTTTTTTCAATTTTCCTGTTGACAAACCATTCTTTATCTGTTATTATAATCTCAACAAAAACAAATACAAAAACAACAGATAAGGAGGACGGACCACCGAAAACTTAAAGTAACACCCTCAAAAAGGAAATCGACCTTTTAAAAAAACGAACCGGAAAAGGAAACAAACCTTTCAAAAAAATAAATGACAAAGGATAAAAACCTTTTAAAAAAAGAAAATTAAAGAAGAGAATCCTTTAAAAATTAAAGAACTCTCTAAAAGAGAAAGCTTTAAATGGGAAGTGGATTTCACAGAAAGCAGAATCTCAGAAAAAGGTTGGTTTTAAAAAAAGAAAAAGTGTACTTCGAAAAAGATTCGTTTCCTAAGTGGAAATGCAGATTTTAAAAAAGCCGGTTTTTCTGGAAATAAAAATTAATCTTTAGCATACAGAAAGAAGTGGAAAAGGAATCCGGTTTCCCAGAAAATAAAAGGAGGACATTCTTTAAATAATAAAGGAACAAAACCTTTTAAAAAAATACCATAGAAAAGATTTTATCTGAGTTATGAAAAATAAAATCTGCGAATACAGGAAAAACAAACGTATAAAAAGCAGATTCATAAAAGGATAAAATCGAAAACGCCAAAGGAAAAATCTCAGAAAGAGAAGGTACAGTCCAATGGAAGTCTCAAATTCATAAAGAGCCATTCGATAAGAAATCAGTTATCGGGTGGCTCTTTATCATGCCTGTATATTTCTTCTTAAATTTTTCTTTTTAATCTACCAGCTTCTCCAGCTCCTTGACCGCTTCTGTCTCGCTTGACGTCTTATGGTTTGCTTTTGAAGCATAAAGATTTACTGCCGTCTGTGATTTTTTAATAGGCTGCATGGTTCCGGCTCCTGCCACGCATCCGCCCGGACACGCCATACCCTCCAGCAGATAGCCGTTATATTTGCCCTTCGTTGCCATTGTGAGCAGCTTGCGGCAATCCTTCAGACCTTCCGCATTTGCAATCTTAATTTCCTTATCCGGGTACTTTTCTTTGATTACGTTTACAACCGACTGCGCCACACCGCCGGATACCGCAAAATTACGTCCGTCTGTGGAAGCGTCGTTGACGCCCTCCGGGTCCTCCGGAATCGTTTCGATATCAATATGCTTCGCGTCAAAGATGCCCGCCATCTCCTCAAAGGTAAGCACAAAATCCACATCACTGCGGATATCGCTGCGCATAGCCTCCAGCTTTTTCGCCGCGCACGGTCCGATAAATACGACCTTCGCGCGCTCGTTCTGATTCTTGATCAGACGCGCGGTCAGCGTCATCGGGGTGAGCGCCATCGAAACGCAGTTTGCATGCTTCGGGAACAGCTTCTTCGCCATCGTGGACCACGCCGGACAGCACGAGGTCGCCATAAACGGCAGCTTTTCGGGAACCTCATTTACAAAGTCCTCCGCCTCCTGCACCGCGCAGATATCCGCTCCGATCGCCACCTCAAAGACATCCGCAAAGCCAAGCTCCTTCATCGCCGCACGCAGTCTGCCCGGCGTTACCTTCGGTCCAAACTGTCCGACAAACGCGGGCGCAACCGCCGCATAAACACGCTCGCCGGTCTGGATCGCACGGATTACCTGGAAAATCTGCGACTTGTCCGCAATCGCTCCGAACGGACAGTTCACCAGACACATGCCGCAGGATACGCATTTTTCGTAATCAATATCCGCCTTTCCGTTTGCATCTGTGTGGATGGCATCCATACCGCACGCCGCCGCACACGGACGCTCCTGCACAATGATAGCGTGATAGGAACACACATCCGCGCATCTTCCGCACTTGATACACTTGTCCTGGTCAATCACCGAGCGCCCGTTGGTGCGCTCCAGCGTCACAGCCCCCTTCGGGCAGACCTCCACGCAGGGATGCGCAAGGCAGCCGCGGCAGCCGTCCGTCACAAACACGCGCTTTTCATGGCAGGCGTTGCAGGCAAATTTAATAATGTTGATAAGAGGCGGCGTATAATACGTCTCCGCCTTGTCCGCCGCCGAAATATTATCCGACAGCGGCGCATGCTCCGCCGCACTGCGGTACGGAAGTCCCATCGCAAGACGCAGACGCTCCCCCACAATAGCACGCTCCAGGAATACGTCGTTCCGGAAATTGCCGACTTCCCCCGGAATAATCTCGTATGGCAGCTCCTCGATTCTCTTCTCCACCGACCACTCGGTATGGTACGCCATGCGCGCTACTTCGCGGAAAATCCGGTGACGGATTTCCCTGATTCGTGTTTCAACACCTCTCATAAAATGTTCCTCCCTTTTCTTTCCTTTTAATTTTACAGCGTCCTTCCCGTAAAAACAGCCACAGACCGCGGACGCATAACAAACTCGTGATTAATCCTTACCTCTTCCTCTTTCCGGTAAAAATAGCGGCCTCTTCCGTCGCCGGCGGTATTCACGCTCAGATACCAGAAGCCCCGGTTGCTGCCTATCTTCGGGAGCGTGATCGTCACGTCCTCCCAGTATGTGTTCAGCGCCACATAAACAATATCATCCCCGCCCTTTTTGCGGTCATAGCCCGCAAAACAGACGCCGAATGCCCTGTCATTATTCAGAACAGTTTCCTTATCCGCATCCGTCTCGTGCGTATGCATCGCCATCATCCCGCAGACAGCATCCGGCAGCTTCCGGCTGATGACCGTGTGCTCCTGCCGGTAATGCGTCATAAAGCAGAAAAATTCAAAAAGGTCCCGGTTCTTCTCCAGAAGGCTCCAGTCGAGCCACGAAATTTCATTGTCCTGGCAGTATGCATTATTGTTTCCATACTGCGTATTGCCAAATTCATCACCCGCCAGAAACATCGGCGTTCCCCGGCTGCACATCAGCACGGCGCAGGCATTTCGTATCATCCGGAAGCGCAGATCCAGCACCGCCTGGTCGTCCGTCTCTCCCTCCGCCCCGCAGTTCCAGCTCCGGTTATCATTGCTGCCGTCGGTGTTGCCCCAGCCGTTGCCCTCATTGTGCTTTTCATTGTAAGCATACAAATCGTACAGTGTAAAACCGTCATGGCAGGTAAGAAAATTGATGCAGGAGTTATAGCCGGCATAGCGGCCGTTGTGCTCCTGATAAAATCCGCCATATAAATCGCCGGAACCGCAGATGCTCCAGGCTGCCGTCTCACACTCCCAGCAGTCTCCCTTCAGAAAGCCGCGGATGGAATCGCGGTATCTGCCGTTCCACTCCGCCCACCGGCAGCTTGCCGGAAAGCTTCCCACCTGGTACATGCCGCCCGCATCCCACGCCTCCGCAATCAGCTTGACATTGCTGAGCACCGGGTCATTCGCAAGCAGCTCAAGAAGCGGCGGATTGTTCATCGGCGAACCGTCCTCCCGTCTTCCCAGAATGCTTGCAAGGTCAAACCGGAAGCCGTCCACGCGGTAGCTGATCGTCCAGTAACGGAGACATTCCAGAATCATCTGCCGCACAATCGGATGATTGCAGTTCAGCGTATTGCCGCAGCCGCTGAAGTTATAATAATTTCCGTCCGGCGTCAGCATATAATACACCTTATTGTCAAAACCCTTGAAGGAAAAGGACGGTCCCTGTTCGTTTCCCTCCGCCGTATGGTTGAACACGACGTCCAGAATCACCTCAATGCCGTTGTTGTGCAGATCCCGGATAAGCTCCTTCAGCTCCGTGCCCTCCCGGTTGTATTCCGTGGTCGACGCGTAGCTGCTGTTCGGCGCAAAAAAGCTGACCGTATTATATCCCCAGTAATCCAGCAGACGTTTTCCATCCACTTCCCGTACCGACATAGTCTCGTCAAATTCGAAAATAGGCATCAGCTCTACCGCGTTAATGCCAAGCTGCTTCAGATACGGTATTTTCTCGCGCAGTCCGGCAAAGGTGCCCTTGTGCTCCACGCCGGAGGATTCGTGCTTCGTAAATCCCCGCACATGCAGTTCGTAAATAATCAGATCGCTCATTTCCCGGTCTGACTGACGCATCTCGCCCCAGTCGAAAACGTCCTTTACGACACGGGCATGGTAGTGGTTCTCACTTGGGCATCCCCATACGCCCTGCCCGGTGACGGCACGCGCATACGGGTCGAGCAGAATCTTGTTTTTATCAAACAGCAGCCCCTTTTCCGGCTGGTACGGACCGTCGATGCGGTAGGCATATTCAAATTTTTCAATATCCAGCCCGAATACGACCATCGAATACACATCCCCGATTTTGTATTCCTCCGGAAACGGCAGCACCGCATAGGGCTCGTCCTCGCCCTTATGGAACAGCAGAAGCTCCGCCGAAGTGCCGTCGTGTGTATGAATGGTAAAGTTTACGCCGACCGGCAGCGCAGTCGCTCCGTTCATCTCAAAAGAGCCCGGACGCACCGGAAATCCGGCGATTTCCCCCATCGGTCTTACCGAGATCGGATACTCCGGCGTATATTTATGCGTATATGATTTCATCCTCTGTCTCCAATCGTCCCATCTATCCTGCGCAGCTCTTCCTCCGTAAATGACGTATTCTGCACGGCGCGGATATTTTCCAGAATCTGCGCCGGTCTGGATGCGCCGATAAGAACGCTGGTCACAATGCCGTCGCGCAGAATCCAGCTAAGCGCCATTTCCGTAAGGCTCTGCCCTCTCTCCTCTGCCACTGCGTTCAGCTTCCGTATCTGCGACATCCGCTCCTCTGTGAGCGCCGCTTCCCCAAGGAACCGCCCGTCTGTCCGGATACGGCTGTCCGCCGGGATTCCGTTCAGATATTTGCCGGTGAGCATCCCCTGCGCCAGCGGACTGAAAGCAATGATTCCCTTTCCCAGTCTGGCTGACGTCTCCTTTAATCCGTTCTGCTCAATCGTCCTGTCCAGAATGGAATACCGGTTCTGATTGATGATAAACGGACAGTGCAGCTCCGTCAAAATCGCGGATGCGCGCTCCAGCGTTTCCCCGTCATAGTTAGAAAGCCCCGCATACAGCGCTTTGCCGGAAAAAACAGCCTGGGCGAGCGCTCCCATCGTCTCTTCCAGCGGGGTGCCGGGGTCCATGCGGTGATGATAGAAAATATCCACATACTCCAGTCCCATGCGCCTGAGGCTCGCATCCAGACTCGCCAGCAGATATTTGCGGCTTCCCCAGTTTCCGTAAGGTCCTTCCCACATATCGTACCCCGCCTTTGTGCTGATAATCAGCTCGTCGCGGTAAGCCGTGAAATTTTCTTTCAGAATACGTCCGAAATTGCTCTCCGCGCTGCCCGGAGCAGGACCGTAATTATTTGCCAGGTCAAAATGAGTAATCCCATTATCAAATGCGGTAAAACAGAGCTGCTTCATATTATCATAAGAAGCCGTGTCGCCAAAATTGTGCCACAGCCCCAGCGATATTGCCGGCAGCTTCAGCCCACTGTTTCCGCAGCGGTGATAAGGCATGGACTGGTAACGTCCGGGCGATGCTGTATACATAATCCGACCATCCTTTCTGAAATAACATTGCTTTTTCATTTTAACATTTCCGGATAGCATTTGCAAGAATTGTATGCTTCCGGCGGCAGGAACTGTAAGGAAAAAGTGCTACTGTTCACGTCGTTCACAGTAACATTCACAAATCCATTTAAAATTCGCTCCGCGAATGGGATTTGCTCACGCCTGTATCACTTTCTTACGGACTTTGCAGTGAATGCAAAGTCCTGACTTGCGGATGCGCCCGCGCGCAGCGGCAGAACATTTCCGCCATCGCCTCCGGACTTTCCTTCGCCCCGCTTTGAAGCCAGCTCATCGCCGTATTAAACAGCGCGCCCATATACATATACAGTTCATAGCGCTCAATGGAGCTGGCGGGCATCGTGCCGGCAATCATTTCATGAAACTGGTTCAGCTCCTCCAGCATCAGCGCGGCAAAACCGGATTTGTAAAGATTCAGCGCATACGTTCCAAACTCTTTAAAAAATGCGAAGCAGCGCGCCACATGCTCACGGGTGATGCCATCGGCAAGGTCATAATCCATCGTCAGCCGGAAATGCTCCAGAACGTCCCGTATCAGCGTTACCAGCACGTCCTCCTTCGAATCGTAATTCCGGTAGTAGGACGCCCGCGCCACGCCTGCCCTGCGGATAATCTCCGTCACGGTGATATCAGAAATACTCTTCTCCTGCATCAAATCAAACAGCGCATCGGTAATGCACATTTTTACGCGCATGTTCTCCTGTGTTCTTTTATCCATATCTCCTCCGTCTGACAACGTCCGGCCGGACCACCGCCCTGCTGCATCTGATAGTTGCTGTTTATTCCCTTCGCAGTAACATCTGATACGTTTTTCCGGAAATTGTCTCACATTGCGTTCTTGCGAAGCCCACGGCAACATGATACACTTGTCTCACGTTTATTGTATCATAATACCCGGAACAAAGTACACTATTTTTGTGTGAAACATGGAGGAAACAACATTTATGCGAACCGCCATTTTAACCGATACCAACAGCGGTATTTCCCTGGAAAAAGCAGAAGAACTGGGCATTTTTATCATTCCCATGCCCGTTGTCATCGGAGAGGATACGTATCTGGAATATAAAAGCATCACGCACGATGATTTATACCGCGCCATGCGCCGTCATCTGGATATTTCCTCCTCCCAGCCCTCGCCCGGTTTTGTGACGGATCTCTGGAATTCCATCCTTGCATCGGGCTACGACGAGATTGTCTATATTCCCATGTCCAGCGGACTGAGCGGCTCCTGCCACAATGCCGCCGCGCTCGCAGAGGATTACGGCGGAAGGGTTTACGTTGCGGACAATCACCGCATTTCTGTCACTCTGGAAACGTCGGTTCTCGATGCAAAATATATGGCGGACTGCGGGCTGACCGGCAGAGAAATCAAAGACCGGCTGGAGCGGCACGCATACGACGCCAGCATCTACATCAGCGTGGATTCTCTGGAGTATCTGAAAAAAGGCGGCAGAATCACTCCCGCCGCCGCTGCTTTTGCAACGGTCATCAACCTGAAGCCCGTGCTCACCATCCAGGGCGACAAGCTGGATTCCTTTGCCAAAATGCGCGGGATGAAATTATGCGAAAAGAAAATGATTGAAGCGTTGCAGAACGATATCCGGACACGTTTTTCCGATATCCCGCACGGGCAGCTCGTCGTGGCGACCGCCGGAACCTTCGAAAATCCCGCGGATGCCGAAAGCTGGCGGCAGGCTGTGCAGGATGCCTTCCCGGATTACAATATCCGCTACAGTCCGCTCTCCTGCAGCATCGCCTGCCATACCGGAATCAATGCCGCCGGCGCTGGCGTGGTAAGAATTGAAAAACGGTAGTCGTATGAGGCACGGACTGTAAAATGCCAGCCGTGCGGCGCAAAAATATAGAACGGTAATTCTGAAAAATGCCAGAGGTCATGTGCCCCTGGCATTTTATGTATCATCAATTTTCTCCAGCAGAGCCGCCTTCCTGCTGCGCAGCCTCTGCCGCGTGCATCACTCTGTCAGTCATCTTCAGAGAGTGACCGCTCCTGCTCCGCCTGGATATCTTCGAACATGGAAAGCATCGGTTTTACCTTTTTGCCGCGTATACGGCGGTCCACATAGTTCTTTGTGCATTTCATTACGACCGGCGACAGAACAAGCACGCCGATAAGGTTCGGAATCATCATCATTCCGTTGAAGGTATCAGAAATATCCCATGCAAGCTGCGCTTCCATAACAGAACCCGCCAGCACGATAATCACAAAAATGATGCGGTATACCGTAACGGATTTTTCCCCGAACAGATACTGGCAGGCAGTCGAACCGTAGTGGCTCCAGCCAAGTACCGTGGAGTATGCAAACAGCAGAATCGCAATCGCAATAAACCATGCGCCCGGACGTCCGAAGGTCTGCTCAAAAGCATAACTCATAAGAGAGCTGGAGCCGACTGCCTCCGCCGCCTCCGTCATGGCACCCGTCGTCAGATCAATGGCGCCGGAGCTTAAAATAGTCAGCGCCGTCAGTGTGCAGACAACAATCGTATCGGCAAACACCTCAAAAATGCCCCACATTCCCTGGCGCACCGGCTCCTTTACGTTGGAGCTGGAATGCACCATAACAGAAGAACCAAGACCGGCTTCGTTCGAAAATACACCGCGCTTGAAGCCCATCTGCATCGCCATCGCAATACCTGCGCCGACCACACCGCCGGCAGCCGACTTCAGTGCGAAGGCTCCCTGGAAGATAGATGCAAACACTGCCGGAATCGTACCCGCGTGCATAATAATAATAACCAGTGTGCCTAACAGATAAATGATTACCATAAACGGTACGATTTTCTCTGTGATGGAGGCAATGCGCTTCAGACCTCCAAGCACTACCGCCGCTACCGCTACAAACAGGATAATTCCCGTTACGATCTGCGGAATATGGAATGCCGTGTATACATTGGTTACCATACTGTTTACCTGGCTCATGTTTCCGATTCCGAAGGACGCCAGCAGACAGAAGCAGGAAAACAGAGCGGCAAGAACCACGCCGATGGTTTTGCAGCCCTTTTTGCTGCCCAGACCGTCGCGCAGATAATACATGGCGCCGCCTGCCCATTCACCTTTTGTATTTTTCCGTCTGTACAGGATACCAAGCACGTTCTCAGAATAGTTGGTCATCATTCCGAAGAAAGCAATCAGCCACATCCAGAACACCGCGCCCGGACCGCCAACTGCAATCGCGCCTGCCACACCGACGATATTTCCGGTGCCGACCGTGGCCGCCAGCGCGGTACACAGCGACTGGAACTGCGATATCGAATGGTCCTGCGTGTGCTTTGTTACGTGCTTATCACCGAAAATCGCACCGATGGTATGCTTCATCCAGTGCCCGAAATGGGATATCTGGAAAAATTTGGTCATACACGTCATCAGCACGCCGACAAAGCCCAGAAGCACCAGCGCCGGCCATCCCCAGACAAGACCGTTTACAAAACTGTTCACATTGGTAATTACCTCAATCATAATGTTTTTCCCTCTTTCCTTTTTTCATAATCTGCAGCCGCAGTACCGTATACGCCGTCTGCAACAGTACAACCCGTCCCGCCTGTTGCCGCCGCATATCCAGGCAGCCGCCTCCTTCTGAAAAGCCCCGGCACAAAAAGAATGCGCCCTGCGCGCGGACACCGCCGCAGTACAGTCTTCCGTTTCCGCCGACTGCACCTGCCACCGGCAGCTCCCTACGGATGCATGGCAACGCAAAAAGGCGGAAGAACCTTATTCTCCCGCCTGAAATAATCAAATAAAATCAGTAATCTGATTGCATTCTCTGTCCTTTCGCCTGAGAGATTAGCACAGTGTGCTTTGCACCTTCGGCACCCACCTCTTTGTGGGGTTCTCCAGAGTGCAGTCCATATCCGGTCCTGCCCGATGCCCTGCTACCCGGACACCAGACCCCTGTGAGTGTTACTCCTTCGGGAAGGTATACCTTTCTCCCGGCTATATCAGCCTGCACATATTCACTTATGATGATGGCTCCGCCGTCCGACGGCATAACCACTAACCTTATTAACCATAACACAAGACAGAGCGCTTGTCAACTTTGATAATTTTTTGTCATACGCGCTTCTCCACCGGCATAGAACCAGTATTTGCTCCGGCATATTACTGCAGCCAAAGCATCCGGAGCATTACACGCGCTCTTCTACCGGCACAAAATCGGTGTGGGTGCCGACATATTTGTACGCCGGACGGATTATCTTGTTGGCGTTAATCAGCTCTTCCAGCCGGTGCGCGCTCCAGCCCGGCATACGCGCGATTGCAAAAATCGGCGTAAACAGCTCCTGCGGGATGTCCAGCATGGAATATACAAATCCGCTGTAGAAATCGACGTTTGCACAGACATTCTTGAAAAGCCTGCGCTGTTCCATGACAAGCTGCCCCGCCAGCCGCTCTACCAGCTCATAGAGGGCAAATTCCTCCATCATGCCCTTTTCCTGCGCCAGGTCCTTCGCAAAGCTTTTTAAAATAACCTCACGCGGGTCGGACAGCGTATATACGGCATGACCCATTCCGTAAATCAGACCGGATCTGTCGAAGGCTTCTTTATTCAGTATCTTTCTCAGATAATCCGCAACCTCCCCTTCGTTGGTCCAGTCGGAAATATGCGCCTTGATATCGGCAAACATATTCTGCACCTTGAGGTTGGCGCCGCCGTGACGCGGTCCCTTCAGCGAACCGATAGAAGCCGCCACGGAAGAATAGGTGTCAGTTCCTGAGGACGTGACAACATGCGTCGTAAAGGTGGAGTTATTTCCGCCGCCATGCTCGGCATGGAGAATCAGCGCGATATCAAGCACCTTCGCTTCCAGCTCGGTATATTCTCCGTCCGGACGCAGCATCAGAAGGATGTTTTCCGCCAGTGACAGTCCTTTTTTCGGATTCCGTATCAGCAGCGTGTCGTCCTTGCGGAAATGACGGTAGGCATGATACGAGTAAACCGCAATAAGCGGAAGCTTGGCAATCAGCTCCAGACACTGGCGCAGAACATTTCTCACGGAGATATCCTCCGGATTTTCATCGTAGGTATACAGCGTCAGTACGCAGCGCTGCATGGCATTCATCATATTTCCGTTGGATGCCTTCATAACCACATCGCGCACAAAACGACCGCCCAGCTCCTGCAGCTCGGACATCACGCCGAGGAACATATCCAGCTCCTGCTTTGTCGGAAGCTTGCCGAAAATCAGCAGATAAACCGTCTCCTCAAAGCCGTACTTGCGTCCCTGCAATCCTTTGACAATATCATATACATTAATTCCCTGATAGTACAGTGCCCCCTCCGCAGGAATCTGGCGTCCGTTGACCAAATCATACGCCACTACGTCGGAAATCTCCGTCAGTCCGGTGAGCACACCCTTGCCGGCAGAATCACGCAAACCCCGTTTTACATCATACTCGACATAAAGATTCGGGTCGATGCGGTGTCCGTGCAAAAGCGCACTTTCAAGACTATCCCAGTCACTTTTCAGATTTTCAATACTCGTCATTTCAACATCCTGCATAAAAAGCACCTCCTCATATGCACAGAGCACCTCTTACCGCATATCACCGTAAGCTGTGTCAGCAGGAAACTCTGTAATTCTTTTCCATATTACACGAAAATGTATAATCATGCAAGATATTTTTCCCGGCGTGCCCGACAGATATTTTCCACGGCGTGCCCGACATGCCCTACTTCTTTATTTCATTTTTTACAAAAGCACTGTGGCTCTCTTTCTCATCCGTCGTTTTCTGATTATAAAATACGGCACTTCCGGTCTGTCCCCCGCTCACATCAAAGACGGCGGTCTCTCCTGAGAGAATCCCATTTTCCAGACTGTGGATGCTCTGCAGCCGGTAACGCATCGTTTTTTCTTCGGAAACAGTATACCATCCCGCCGGCACTGTCAGTAAGACCGACAGCGACGTCTTTCCGGCCGTTGTCTGCGTGCTGTCCGACGCCCGCGTACCTCCCGGCGTCTGTGTACCTCCCGACGCCTGTGTGCTGCCGGGCGTCTGCGTACCTCCTGCTACCTGCGTGCTGCCGGGCGTCTGCGTACCTCCCGACGCCTGCGCACTGCCCGGCGTAAATTCTACGGTCCGGTACCAGGTATGCCTGCCTCCCAGCACATCCTCCCCGCTTATGCAGAAGGTGAACGTCGGATTTCCATGCGCCCATACAATATCGGCGGCATCTATCTCCTTCGTAATGCGAAGCTGCGCCTCCACCGCACCCGCCAGAAGCTTTACCTTCACTTCATTTGTTTCCTTTTCCTCAGACGACGGACTGCCCTTTGCCCAGACAACTTTCATGCGCGCTTTATTCGGCACGACATACCAGCGCCGGTTTCCGGCTGTCTGCGCATAGGTTTTCATATCATAATCCTTTTTCAGACGACAGGTAATATCAAACCGCAGGGTCTGGTTATCCGGCGCCGGCGGATTCGTCTGAAAGTTTCCGGAAACTGTGATGCTCTGTCCCTGAGCCTGCGCTTTCCACTGCGGGGCCGGTGTGTAACCGCCTGTTCCTTTACAGAAAACCTCCGCGGAAACATATTCCAGACACGGCTCCAGCTCGTCTGTAAGTATCATCTGCACAGGCTGCCATGCTTTTTCGTTGTGCGGGACTGTCTGAAAAATGCTGAATACAATCGCTTCGCCGTCGCCGGAAAGCTCTTTTTCCCGCAGATTTTCCTGCCCGTCCAATCCCTTTACCGGAGCCGGAAACGCCTGCCGCTGCACCGTTGCCTGTGTGGTGACCTTATTTGACGCCATCGAAACGGCAGTCTGCCCGCTGTGCTTATACGCAAGCGCCGCACTGTTTATCACCTTATAGACCGCCGTATTCTGCGTCTGCTCCGGCTGCAGCTCCTCTGGATTCATCCGCACCTTAAATACAAAGGCATAGGTTCTCCCGTACAGCGATTCATTTTTCAGATTGACTGGCGTAATGCTTACCGTATCATTTTTCTGCACGCACCGGAAGCTTCCGGAGGCATCCTGCCCGCTTTCCATGCAGGTAATCGTCACAGGACCCACGTAATCTGCTCCCACAGGAAGCACATCCTCCAGAACCATCTGCTCATAATAATTGTTCGGCGTCTGCCACGGAATGTACTGTTCAATCTTATAATAATATTCCGCCGTCGTCCCCGGCAGTGTATTGGACTGCGCCCAGGAGGCGCCGTCGTTTGACACATATTTCTTCGGATACGACGGGTCCGGCGGGTTTGGCACATCCAGCCCTGTCTGCACCAGAATCCCCAGCGTCACCTCGTCCGGCTTTCCGTTTTTCAGAGAGGTGTTCCATTTCTCAATCGTCGCCTTGCTCACCCGGTAGTCCGAACTGTCCTGGATGTGATCCCGGTAGCCGACAGCAACGTAATATCTGGAGCAATTCTGCAAAACAAATCCTACATTTCCCTTCGGGTCATTCGCCAGCATATCCTCCGTCGCAGTTAAAAACAGATACGTCTTTCCGTCCGCCTTTGCCGCCTGCGATTTATAGTAAACCGCGGAGCCTGCCGACTGGTAAAACTTTTTGGCAATGCTGCCGTTTTCCACGCGGATGCCGAATCTCTGGGAATTGTCTATTTCCCACCACTGGAAACGGCTGTTCAGCGCAACCGGCGTCTGCTTTGCATCGCCGTGACGGAAATATTCCATCTTTAACACGTACTCTCCCATCGTCGGCTTCAGCCACCAGGCAATCTTATTCTGACTGAAGCCGATCGGCGGATACGATGCCACCTGCGCACCGTCGCTCCCCGCCCATGTTTTGTTCGTATAAGAAGATACGGTCATTTTCAAATCATACCAGACACCCTCCTGAAACAGAACCTTCTGATAAATACCGCCAAATTTTCCGGCGGCAGTATTGTCTGTCGGATAAAAGATATATGCGCCTCCGTTCGCGCTGCCGCTCATTGCCTTTACCGAGCTCCCCGCCGCGCTGAACGGGACAAAAGAAGAAATTCCGCTGTACCAGCATGCCGTCCTGCAGGCGCCATCCAGCTCTGCGGTACTCATCAGCCGGAAGCCGCTTCCGGACGCCGTCACCAGCGTGCCGCTGGGCGCCAGGGAACCTGCCACGGCAAAAAGCTGTATTCCGGAGAGACTTTCAAGACCGATGCCCGGCTCCTCTCCGGTTTCCGGATCCGCCATCACTTCCGGTTCTTCTGTGGACTTCTCTCTGTTCTCCGTAGTTTCTTCCGTCTCTTCTGTAGATTCCTCTCTGTTCTCCGTAATTTCTTCTGTCTCTCCCTGTCCTGTTCCTTCTGCCTCTCCCAGGTCTTCCTTTCCATTGCTCTCCCCCGGTTCTCCGCTTTCTACTGTCCCCTCCTGGGTTTCTGTTTTTTCAAACGTCTCTAAAATCGAAAACCAGCCTGCTTCCTTCGTCCGGAAAATAAAGGTGACTTCATGCGCCTCCTCATCCAGTATCATTTCTTTTTCTGAAATCTCCCGGAACGCATCCAGCTTTCCCTGCCAGGCAACGGAAAATTCTGCCGCCTGTTCTGTATCCGCTGGAAATGCCGCCGCACCGCCCGCTCCGGTTTCTGTGCCTTCTGCCGCATCATTCTCTGCATCGCCTATCTCTGCACCCCCTATCTCTACACCACTGCTCTCTGCGCCGCCTATCTCTGCACCGCCTTTCCCGGTATCACTGTCCTCTTTTCGGAAAGCTTCTTTGGAAATCGTCAGACGGATTTTCACCTCGCCCGGAAGCGTAATTTCATTTCCCTGCGCGTCGGCAAAAAACAGATAATACGGGAGAAATGTCCGCACATTTTCTGCCGTTTTCTCCGGCAGTGCATCGCTCCAGGCTGCCAGCAGTTCCTCCTTCAGCTTACGACAGCGCGTCTCTTTGTCTTCCGTTTCCCCGATAATATCCTCAACACACAGCAGGCGGAAGCTGGTTCCCTCCGGGAATGTCCCGCCATCCTGCAGGAAAACGGCGGCCCTGGCGTCTCCATTTGTGTCGGCAAGCACAACATCCGCCGCGGTCTCCGTTCCCGGCTCTGTCGGCAGCTCCATATCCGAAGTGCCGCCTGTCTCGCCCCACAGTCCCGTATCCGGATTATTCCCTGTCTCTCCTTCCCACAGCCCCGTATCCGGACTGCCGCCTGTCTCGCCTTCCTGCAGCCCCGCATCCGGTATGATGCCCGTTTCGCCTTCCTGCACCCCTGTATCCAGAGTACCGCCGGCCTCGCCTTTTCCCATTTCTGTATCCGGTGCGACGCCCGCTTCTCCTTTTCCCATTTCTGTATCCGGGGCACCGCCCGCTTCTCCTTTCCCCATCTCTGTATCCGGGGCACCGCCCGCTTCTCCTTTCCCCATTTCTGTATCCGGAATAGCGCCCGTCTCGCCTTCCCACAGCCCTGTATCCGGACTGCCGTCTGTCTCTCCTTCTCTCCGTTCCGTACCCGGTACGGAGGTTGTTTCACTCTCCCACAAACCGGTTGCCGTCTCCTGCTTTGTTTCTGTCTCTCCCTTTCTCTCTGTCTCTATTCCTGCCAGCCCCTGCGCTGCCACCTGCGCAGGGGTGGCGGAAACGGCCGCCATCATCACTGCCAGAATACCGGCAAGCATACGGCGCCTCATGAATTTACCAGGCTTCATGATTCCTCTTCCTCCTTAAACATATTCTGTTGCTTTTTAATAACCTCTGGTATGTGTGGCGAAAACCAGGACTCTTTGAAATGTATAGATACTTTATCATGTTTTTATGATGATGTCAAGATGATATATGATTATTTATAAATAAATAGTTACTATCAATATCGATGTTATGGGCAAAAATTAAAAGGGCAGTCATCCTGCCCTCTCCTGCTATTTTCGTAACTGTTCAGTCATCCAGTCACAGGTCTGCGACCGTTATCTGCACATCTTCCGGCAGAGCACAACGCCCGTCAGCAGAAGCACCGGGAAAATGATGCCTGCCAGAATACCCATTTTCAGATTGTCACCCAGCGCGCTGGATACCATGCCGACCAGCGTCGGTCCGCCGGAGCAGCCCAGGTCTCCGCCAAGCGCAAGCAGTGCAAACATCGCTGTCCCGCCCCGCGGCAGAGCCGCCGACGCCTTGCTGAAGGTGCCCGGCCACATAATACCCACGGAAAGCCCGCAGATGGCGCAGGCTGCCAGACTGAGCTGCGGAACCGGCAGCAGCGATACGCCAAGGTAGGAAAGAATGCAAAGACAACTGCTGTAAATCATAAACTTATCCAGATTGATGCGGTCGCCATACTTCCCGTAAAAAGCTCTGGAAGCTCCCATGAGAATGGCAAACATCATCGGTCCCGCCAGGTCGCCGAGCGTCTTGGAAATACCCAGTCCTTTCTCCGCAAAAGTCGACGCCCACTGGCTCACCGCCTGCTCGCTCGCCCCCGCGCAGACCATCATAATCAGCAGCACCCAGAAAATTTTGATGCCAAAGAGTTCTCTGATCGTCAGACCCTTTTCGCCCTCCTCCATCAGGCTCGCAATCGGAACCCGCGTAAACGCAAACGCATTGCACGCCGGAACAATCGCCCACAACAGCGCCATCACCTTCCAGTTCTGAGTGCCGAATACCTGGAAAAACGCCGTGGACAGCAGCACGACCCCCACATGTCCCCAGCAGTAAAAGGAATGCAGCATACTCATCGTCTTTTCCTTGTTGTCGGACGGGCATGCTTCCACCACCGGACTCACCAGAACCTCCAGCAGTCCGCCGCCGATTGCATAGACCATCACCGCGATAAGAATGCCGGCAAACGGCGTCGGCATCACCTCCGGCAGAATGGTCAGCAGAGCCAGCCCCGCCGCCGACAGCACATGTGCAATAATCATGGACGCACGGTAGCCGATTTTATCAACGAAGCTTACCGAAAGCAGATCCACCAGAAGCTGCACGCCAAAATTAAACGTCACCAGCAGCGTAATCTGCGAAAGCGGAATCCCGTAGCTCCGCTGGAATGTCAGAAATAAAAGCGGAACAAAATTGTTTACGATCGCCTGCACAATATATGCTGTAAAGCAGGCTGTAATCGTTTTGTTATACTCATTTTTCATAAACACTTTCTCCTTTCCGGTCAGGCAGCGCAAATACGCCGTCCTGTTACAAATCTCTGAGATTATATCGCATTTTTTCCGGTAAATCATTGCACAGAATCACATATTTATGGTACAATATCACAAAATTGTTACTGTTCACTCCGTTCGCAGTAACCTTCGCAAATCCATTTAAAATTCGCTTCGCGAATGGGATTTGCTCACACTTGAATCACGTTCTCACGCCTCAAACAGCAGGTGTTTGAGGCTGGCGTGTACAATACTAATGCATTATGACTTCCGCACAGAAAGGAAACCGCCATGAATAACTGGACATCTATCAGGACCGATGACACCCTTAAAGAAACAGTACAGCACGGAAATGCCGCTTACCCGTTCGCCTATTATCTGGAAAATATCTGGGATTTTGATTTTCACTGCATGGACTGGCACTGGCACCATGAACTGGAATTTATTTCCGTTGTGGAGGGCACCGCTATCTGCTATGCCGGAACGGACATGCTGAAGGTTCCAGCCGGATGCGGCATGTTTATCAACAGCAGCGTGCTGCACCGCTTCGAAGCCACCGCCAGCGCTCTGATTCCAAATATTGTTTTTTCGCCCGGTCTGCTTGCCCCGGAAAACAGTCTGATATATCAGAAATACATTCTGCCCGTCCTGCACTCCCGGATTTCCTGGCAGCTTTTTTCCCCGCAGATTGCATGGCAGGGGCAGATTCTTGATATTCTCGCGCAGATTTACCGTCTGCAGGAGCAGGAGACGGACACGGAGCTTGCCACGCTCCGGCTGCTTCTGAAGCTCTGGGATATTCTTGTCCGGAATCTGGATATCCCGGACGGCGAAAAAGCGCTCGCCCGGCCGGACCACCGCCAGGCAAGGCTTCAGATAATGATGCAGTACATACACGACAATTACCGGACGGAACTCACCCTGGAGCAGATCGCCTCCGCCGCCTCTGTCAGCAAAAGCAGCGCCCTGCAGATTTTCCACTCCGGCATTCATCTTTCCCCCGTGGCGTACCTGATTCAGTACCGCCTGACGCAGGCTGCCGGTCTGCTTTATACAACAAGAAAACCTGTCTCCGCGATTGCCCAGGAAACAGGTTTTGCCAGCGCCGGCTATTTCTGCCGGAAATTTAAAGAACGTTATCAGATGAGCCCGAAGGAATACCGGGCAAAAAAGGTCTGATGCCTTAATTAATCGCTCTGGAAGACTCGCGTATCAGCATCTCGCCCTCAAACGTGCGATGCTGGACGCCGCGTCCGTTTTCTATCGTGTCGAACAGAATCTCCGCTGCCGCCTCCGCCATTTCGCGGACCGGCTGCTTCACCGTCGTGATGGTCGGGATATAATACGACGACATATCCAGACCGTCAAAGCCCGCCACGGAATAATCGTCCGGAATACGTTTCCCCGCTTCCTTCAGCGCCCGGCAGATTCCCATCGCCATATTATCCGAAATCGCATAGATCGCGGTGAAATCATCCCGCTCTTTCAGCAGCTTCTTCATATCATGGTAGCCGCGCTCCATCGAATAAATATTTTCGCCCTCATTGCTGTAGCGGATCAGCTCCTCGCACACCGGCAGCCCATTGTCCGCCAGCGCCCGGCGGTATCCCTCCAGGCGGAGCGCACTGATACTTTTATCCTCCCGCGTGGCGGCAAAAATAGCGATCCGCTTATGCCCCGCCTTGCAGAGATAATCTACGATCCGGTAACTCTCCCGGATATCATCCACATGCACGGAGGAGCAGACATTGCTGCTCTTTTCATCAATGCTTCCGACCGCGCAGATGACGCAGGGGAGGTCGAGCTGCCGCAGCTTCGCCTCCGTATGCTTAAAGTAACCGCCGAGAAAAACAATCCCCTTCGGCTTTTTCTCCAGACTGAGCTGGGAAGCCACCTCTATTTCATCCTCATTATCATTGACGCTCTGCAAAATAAACGTATATTTCTGCTTATGTACAAATTTTTCCAGCGTCGCAATCATCGGCTGGAAAAACGGGTTTCCTACCCCCTTTACCAGAACGGCAATGGAATGATTCTCAAGCTTTTTCAGATTTCGCGCGCTGTTATTCGGTATAAACTGCTTTTCACGGACGACCTCCATAATCTTATCCTTCGTCTCCTGATTGATACCCGGATAATTATTCAGCGCTCTCGACACCGTGGTAACACTTACCCCGCAAATTTTCGCAATATCCTTAATTGTCAAAGCCCCCATAACCGTCGTCCCTTCCAAATAAAATAACAAGAATTTTCCAGATTTTTCTAAGATAAAACAGTGCTGTACTTCCATACCATGAAGCACAGCACCAGAACCTGTTTATTATTATACACTTTTTTTCAGGAAGCGTCAATATCTTCCATACACTTCGGCAAGGGACCGGATTTTCTTCTTTAATTCCGGCGTAAACGCCTCTTTTTTCATACGCCATTTCCAGTTTCCCGAAGGAACCGACGGAATATTGATTCTCGCTTCGCTTCCAAGTCCAAGATAGTCCTGTACCGGTATGATGCAGATGTCCGCCACCGTCGCCAGCGCGCAGCAGATGTAATCCCAGTGAATCTGTTCGTCCGGCGTGTTTTTATTGTTCATATAAAGCTGTGCAAGCGCGCGGTCGTTTTCGCTGATACTCTGATACCATCCCCGGACGGTGTCATTGTCGTGCGTACCCGTATAAACCACACAATTTCTTGGATATTTATACGGCATATAGCAGCCCTCTTCCCGCGAATCAAATGCAAACTGCAGAATCTTCATGCCCGGATAGCCGGTGTCCCGCAGAAGCTGCCGGACAGAATCCGTCACGTAGCCGAGGTCCTCCGCAATGATTTCCGTATCGCCCAGCGCCTTTTTAATCTCCTTAAACAAATCCGCGCCGATTCCCTGCTCCCAGTGCCCGTTGACAGCCGTCTTATCGCCGTACGGGATGGAGTAATACTGGTCGAAGCCGCGGAAATGGTCGATGCGCACAATATCAAACAATTCATACAGGGCCCGCATTCTGTCGATCCACCAGCGGTACCCGGTCTTTTTGTGATAATCCCATGCATACAGCGGATTTCCCCAGAGCTGTCCGTCCGCCGCAAAAGCATCCGGCGGGCAGCCGGCAACCGCCACCGGCATATGCGCCTCATCGAGCTGGAACAGCTCCGGATTTGCCCACACATCCACGCTGTCAAAAGACACATAGATGGGAATATCTCCGATAATCTTTACCTGCCGCTCATTTGCGTAGCGTTTCAGCGCCAGCCACTGTTTCTGGAACAGATACTGCACAAACATGTAAAATGCAATATCTTCCGCCAGCTCTTCCCTGTACTTCTTTACCGCCTCCGGTCTTCTCATCCGGATATCCTCATCCCACTGCGCCCAGCACTGTCCGCCGCGGCTGTCCTTAATCGCCATAAACAGCGCATAGTCCTCCAGCCAGAAGCTGTTTTTCTGCTGAAATTCCAGGAACTCCCTGTCTTCCTTTGTATGATAGCGCCCGTACGCCTTTCTGAGAATCTGAAAGCGGGAAGCATAAATTCTGTCATACTCTATTATCTCCGGATCGCTGCCCCAGTCAAAGCTTTGGCATTCCTCTTCCGTCAGAAGCCCGTCCCGGATCACCTGCTCCAGATCGATAAAATACGGATTGCCCGCAAATGTGGAAAACGACTGATAGGGAGAATCCCCGTAGCCCGTCGGTCCGATTGGCAGAACCTGCCAGAGGCTCTGCCCCGTCTCATGCAGCATATCCACAAAAGCATATGCCTCTTTTGAGAAAGACCCGATTCCGTATTCAGATGGCAGACTGGCTATCGGTAGCAGCATACCGCATTGTCTTTTCATTCCCTTTCCCCCTTTGTTTCCAGGTTACAGGTCTGCTCTCGCCGGATAGCCCGGTTCGTAATCAGCCCTTTACTGCGCCTGCCGCAACACCTTCGATAATGTATTTCTGGCAGATTACATAAATAACGATTACCGGAATAATCGCAAGCACGATACATGCCATAATCGCTCCCATATCCACAGAACCGAATCCGCCCTTCAGATACTGGATAACGATAGGAATCGTCTTATATTTCTTAATATCCAGTACCAGATACGGCAAAAGGTAATCGTTCCAGATCCACATGATTTCCAGAATACCTACCGATACATAGGTCGGCTTCATAATCGGCAGAATTACTTTAAAATACATCTGCAGCGGATTGCAACCGTCGATATTTGCCGCTTCCTCAATTTCGATAGGCATACTCTGCGCGAAATTGGAGAACATGAAAATCGCCATACCGGCGCCGAAGCCCAGGTACACAACGACGATACCTACCGGCGTATTCAGATGCAACGTATCCGCCGTCTTTGCCAGCGTGAACATAATCATCTGGAACGGCACTACCATAGAAAAGATCGCCGCAGACTTCAACGCTTTTGTAAAGGCATTTTTCACACGGGTCACATACCAGCCGCACATGGAGCAGAACAGCAGGATCGCGATAACAGACGCCGCCGTGATAAATAAACTATATCCAAAATACTTGAAAAATTCAACTTTTTCAATACCATTAATATAATTGTCCAGCCCGACAAAGGATTTTTCGGTCGGAAGCTCAAACGGTCTCAGGTTGATACTCGTTTTCTTCTTAAAGGAGTTGATAATAACCAGCACGATCGGGAATACATACAGCACCGAAATAATACTGAATACCACCGTGAGGACTGTCTTGTAATTTGCTTTTTTCGATTTCATGTTGCTGTTACTCCTCCTTTCCCGCGGTCAGTCTCATCTGCAGTACGCCAATCAGTGCAAGCGCAACCGCAAAGATAACTGCCTTCGCCTGTCCGACGCCGCGGTATGTCGCCGTGCTGCCGTAGAAGGTGTTGTAAATATTCAGCGCCACCATTTCTGTGCCGTGCGACGGCTCGCCCGCTGTTAACGCGAGGTTCTGGTCGAAGAGCTTAAAGCCGTTTGTGAGAGACATAAAGGTACAGATTACAATCGTCGGTCTCATGGACGGGATAATGATTTTGAACAGACGCTGCACGCCGGTCGCGCCGTCCACCTGCGCCGCCTCCAGCATATCGCCCGGAATGTTCTGCAGACCGGCGATGTACAGAATCATCATGTAACCTATCTGCTGCCAGCAGAGAAGGATTACCAGACCCCAGAAGCCGTACACAGAGCTGTACGTCAGGGTACGGTTGAAGTATGCCAGAATACCGTTGAACAGAAGCTGCCATACGTAACCGAGTACGATACCGCCGATCAGGTTCGGCATGAAGAAAACGGTACGGAAAAGGTTGGTGCCTTTAATCTTCTGTGTCAGAGCAAGTGCAACGGCAAACGCCAGCACATTGATCAGAATTACTGTGACAACCGTAAAGATTGCCGAGAAGCCTACCGAGTGTAAAAATACCGGGTCCTTAATTGCTTCAATATAATTGCTGATTCCCACAAATTTCGCGTCATTTACTGTTGTAAAGGAGCAGAAGCTCAGATAAACAGCCATAACAAACGGTACAATAAAACCGATAAGAAACGCGATTGCTGTGGGGAATGTGAAAACCGGTAAATATTTCTTTAACGCTTTTTCCATGATACATTCTCCTTATTCGCTATGAAGACCCGTTCTCCGTGCAGGGCGCAGGGCAATCCGCGGGCTTTCACCTGTATTACCTCTTTATAAGAAAAGAATAGCCAGGTTACAGCTATTCTTTTCTTTTTTCTATCCTATCGTCTTATTCCGGATTTACTTATCTGTTTGCCCACTCAGTAGCAAAGTCTTCGGTAAATACTTTCTCAACAACGGACCAGTCTGCGGTTCCCTGGGAGTACTCGATCAGAGCGGAGCCCAGTTCGGATTTCCAGTTCTCAGTCGGAAGATTCTCGGTACCGATCCATGAAACTGCGGTCTTGCCTGCTTCTTCGTATGCGTTTGCGCTTACAAACAGCGGGTTAGCCAGTTCATAATCTGCGAAGGTGTCAAACGGTACGTTGAATGCCATCTTGCCTGCCAGAGTATCTTTTCCTTCATCAGAGGAAACTACCCACTCAAGGAAGTCAAGTGTTGCCTGGATATCTTCCTCGCTGGAGTTCTTGTTGATGCACCAGTAGTTACCTGTACCTGTGCAGACACCGATATTTTCCTCACCTTCAACGCCTGTGTACAGCGGCAGGAATGCGATGTTCATAGAAGCGATATCGCCATCCTCGGTCCATGCCCATGTACCGTTCTGGTAGAATACTGCCATCTCGTCACAGAACTCTGCAAGAGAGTCGTCGCCGGTCTTACCGCTCAGAAGAGCCGGGTCGCAGGTAGAATCTGTGAAGTAAAGGTCAATCAGGTTCTTGTAATTTCCAACATAGGTTCCGTCCAGAGAGGTTGCGGTGGTAACGCCCTTCTCGGTCAGCTCCCAGTAAATCGGCATGTTTGCAAGATGGGTGGTGAATCTCCAGTTGGAGGAGCCATCCAGACCTGCGGAGGTGAAAGCACCTTCTACGCCAAGTTCATCTTTTCTTGCCTGAATATCATCTGCTACCGCTTTCAGCTTGTCAAAGTTGTTGATTTCTTCCGGGCTGGAAATTACTGCATTTTCCAGACCACAATATTCGTTCAGCAAATCTACGTTGTAGATAATACCGTAGCTCTCGTTTGCGAACGGTACCGCCGCTACTTCAACACCTTCCATAGACAGGCAGTTTGCTGTAGAATGCTCTGCGATGAAGCTTCCGGACAGATCGTAGCAGTACTGTCCCCAGTTGTCCAGCCAGGACTGGTTCTCTACCTGGAACAGGGTCGGCGCTTCTGATTTTGCGATCTCAGATGTAAGCGTCTGCTCATATGTACCGGATGCCGCTGTAACAACCGTTACCGGAACACCTGTCTGCTCTGTGTAGGAAGCTGCCAGCTCCTGCCACTGTGCATCTACCTCCGGCTTGTAGTTCAGATAATAAACGCTTCCGCCTTCTGCTGCCGCCTGAGCACCGAAAACACCTACTGCCATTGCCGCTACTGTTGCTGCCGCTACCATTTTCTTCGTTTTCATTCTTTTTTCCTCCTTTTAGTTTGCGGTCTGATCGTTTGACCGCATTGTTTGAAAACGTTGTCGTTACCGTTTTCGTTATCGTTATCGGTAACGTTTTTGTAATTGTATGTTAGCACACATTCTACAATTTGGCAACTGTAATTTTCATATTTTCCGTAACTTTGTTAAATGTTCACTATTTTGATATCCCGTTTTTGTGCAGTTTTACAACTCCTTCTTTTTCGTCTCCTTTTCCACCCCGGAAACGCCCGTCAAAAGCAAAAAAAGAAAGAGAAACGCCATGCCGCAGCAGGAAGCGTCTCCCTTTCTCTCTGTTATTTGTTCTTTACTTTGAATGATGTCGGGTTCAAAAGCACCCAATTATAATGCCTGCGGATGCGACGCCCCGGCATTCTTTAAATGCTTTATTTCTCCATCATGCGGCGGAAGAAATCACATTCTATATCATTGCACCTCTGTCCCTCCGATTCCCGGATATTGACATGGAAAACATGATAAAGCGGCTCCTTCTCCGTGCCGAACAGCCCAAATTCATAATACACACCGTTTTTCTTCAGCGCCTCTTCCATAAACTGTGCCTGCGGCCTGCAGAAATCTCCCAGCGCCGTCATCAGATAGACAGGCGGAAATGCGGCAGTAACGTGATCCGGCACATTTACAAGCTCCTGCTCCCTGGGGGAACCGTGCTCCGGCAGAAGATCCTCCATAATCAGCTCCTTATCCTGCGATTCATGCAGCAGCTCATGGTGTCCGAACAGCACATACGCCCCGCAGTTAAGCCCCACTGCCGTCGGCGCAAAGCCCTGTGGAACCTTAAAAGCAAACTTTGCCGCATATCCGGGATTCGTGCAGATGGCAGAATACATAGCCGCCAGATTTCCGCCCGCGGAATCGCCGACAAAAAAGACATGCTCCATATCCAGCCCGTATGTCTCCTGGTTCTCATACATCCATGTAATAACCGCGTTCATATCCTCTACCGCCGACGGAAATTTCGCCTCCGGCGCCAGGCGGTATGTAAAGTTCACCACCGCAAAGCCCCTCTGCGCCAGGGACATTCCGTAAAACTGATACAGCTCCTTATCGCCGTATACCCAGCCGCCGCCATGCACATTCACGATGACCGGCAGCTTTCCTTCCGCTGCCCTCGGACGGTAAACATCCAGCAGATTCCACACCGCATCCTTCCCGTACTGCAGATTATCAAAGCGCCGGATATCCTCCGGCGTCGTAAGCCCTGCATCGCGCTTTGCGTCACTCGCCTTCCATGTTACTCTGATTAGCTTGCTTTTTTTCGACATATTGATTTCCTTTCCGCATAACTGCTTATTCATAATGATATAGAACACATAACATGCTTCTCTATACCCGGAAATACCGGGGCAAAAAACACTCACCATAATGTAATGCCAAACATCAAATCACCTTCAGCAATTGAACCAGTGTGTGCGAACTTTCCGTATCACACCCGGTACTTTTTGTGTTAAATCTCTTAAAACCATTTTTTTCTTCATAGAACTGCATTAATTTTTCATTATCCTCTGCCTCCAGAAAAACCACCGTTCCTCCCACCATATATTGTATTTCTCTGATTATACCTGCAGCCGCCTCCAACAGTTGTTCTCCTGTGACATTTTTATCAGCCTGTTCCGTATAATTTTTACCCAGCTGTGCTATCAGAAATGCCCATAACGTATACGTATTGCCGGATATATCTGCTTTTCCAACCCTGACAATTTTCCGTCTCATTGTCTTACTGACACACTCTGCATTTACGGTAATAGGTTTTAACTTTTCCACATCCGGATTTTTTCCACAGGAAAATCCAGCAAGCAGCTGACGTAATCTATCCTCTCTGTTTCCACTCTCATCTTTCTTTAAATATTCACGAATATTAATGACAGATATCCAGTTCTGCATCTATGTTTTTTTGTTTTTCCAGGAACTTTCTGATTTCTTCAGCTCCCCGCAAATATGTTATCTCCATATCCGGTGCCGGTGGTCTGTTTAAAGATTCCCGGTATGACGCTTCCAGTGCATTTACAAACATTTCTGCCTGCTCCTCACCGGAAATAATAAAATTTTCAGTAATACTCGAAGTTGCCATCATAAACACCTCCTACAAACATCTTAATTACTACCTTCTTCATCGATATTGTATTAGAGAAAGACTGCTTTTGCAATAATTTTTTGTCAAAAGTTTCTAAAAACAATAGAGTTTAGCCGTCATATGTGTTATACTGCTGCATCATAGTAACTGTGCAGCCAGGCTGTCCTGCTGTGCGCCAAAACAAAACCCAAAGGAGGTCAGACCCTGTGACAAAAATTGTAAATATTGATAATAATGGCAGAAAAGGCTATCATGTTCCTTCCCGTATAAAAAACCAGGATTTTATCAGCATCATGCGTCAGTACCGCATCGACGATGACGGTGTCACTTTTCTTGCCGATACATATCTCGGCAACCAGGCAGCCGTAAGGATATCCTTTGCCGCTGAAAATGTTTTCCGGCTTCAGATGTTTCCGTTCTGCCGCGAGGATTTGCGACTGAATCCCGTATTTGAATTTCCAAAGCTCCGGAATTTTTCCGTAACCGAGGATGAACTGTTTGTGTACATACGCACCCCGCGCCTTTCTCTTGCCTTCCGCAAATGCCCGTGGGAGCTTTCTGTAATGCTGGATGGCAGAGTGCTTACCAGAGAAAATATCCAGGACCTGGATGTTGACCAGAAATATAAGGCGATGCCGCTTGGTTTTTCCTGCAATCCCGCCACCGGTCAGGTGACTGGCACATATGACACGTTTTATATGCATGTCGATGAAGCCTTCTATGGCTTCGGCGAAAAGTTTACCAGCTTTAACAAGCGCGGACAGCGGGTGGAAATCTGGCAGAAGGACGCTCTCTCCACAAATTCTGAACGCTCTTATAAAGGAATGCCGTATTTTATGAGCTCCTACGGCTATTCCGTACTGCTGAATACCTTCACAAAAACCGTCTTCGATATGGGCGCAGGTTCCGGTGTATCCTTCACCATGTCCTCCTGCGATTCTTATCTGGATTATTATGTATTCTGCAACCACAGCTATAAAGGACTGATCCAGGATTACACCGCCTTAAGTGGTCGTTCCCCCATGATTCCGAAATGGGCGTTCGGCTTCTGGATGTCAAAAATGAGCTACCAGAGCCGCGATGAGGTAGAGACTGTTGTAAAACGCGCCGCCCGGTTCGGCATGTCGATGGATGTCATCCACATAGACGGATGGCAGACCTCCGGAACAGACGGTCTGCTGGAATTTGATGAAGAGCGCTTTCCGAAACCGGCGGATATGATTGCGCAGCTCAATGAAAACGGCGTGCAGCTTTCCCTTTGGATGTACCCGTATATTTTACAATACATCGGGACCGATAATAAAACCGTCAATCCGGAATTTGAAAAGCTGGAAAGGCTTGGCTATCTCGTCAAAAACGCCGACGGCAGCCCCTGCGTATTTGCTCTCTCCGAGGGCGAAGGCGACGTGAAAGGCATGGTAACCGGCGCTGTTGATTTTACCAATCCGGATGCCGCTGAATATACAAAGCAGAAAATCCGCAGACTGATGGAGCTTGGCGTCGGTGTCATCAAAACAGATTTCTCCGAAGAAATCCCGGAGACCGCCGTCTTCTCTGACGGGACGACCGGCAAAGAAACGCACAATAAGTATCCTCTGCTCTACGCGAAAACTATTTACGAGGCATCAAAGGAGGTAAAGGAGGCGCAGCACAAAAGGGCAATGCTCTGGGGCCGCAGCGGTTATGCAGGAAGCCAGAATTATCCGGCAAACTGGGCAGGCGATTCCTCCACCCACAAAAATAATCTCGCCGCCATCCTGCGCGGAGGCTTAAGCATCGGCATCAGCGGCGTCTCCTTCTGGGGCTTTGACATCGGCGGCTTCTATAACTGTGATTACGAGGGCAACCGCACAAAACCGACAGATGAAGAATACGTAAGAAGCGCCCAGATGGGACTTCTCAGTCCTTTGAGCCGCAGTCACGGACAGGCAACGCCACGGGAGCCGTGGGAATACTCCGCCGAAGCGCAGGCGGCATTTTTGAAAATTAACAAATTTCGCTACCGCCTGTTTCCGTATCTGTACAGCATCGCCTGTGAAACCTGCCGGACCGGCGTGCCCATGATGCGGGCAATGCTCCTGGAATTCCCGGAGGATTTAAGCGCACGCGATGTTTCCACCCAGTACATGCTCGGCGACGCGCTTTTAGTTGCGCCGGTCTTTGACCAGCAGACGCAGCACGTATACCTGCCTGCCGGAAGCTGGATTAATCTGAACACCGGCGGGCGCATTTCCGGAGCTTTATGGACCTGCGAAAGCTGTCCTCTTGATGAGCTGCCTCTTTATTTCCGGGAAAATACGGTTCTCCCGCTTTTAAACAACGCAGGTATGCATTCCCCGGAAACCTTTTTTGAGGATTTCACCATCTGTCTGAATCTGGTCAGCGAGATCCATACCACGCTGTACACCGACATCGCGCGGGATACCGGCATTAATCAAGATTCTGCCGTCGAACCGAATGCCAGCGTCAATGCAGATTCCGCCGTCGAACCGGATGCCAGCGTCAATGCAGATTCCGCCGCACCGGACGCCCGTGTCAATGTGGATGCCGCCGTCGAACCGAATACCAGCGTCAATGCGGATTCCGCCGCACCGGACGCCCGTGACAATGTGGATTCCGCCGCGCAGACTGCGGATGGAACCGCCTATACTCTTGATGCCAGACTGTGCGGCACAACAGCGGTCATCGAAACAAAGCTTCCGTGCACCGGCTTCGTTCTTTACACACCAGAGACGCTCACCGAAGTTATCGTAAACGGAAAGAGCTTCCAGCCCGTTTCCGAGGGAGACGCCTGCCGTATAACCCTATAAACAGCGCACTGTTCCGGACCCTTATTAACAGACTGAACAGACTACGCCAGAAATTTGCAATGGAATACGGCGTCCTGTGTCTGTCCGAAGACGATAGGCAGATTTTGCAGATTTTGCGAGCATAGCGGCAGCAATTTTGTCCGACCTGCTTCTATGGAGGCAAAATTGCTGCTAACAGGCGGCGCAGCAAAATCAAAAAATCAACGTGTCTTCGGACAGACACAGGACGTCGGATTCCTTCCGTAAACTTCTGCGCAACAGTATCACAATCCTGTTGTAAGCACACCCATTTTACACCGGACTCTCCATCCCCGCCTTACGGCTCCTCCTGCGCAAGATAAACTTCATATATCTCCGCCAGCGGTGCGCCCGGCTCGCATACATGGTCCTGCACGGCGACCGCCTGGACGGGAATTTGCAGTACATCCGCCGCTGTCAGCTCTCCTTCCAGATAATTAACAAGCGTTACGGTCTCAAACAGCGGGGCGGTCTGCCCTCCCGGCTCTACGAGCTTCTGATAGCCGTACACATAATTTACGGAATCTTCCGTTCTTTCATCCGAAATGCGCTCCCAGCCTTCCGTGGTCGAAAAAGAAAACACACCCATATCCGCCGCCGGTTCCTTTCTGTGCGTCTGCGGATTCACCACAGAAATATGCCTTACCGGAACTGATATCCGCAGAAAAATCCAGGCATCGCTTTCTCCCGTATTCGTTGCCGCCGGATTTTTCGGCACGATACTCCCCGGCGTAAGCCCTTTCGCCTTTTCCGGCTGCCAGGCAGTCTCCGTCAGTCCGATGTCCACCGTCCCCGGTGTAATCAGATTTTTCAGCGCCTGCGGGCGCATCGTCAGATATGCGTTTGTCAGCCCCGAAGAGACCGCAAAAAGAGACACACCCAGAAACGCCGCCGCTACTTTTTCCGCTTTCATGATATCGTCACCCCCTCTTTGCGCATTTTCAGCACATTTGAAAGAATCATCTTTATCAGCAGAAGCCACAGAAACACTCCTGCAAGCAGCAGTTTTTCCCCCATACCGCTAAACAGCATGGCGGCATACCCCAGATATGGAACAGAAAGGCGCACAACACCCATCAGCTCCTCCTCCCGCACACGCCTTCCATCCGGCGTCTCGTTGGCATCGCCCTTCGTTACAAGGGTCCTCCCCGCCTCATCCTTTTCACTTACCCGGTGCGTAATATAAATATCCCCCATGTCCGGGCGGCAGGTAATGATGTCGCCCGGACGGATTTTTTCAAATGCTTCCTTTTTCACATAGACCGCGCTGCCAACCGGAATCTCCGGCGCCATGCTCGGACTGAGCACCGTATAGACACGGATTCCAAAGACCTGCGGCACGGCTATCGCCGCCGCAAGCAGCAGAAATACCACAAGCAGCCCGTCAGTTATCCTTTTCCACATCTTCATGCCTGTTCCTCCTGTCCCTTCTTTCCGCCCACACCGCGATTGCCGCGGCGAGCATGCTCGCTGCAAGCAGCGCCGCCCACATCATAATGCGGGTACTGTCCGCCGTCACCGGAACCTTCCTCTCCGTCACTGTTCCGTCCTCTCCACGGGCGGAAAAAATCCATGCCACCTTTCCCGTCAGCTTCTGAAAACGATTGTCCATCTCCGGAGAAAGCCGCAGATTTACTGTCAGCGTTTTTTTGCTTCCTGACGCAAACCGTCCCAGACTGATGTCCTGCAGCATGGAAGCGCCATCCTCCTGCTGCCCCTGTGCAGACACGGTGCTGCTTTGCCCGGAAGTCAGACTGCCCTGTCCGAAGGCGCCATTCTCTCCGGAAGATAAACCGCTCTTCCCTGCGCCGCCAGAGCCGCATACTGCGCCCTCATAAAGCAGTTTTCCATTCTCCCTGATTTCTATCACCGCATATTTTGTGAGAAGCTGCTGCACAAGCATCGCCTGCTCTGTGCTCATCCGCTCCTGCTCCGTCTGCTCTGCGCGCAGAAATATCTCCACTGCTTCTGCACTCTTGTTTTCCACCAGTATTTTCTGCGTGCGCCCGCATCCCGGCGTCAGATTTTTAAAAGCGGCAAATAAATCAGTATTTTTCGTGTTCACCGAAAACCCCTGCTCTCTGCCAAGATACGTAACCGTCGTCTTTTCCGCTGCAGGCGCCTCCGGAAAAACAATCCCAAGCTCCTCCATACGGACGCCCCAGACAGAAGCCGCATCCCGGTCCGCCTGCACGGATTCCATGCAGATAACGATTTCCGCATCCCTGCCCTTATACTCGTTTCCCGCCTTCGCAGAAAGGGTATAGGATTCCATCAGAGGCTCCTCCGTCGTCTCCTGCGCCCGCAGAATCTTTTTATAATAAAACCAACCATCGTCCCGCTGCTCCCACAGCCGGCTGTTGAACACAATCTCAATCATGTCCGGATTCAGCTCATCCGCAACGTGGAGCTTTCCCTGTGCATCCCGCGTTCCGAATGCCTTTGTCACCGAAACGCGCACCAGAATATCCACCGTGCCCTCATTTTTCACATGCACCATTTTTTCTACCGATTCCGAAGGATTTACATGCGCGGGCACCTCATATGTCTCTTCGATCCGCGCCCGGTAGGACGCCATCGTGAGCACGTTGTCCGTCCGGCTCTGGATGCTCCAGAAGGCGTACCCCATAAACGTCACCGACAAAGCAAACAGCGCTGTCAGCACAATTACTCCGATTTTCCTTCCCATATGCCCGTCCCCGCACTATGCGTCGCCGGACACCGTTCCCGGCTCTGTCCGCATCTCTTCATCCAGCGCCGCAAGCGCTTCCTTCTGCCCGGCAAACCCGGATGCCTGTATCGCTTCTGCTTTTACAATAATCTGAAAATCCCCCAGCGTCCGAATCTGCTCATTTTTCCACTCCGTGGGCAGCGCAAGGGTCGTAAAGAGCACCGCCTGCTCCCCAATTTTCAGAATGCCCTTCGCATCGTCCCCCATATAATTGCAGACAATTTCATTCTCTGTTGTTCTCTCGGTATCAATCTCAAAAAGCGGATTTATCATCGGAAGCGTCTCCAGTTCCGCAAGAGAATATCCCGGTATCCGCCCCTGCACAAGCTTCTTTGCCGTGCCAGTCTGCTCATAGGAACCCGTATAGGTACTGTCGTAGCGTATCATCGCCTTCATCAGTGCCAGTCGCCCGGCATCCGTCACCGGCGTGCCGCTGCTGTCCGCCAGCAGAATCCGCATCCGGGCATAGCACGGCTCCTCGCCGTTTTTATCCGACGTAATGTTCTTCACGGTCGGATTCTTGTATACACTGTACCCCGGATATACATTCACACCATCCCCATCCTCCGGGTCCCAGTCCGGTTCCTTTAGTCCGATTTCCAGATCTCCCACTGTAAACGTATTTGCAAGGCTCTCCCGGCTGGTCAGATATGCCAGCGTTCCCTGTATGCTGACAAATACCAGCGCAAGCAGCGCCGCCGCAATCCCTGCCGTCTTTATGATACTTTTCTTTATATTTGCTGTCTTTACGATATTTTTCTGTGTATCTGCTGTTTTCATGCTATTTCCTCCCATGCTTCCTTCATAGTATTATTTCCGCACTGCACCGCCTCCGCATACACCAGAATGTCAAACGGCGGTATTTCTTCTGCGTTTTGTTTTATCGTTACCTTATCAAACAGTGTACCGGTCCATCCGCCCGGCTGCAGCCGTTCCTGCCAGTAATAGTAGCCATCCTCCCCAGCCTGCCATCCCGGATTGATGGCAAGCGCCTCGCAGCAGTTTTCCGCATCGCTGTCAGTGAAGCGGACGGCAGCCCGCACATAGCAGTCGGTATCCGAGCTGCTGCATATGCGCGGCGCTTTTGTGATGACCTTTCCCGGTGTGATTTCTCCGGGCGGTTCAAATTCTTCATCAATAGTAATATCCACGGAGGATACCCCAAAGCTGTTCTGCGCGTCATCCTGTGCGGTCAGATAGGCGAAAGACACCCCTGCACCTACGCCCAGGATGAGCGCACCTGCCAACATGGCAATAAAAAAGTTTTTCATTTTTCTGCTCACGTTCCTTTCTGTTTTAATTTTTACATTTCTCTGAGCCTCTGGCGGATTCGCCGGAAATTGATATGGAAAAGAGCTTTCCATCGACTTCTCCTGCAGTATAACACATTTCATTTCATATTGCAAGTGTTATTTTATATTTTATACTTTAAAGCATCATATTATATAAACAATCAAATAAAGCAGCGGGATGCCAGGGCTCAGTGCTGCTCATCTGACAGCGATACCCGATCCGATTTAAAAGCATCGCAGAGATCGCACACGATTCTGTCCTCATATCGTGACACAGCCGGGCATAAAATAAACAAATCATAGTGGAGCATTTTTATGAAAAAGCTATCTCTTGCCTTAATTCCCGCCGGATGTCTGCTGCTTTGTGCCGCCCTGCGCTACCACAACGCCGCCGGTGCGCAGAAGGCTGCCGGTGAATTTCAGTCTTTTACGCAGACGATGTTCCAGAAGGAAATTACCGCCAGCACGCTTACCCTGCACTATACACTAGAAAATCCCACCGACTACGGCATTACCGATTATCCGGTAACCTTCGGAAACACTGAGGAGATTTCCCTGGTGCTCTCCGCATCGCCCTCCGCGCAGCAATATCTGCAGATGCTCTCTGAAATCTCTTACAGCGACCTTTCCCGGCAGAATCAGATTACCTACGATGTCCTCCTTCTTGCTCTGGAAAATGAGAAAAAAGCGGAAGCCCTTGCACTGTACCAGGAACCGCTCGGACCGACCATCGGCATCCAGGCACAGCTTCCCGTTCTGCTCTCGGAATACACCTTTTCCGATAAAGCGGACATTGAAGAATATCTCAGTCTGATTGCCCAGACGGACACCTATTTTGCCTCGCTGCTAAAATTTGAGCGCGCCCGCTCCGCCGCCGGTCTTTTCATGAGCAACAAAAACGCCGATGCCATTCTGGCGCAGTGCCGTTCCTTTATCGGCTCCGGCGACGCCGCTGACAATCTGCTGGTGACTATTTTTAATGAAAAGCTGGATGCGCTCGACTTTCTGTCCGCCGGGGAACGGGCGCAGTTCAAAGCGGAAAACCAGAAAGCTGTGGCGGAGCATGTAATCGGCGCCTACGAGCTTCTCATTGAGGGACTGGAAACGCTGAAGGGCACCGGACAGAACGAAAACGGACTCTGCTATTTTCCTTACGGGAAGGCATATTACGAGTATCTGATGCAAAGCTCTGTCGGCTCCTATCTCTCCGTCGATGCCATTGAACAGCGCATCCGAAACCAGCTCTCCAAAGACGTACTCGCCTGCCGCGCGCTGCTCCTGGAATATCCGTCCGCCGCTTCCGGCGAACATCTGGAGGGAATTTTGACGGACCCGGAGGAAATTCTGGTACAGTTGCAGCAAAAAATGAGCGACGATTATCCCGCCGCCCCGCAGACATCCTGTTCTGTAAAATATGTACATAAATCCCTGGAGGATTTTTTAAGTCCCGCTTTTTATCTGACGCCGCCCATCGATAATCCGACGGAAAACGTCATTTATATCAACCGCGCCGGTGTTTCCTCCCCGCTGGAGCTTTATACCACGCTTGCGCATGAGGGCTATCCCGGTCATCTTTATCAGAATGTCAGCTCCGGAAATTATCTGGACCCGGTACGCGCTCTCTTCTCCTTTGGCGGCTATACCGAAGGATGGGCAACCTATGTGGAAATGGAAAGCTACGATTATGCCCTGCCGGATTCCGCTTCCGGCGCCGCAAAGGCAGAAGCCGAATACCGCCGTCTGAACCGCTCCGTCATGCTCGGTCTTTCCTCGCTTCTGGATATCTGTATCCATTACCGCGGCTACACGCGCGAACAGACCGCCGCCTTCCTTAAGAGCCTCGGCTTTACAAACCCGGACAGCGCCGACGCTATTTTTGACGCCATCATCGAAGCACCTGCAAACTACCTGAAATATTATCTCGGATATCTGAGTTTTCTGGACCTGCGCAGCTACTGCTCCCAAAACTGGCCGGAAGCCTTTGACCTGAAGGATTTTCACAGGCAGATTCTGCAGATTGGTCCCGCGCCGTTTCCCGTAGTAGAAAAATATCTGAAGCTGTACTACAACACGAACAAATAACTATTTTGGCTTTTTTCTTTTACAAAAGTGTGGTATAATAATGTATTCTATAAATAACTACCATTTACAGCGAGGAATGATTATGCCAAAATCAAAAGCAAAATACAGCGGAAGACTGCGCCCTTACCTGGCCTGGCCGGTAATCACGGCGGTTCTGTTTATCATCTTATCCTTTATTATATGCTTCATGGATATCAAAGCGGGGATTGTAGCTTCAATCTTTACTCTGTGCTATCTGGCGGTAGTGATTGTCCTGGTGTTTGTGTATAAGCCGAAGGTGATGACGGACCTCGTGTCCTTTGCCGCCCAGTACGGGCAGGTGCAGAAGCAGATGCTCGATGAATTTTCCATTCCTTACGGCGTGCTTGATATAGACGGGAAAATCATCTGGATGAACCAGCACATGCGCATGATGCTGGAAAAGAGCAACCGCTACCACAAAAGCATTACCAATCTGATTCCGGAAATCACGCCCGACAAGCTTCCGCAGTCGCGCGAACCGGTCAGTTTTGAATTCCGCATGAACGACCGTGACTACCGTGCGGAGCTGAAGCGCATCTGTATCGACGAATGGAGCGCTTCCACGGATTTAATGTCCATTCCGGCGGAGCAGAGCTATCTGCACACGCTTTACATTTTTGACAATACCGAGCTGAAAAAAGCGCTCCGCGCCAATGAAGAGCAGCGTCTTGTGGTCGGGCTGATTTACATCGATAACTATGACGAGGTGCTGGACAGCACGGATGACGTGCGCCGCTCGCTGCTGCTTGCCCTTGTCGACCGTAAGATCGACAAATTTATCAGCAATCATCATGGTCTTATGAAGAAGCTTGACAAGGACAAATATTATATTATCATGAAGCAGAAGTACCTCGATATTGTCAAGACAAACCGGTTTTCGCTGCTGGAGGACATCAAAACGCTCAATATCGGCAATGATATGCGGCTGACCTTAAGCATCGGCATCGGCGCAAACGGTTCCAGCTACATTGAGACCTACGAGTTTTCGCGCGCCGCCATCGACCTTGCTCTTGGACGCGGCGGAGACCAGGCGGTGGTAAAGACCCCTGACGGTATTTCCTACTACGGCGGAAAGTCGCAGCAGATGGAAAAGAATACCCGCGTAAAGGCGCGTGTGAAAGCGCAGGCGCTGCGCGAGTTTATCAGCACGCGCGACGATGTGATTATCATGGGGCACAAGGTAACGGATATCGATACCTTCGGAGCCGCCGTCGGTATTTACCGGGCGGCACGGGTGCTTGGCAAGCGCGCTTACATTCTGATTGACGAAAACAGCACGTCCATCCGCCCGTACTTAAATCTGTTCCGGGAAAACAAAGAATACGAATCGGACATGTTCATCAACCACCGCGACGCCGACGAGCTGGTGGACAACGATACCCTGCTGGTGGTCGTGGATACCAACCGTCCGAGCAACACGGAATACCCGGAGCTCCTGGAGCGCTCGCGCACGATTGCTGTGCTTGACCATCACCGTCAGAGCAGCGAGGTCATCAAAAACGCAACGCTCTCCTACATTGAGCCCTACGCTTCCTCCGCCTGCGAAATGGTGGCGGAGATTCTGCAGTATTTTGACGACGGCGTGAAGCTCACCAGCATTGAGGCGGACTGTCTGTATGCCGGCATTATTGTGGATACCAACAATTTCGTGGCGAAAACCGGCGTACGAACCTTTGAGGCCGCCGCTTACCTGCGCCGCTGCGGAGCGGATGTCACAAAGGTACGCAAGATGATGCGCAATGATATGGCTTCCTATAAGGCGCGCGCAGAGGCTGTCCGCCATGCCGAGCTGTATCTGGACAACTATGCCATCAGTATTCTTCCGTCCACCGGACTGGACAGCCCGACGATTGTGGGCGCACAGGCGGCAAACGAGCTGCTGAATATTACCGGCGTAAAGGCTTCCTTTATACTGACCTCATACAATAATCAGATTTATATCAGCGCCCGTTCCATTGATGAGGTGAATGTACAGATTATTATGGAACGCATGGGCGGCGGCGGACACATGAACATTGCCGGCGCGCAGCTTAAGGATGTAACACCGCAGCAGGCAGTAGACAAATTAAAAGAAACCCTTCAGACCATGAAAGATGAAGGCGCTATTTAAGGAGGAAAAGATTATGAAAGTAATTTTATTGCAGGATGTAAAGTCTCTCGGAAAAAAGGGGGACATGGTAAATGTAAGCGACGGCTATGCGCGCAATATGCTTCTGCCGAAAAAGCTCGGCGTGGAAGCCAACGCCAAAAATCTGAACGACCTGAAGCTGCAGAAAGCCAACCAGGCAAAGGTGGCGCAGGAGCAGCTTGACGCGGCAAAGGCTTTCGCAGAAGAAATCGCCAGCAAAGAGGTGGTGGTTTCCATCAAAGTGGGCGAAGGGGGAAAGACCTTCGGCTCCGTTTCTTCCAAAGAAATCGCAGAAGCCGCAATGGCACAGCATAATCTGGATATCGACAAAAAGAAAATCCAGCTCGCCTCCCCGATTAAGGCGATTGGCACCACAACCGTTCCGGTAAAGCTGCATCCGCAGGTGACTGCCGAGCTGAAGGTAACTGTAAAAGAAGCATAAAAGGACACAAGTATTATGGATGAATCTCTAATCAAGCGCGTCATGCCGCACAGCCCGGAGGCGGAGCAGTCGGTCATCGGCTCCATGATTATGGATACGGATGCGATTCTCACCGCGTCGGAAATTATTACCAGCGATGATTTTTACCAGAAGCAGTACGGCGTCCTTTTTGACACGATGGTAGAGCTTTACAACGAAGGAAAACCGGTCGACCTCGTCACGCTGCAGGACCGCCTGCAGCAGAAGGATGTCCCGCCGGAAATATCCAGTCTGGAATTTGCCAAAGATTTGCTGGATACATTTTATACCTCTACCAACGTGCGGCATTATGCGAATATCGTGCGCGACAAAGCGACGCTGCGCCGTCTGATTCGCGCAAATGAGGAAATCGCAAATGCCTGCTATGCCGGAAAAGAATCGACGGAAGATATTCTCGCCGACACGGAAAAGCGTATTTTTGATATTGTCCAGCAGAACACCTCCGGGGACTTCGTTCCCATCAAGGAGGTCGTTTTAAATGCGCTGGATAAAATAGAGCTCGCCTCAAAGACCAAAGGAAACGTTACCGGTATCCCTACCGGTTTCATCGACCTGGATTATAAAACCGCCGGTTTCCAGCCATCAGACCTTATTCTGGTGGCGGCGCGTCCTTCTATGGGAAAAACGGCGCTGGTGCTGAATATCGCCCAGCATATGGCATTCCGCGAAAATGTCACGGTTGCTGTATTCAGTCTGGAAATGTCGAAGGAGCAGCTCGTCAACCGTCTGCTCTCCCTCGAATCCCGCGTCGATTCCCAGTCCATCCGTACCGGAAATCTTTCCGACGAGGACTGGGCAAAGCTGATTGAGGGTGCCGGCGTCATCGGGCAATCCAACCTGATAATCGACGACACTCCCGGTATCTCCGTCATGGAGCTGCGCAGCAAATGCCGCAAATACAAGATGGAGCATAATCTGGGCATTATCATCATAGACTATTTACAGCTAATGACAGGAAACCGGCGCTCCGAATCACGGCAGCAGGAAATCTCCGATATCTCCCGCTCCCTGAAAGCAATCGCACGTGAGCTGAACGTTCCCGTCGTTGCACTCTCCCAGCTCTCCCGCGCCGTCGAGCAGCGTCCCGACCATCGTCCGATGCTCTCCGACCTGCGTGAATCCGGCGCCATCGAGCAGGACGCCGACGTCGTCATGTTCATCTACCGTGACGACTACTACAACAAAGACACCGCCAAACCCAACGTAGCCGAAATCATCATCGCCAAGCAGAGAAACGGCGCCATCGGCACCATCGAGCTTGCCTGGCTCCCACAATACACCAAATTCGCAAACATGCGTAAGTAGAGCCATGCAAGGACAGCGTCGTAAACAGCCGTGCATGCTTGCATGCAAAAGGCTGGTTAGGGCGATGTGCTTATAGGGCGAAGCCCGGTCAGCGAGATGGAGCGTAGCGGAATCGAGATGACAGCATGGCTCGTTAGAGCCTGTTCCGGCTCCTGCGTCGTGCTTGCACGTAAGCAGATGTTTTCTGTGCACATTTTATAGGGCGAAGCCCGGTCAGCGACGCATTGAGCACTTAGCGAGGTCTTTTCGAGCTTAGTGCGAAAGTGTGCAGCGCAGATGAAGTGAGTTTACGAACGGAATCGAGATGACAGCATGGCTCGTTAGAGCCTGTTCCGGCTCCTGCGTCGTACTTGCATGCAAAAGGCTGGTTAGGGCGGTGTGCTTATAGGGCGAAGCCCGGTCACTATCATAAAGCGAGGTCTTCTATTGCCACATTTTTCCCAGACCACAAAGGCAGGAACGCTGCACAATCCGCAGCTTCCTGCCTTAAAATTTTTCCTTCAGATTGCTCTTCAGCCGGTCGGCTCCACCATGTACGTATGGGGCGGCGGCTGGAACGAATCCGACACCGGCGCCGGACGGGAAGCCTGCACCATCGGCGTCAGTCCGCGCTGGAAAACATTTGCCAGTCAGCAGACCGCTTCCTACGACTATCGCACCACCCGCTATCAGATTCACGACGGGCTCGACTGCTCCGGATACGTAGGCTGGTGCATTTATAATCTGATGCATATGCCTCTATCCAATTACAATCAGCATTTTATGCTCTCACATCCGGAAAGCACTGACACCGCCCAGCGCTGCATTCACGTCCAAAATACATCCACCCCATCTGTCCGCGGCGCCACGCCATACGGCTATGTCATGCCTGCACACCATATGGCAGCCAATTTCGCCGCACGCGGCTGGGGGACCTTCATCCCCCGCAACCAGATAGTCAATTATCGCGCCGGAGACATCATGAGTTCGCCCGACCACGTCTGGATTGCCATCGGAGAATGCAGCGATGGCAGTGTCGTCCTGCTTCACTCCAGCCCGCCCGGCGTCCGGCTATGCGGCACGCCCCGCCCGGCCAGGGTCTCCGCCATTTGCAGCACTCCCGGCATCAGCTATTCTCCCGTCCACAGCAGCCATACTCCTACAGCTGCCAGCACACGTTCCGGTAACTGCACTTCCTCTGCCGCCCCTGTAGACAGCCAGGCTGTCCGCCTTGCCAGCCATTACATGCGCACATACTATCCCGACTGGTACAGCCGCTACCCGGACTGTTCCTGTGACAGCAGCTACCTTTGCGATTACGACCAGATGCGGTGGGATACTTCCGGCAAAGCCGCTCTCACAGACCCGGACGGTTTTCAGAAAATGTCCGCTTCCGCCATACTAAAAGACCTTTTATCTTTACCATAAGAACATTTTACCAAAGCCTTTCCCCCTGAAAGCACGCTCTTGCAGGGGGAATTTTTCTGCAGCCGCAAATCAATGCCCCGTTTCTACATCCAGGATTTCAGATATTCCTCCACCGAGCGCGTCATTTCCCTTGAAAACCCGGAATTATATTTCCGCTTACAAAACGCCTGCGCCCACTCCTCAAAACTACGGTTCCTTGTCTCCTTCTCAAACATCTGTCGCAGCTCGCTGCCCTCCCGTCTGCGATAGACATTCTCCTGCACAATGTCCTCCAGACGGCAGCGCTCCGGCTTTGGTCGTTCCTTCTGCTGCTGCGTCGGATAGCCAAACACCACCATTGCCGCCGGAAACACATATTCCGGAAGCTTCAGCATCTCCCGGTGCAGCTCACACTGCTCCATAATATCACCAATATAGCAGGAACCTATCCCAAGGCTCTGCGCCGCAACGACCGCATTCTGTGCCGCAATCACCGCATCACAAACCGCCAGCATCAAATCTCCCACGCCTGGTTTTCGCGGCTGTGCGTCAGCCTCTGTAAACGTATCCACCCACTTCTGATAATCCGCACAGAAAATCAGCACCATCGGCGCTTTTGCAATAAAAGGCTGATGGTCGCAGCTTTCCGAGAGCCTTTCCTTCAGCTCCTGATTCGTAATATCCAGAATCGTATACATCTGCTGATTTCCAGCCGTCGGCGCTTCCATTGCGGACTGCAGAATCAGCCGCTTATCCTCCGGCGATATCGGGCATTCCTCATAAACACGCATCGACTTCCGCTCATACAGTGACCGGATGATTTCATTCATATGTCTCTTCCCTCCATTCCATACTTCTGTTTTCCATTATATACATTCTAATTATCTGCGTCAAACAGCATATACTTCATACCAGATTAAACGCCAGCCAAAAAACAACAAAAGCGCTGCCGATAGACGGTCAGCCCATTTCATATCTGGTTACAAAAATAACCGCATTTGGCGAAAGATAGCGGTTATTTTTATGCGCATAATTCAGTTTTCTTTTTTCACTACCGGTATCCAGACCTCATACTGTGCATTCTGCGGGTCCGGATTCAAATAAACCTCAACATCGGGCGCATCCCCATACTCATATCCCGAAGTTGGCAGCCATTCCGTCACAATGCGCCGCTCCAGTTCCTGGATAGACTGATTTGTCCCCTCTCCGGGAAACACCGCCCAGGTAGCTGCCGGAACAACGTATTCTTCAAGGTCATTGTTTTCCTGTGAAGTAGATACCGCAATATAGTATCTCCACGGCTCCGTATCATTACAGGTGCTGATGCCAAGAACACCCATAGGCGGGGTATCCATCATGCCTATAAGTTTCTGCAGTGTTCCATTCGCAGAAATCTCCTCCCACTTTGGCGGTATCGCCGCAAAATTTTTCTCAATATCCTTATGCAGCGGCACAGACACGCCCACAATACGGAAAGCCTCTTTTGTTTCAATTCGGTAATTCATCTCTTCCACTCCTTTGACTGTAATCTTAAACCGGACAGGAGGAAAGGCTTTTACAGATATTCCCTCATTTTTCACGGCTGAAGGCGCCATTCCGTGGACAGACTGAAACGCCCTGTTAAATGCAGTTGGCGAATTATATCCATATTTTCCAGCCACATCAATAATTTTCATATTCCCGCTCTGCAAATCAACGGCTGCCAGCGACATCTTCCTTCTGCGAATATATTCCGATAAAGGAACACCCGCCATATAGGCAAACATGCGCTGAAAATGATACGAAGAGCAGCAGGCAATCTTTCCAAGCTTTTCATAATCAATTTCCTCTGTCAGGTGCCCTTCCAGATAATCCATCGCATCATTTAGTCTCTCTATCCATTCCATAACCCGTTATCCTCCTGATATTTTTCAGTATATCGTATTTCTTCGCTTTTTTCCTCTTAATTTCTGCACCAAAAAGAGAGGTTGCATCATATCATATCAGCAAAACGAAACAACTTGAATGGACATCCCCATACAAACTCTCTCTTTTCCGTTAAGACAATGCACTATATAAAATTGAATTATATCAGAAATGCAAAAGGGAGGCAACGGTAAAATTCTGCTATCTGCAGTGTCGGACCGATTCCTTCTACCAGATTCACCTAAATAATCCCCTTCATCAGGCTTTCGCCTGACGAAGGGGATTAAATTTATTGCTGCTCACTCCGTTCACAGCAGGTGTTTGAGCCTTGCGTGAACAGTATCTTACCTTTCTCCCGTTAGAATAAATCCCTCAGCTTCTCCGAAATGCTTTCTTCCACTTCCTCTGTCTCTGTTTCTTCCACCTCCGGTATGGTAATGGATTCTGTTTTCATGACAAACTGTACCAGACCGATGTTTTCATTTTTCTCTGAGGTGAAGGAAACCGGTTCGAAGTCGCCGCCGGCAATCTTATCGACCGCCTTGTCGATTTCTTCATCAATGGTTTCGTCGATGTCCTGCGTCTTTTCCACGAACTCGTTTGTACCGTCTTTCAGCTCTGCGGTGCCGTCTTTCAGCTCCACAACGCCGTCATACAACTCCGAGACACCGTCCGACAGCTCCACGGTACCGTCATAGAGCTGTGTCGCGCCGTCCTGCAGCGTGATGGTTCCGCTGTAGAGGGAGCCTGCGCCCTGGCGCAGCGCATCTGCGCCCCCTGCCAGGCTGCCGGCGCCGGACTGAAGCTGCGACGCGCCCTTTGCGGCGCTTCCCGCTCCGGATGCCAGTTCTTTTGAGCCGGAGGAAAGCTGTTTTGCCCCGGAAGCAAGAGATTTTGTTCCGCTGTAAAGCTCCTCTGAGCCCTCGGCAAGCGCGCTGTTGCCTTCCGCAAGCGCCTCCGCGCCCTCTGCCAGCGATGCAGCGCCTTCCGTCACCTGTCCGAATGCCGTATACAGCGCATCATAGCCTTCCTTAACCGCCCGAACACCCTCCGTGTATTCCTGGATACCTGCGTTCAATGTGGCGTCCGCCGTTACAAGCTGGTCAATTCCCTCTTTCAGCGGCTCCATGTTTGCCGTAATCATGTTTTCCAGCACCACCGGCAGCTTCTGTACCTCCGCATCGAAAAGCTGGTACTGCTGCTCCAGCTGTGCCATGCCTGCCGAAACGCTGGCGGCTCCCGTGCCTGCCGCATCGATGCCGCTCTTTAAAGATTCAAATGCCGTTGTATTGGCGTCCAGAAGGCTGGCAACATTATTCACCATATCAATAACGCTCTGGACATCTACGCCGGCCATGCTGCTGATTAACTGCTTCGTCTTATCATCCAGTCCACTGTAAATTCCCGATGCCTGCGCAGCGATTCCCCTCAGATAAGCGGACGCGCTGCTGTTCTGTGTTTCCAGCCCGTCAATCTGACTATAGCTGCCCTGTATCTGCGCCAGTCCGTCGGATACCGCCTGCGCGCCGTCCGCCGCCTGCCCGATTGCCGTCAGAATCGCGGTGGAACTGTCAAGCAGCGTCTGCATCTGCTCTGTTCCGACCGTGATGCCGTCCAGACTCTTCTGGATCTGCAGAAGCGCCGCCTGAATCTGCGACGAGCCTCCGGTAAGCTCCGGCGATTTTTCCGTCAGCGTGTTCAGCGCCGCCTGCAGACTGCCTGCGCCCGTCTGCAGCTGCTTAAGGCTTTCCGCCAGTGTTGCGGAACCGTCCTTTAACTCCATGCTGCCCTCAGCAGCCTCCTTTGCCCCTTCCGCAAGCTCCTTCGCGCCCTTCTGCGCAGCCTGTGCGCCCGACGCAGCGCTCTGGATACCCTTATTCAAAGATTTTGCGCCGCTGTTTAATGTTTTCAGTCCACTGTTTAAGGAAGCCGCTCCGGAGTACAGCTCATTTGCCCCGGATACCAGCTCGCCCGTGCCGGAAGACAGCTCGCCCGCTCCGGATACCAGCTCTCCCGTACCGCTGTTTAAATCAGAAGCGCCGTCCTTCAGTTCCTCTGCACCATCCTTCAGTTCCTCTACGCCGTCCAGAAGCTCCTGCGCGCCATCGTCAAGCTCTCCCGCTCCATCATCAAATTCCTCCGCCGCATCCTTGATCTCATCCGTTTTTTCCGTAATCGAGCTTGTGTCCAGAGAATCCACATCGATATCAAAAGACATCGGAACCGCCTGGAAAGAAAGCGCATCCATCTCAAACTCTGTCACGTCAGCGCTTATCGTAAATTCCTTTTCCTGCCCCGCCATGATATTGTATAAAATCTGACGGTCCTTGCCGACGTTTGCCTCTGTCGCGCCGTCCGCCCGGATGTTGCTGCATTTCTCCGTATCCAGCGTCACCGTCGCCTGCATCAGATAATTGTCAAAAAACTCGTCGTCCGAAGCCGGATTGTCCTTCACCGACACCGAAATTTTAAGCGCTCCGCTTTTGCCCGGAAGCTCTTCCGCGGTAATTTCTTTGCCATCCAGCGTATAGGAAATGTCAATCAGCCAGGGCAGCGTTGTATCCGCCATGTCGCCCTGGTAAAGGAATTTTCCCTTTGCCGCATTCACCGTCACCTTGCCATCCTCCAGAAGAATTTCATCCTCCGTGGAAAGATTTTTTACAGCGGAATAATCTCCATAGTCCACAATCTCCGTGTCCTCTCCGAGCGTGTATTCATTTACCACATAAATTCCGGAAACGCTGCCATCCTGGTTTAAGTTGACATACACATTTTCATCTTTATCCTCTATGGCTCCTGCCGCAAGTGCCGGAGCGACTGCTTCTGCGGACAGCGCCACACAAAGCGCCGCCGCTATCGTTTTCTTATAATTCCTGTTTCGGTTCATAATGATTTTCCCCCTTCTGAAATATCTTGTTTAACCAGCCTGCACGTCATGTTTTTTCGCATGGGCGCGGGGTTTGTGCTCCTTGGCGCTCTTCTTTATAAATAACCCGTCCAGCAGATATAAGAATCCCGGCAGGACAAAAAGCACAATCACCAGCGAGCAGATTGCCCCGACGCCGAGGAACATACCGAGCTGCGCCAGCAGTCCGTTGGAAGACATTTTGCCGAGCAGAAAGCCCACCACCGTCAGTACGCTGCCCGATGTCAGCACCGATACCGTTACCGCGGAAACAGTCTCCACGATCGCATCCTTTTTGGAATACGTCAGCCGGGCTTCCCGATAGCGGTCGGAAAACAGGATCGCATAATCCACGGTCGCGCCAAGCTGGATGGAGCTGATGATCAGGTACGCAATGTAAAATACGATATCGCCTGCAAAATACGGTATGGAAAGATTGATCCAGATAGCCGTTTCAATACACAGTACCAGGATTACCGGCAGCACGATGGATTTCTGCAGTATCAGCAGTACCACAAGCACCGCGCCGATGGCAATCGCGTTTACCTTCACCATATCCGCCGTCACCGTATTCATCAGGTCATAAGAGCTGACGCCCTCGCCCGCCAGATAATAGGTGCCCGGATAATATTTTTCCGCAATCTCCCGTATCTGCTCCACCAGCCGGAAGGTTTCCTCGCCTTCGTAGTCGGCATCCACGGAAAGCACCATCCGGCTGTAATTATCGGACTGCAGCTGCGCCAGTGTGTCCGCATCCAGAAACTCCGTGGGAATTTCCGAGCCCGCCATATCCACATAAGAAATAATTCCTGTTATCTCCGGCAGCGTGTGCAGCTCATCCGACAGCTCCTTTTCCACCGCGGTCTGACCTGCCGGCACCAGCAGCACATAGCTGTCGCTCTGTCCGAAAACCGCCTCAACCTGCGCGATGTCCTTTCCCATCCGGGTCTCTTCATTAAACATATGGCTGGAACCATAGTAATAGCTGTTCGAATTTGATGCCAGGTAGGAAGGCACAACCAGAACCAGGAACACACACACCAGCGGCAGCATTAGCTTCTGTACCAGACGTCCGAAGCCGCGGAAAGACGGCATAAAATTCTTATGACGTGTTTTATCCATCAGCTTGTGCAGCGATAAAATCAGCGCCGGCATAAAGATAAACACCGTAATCAGACTGAGCGCCACGCCCTTTGCCAGCGCAAGTCCAAGGTCCGGTCCCAGCAGGAAACGCATCAGGCAGAGTGCGACAAAACCGATTACCGTTGTCAGACCGCTGGAAAGAATCGAGCCCGTAGATTTGCACAGAGCGTCAACCATCGCTTCTTCGACATTCGGATTTGTTTTCCGGCATTCCTCAAACCGGTGAATCAGAAATACGGAATAATCCAGCGATACCGCAAGCTGCAGAATACTTCCGGCGGCGTTCGTCACAAAGGATATCTCCCCGAAGATGAGATTCGACCCGTTGTTGATTAAAATAGCGACGCCAAGACCGCCCAGCACAATCAACGGTTCTACCCAGGAATTTGTTGTCAGAATCAGCACCAGCAGTACAAACAATACCGCGACTACCACGATTCTGGAAATTTCCGCCACCGTATCCGTCGTTGCCGTTGCCGTAGAAACCGCGTTTCCGGTCAGCGCACCGTTCTCTCCGACAAGCTCACGCATGGCTTCTACCGCCTCCAGACGCTTTTCCTCCTCGACGGTAACGGTAAACAGCGCCGTGTCGTCTTTGTAGTAGGCTTCCACCGTATCCGTCTCCTGTGTCTCCAGCGGCTCGCGCACATCCACAACATCGTCCAGCCAGGTAACCTCCTGCACGCCGTCAATCTGCTTCAGCTTTTCCTTGTATTCCAGCGCCTGCACGACTGACACATCGCGAATCATCACGCGGGCGTTCGGTATCCCGCCGTCAAATTCCTCCCCCATCACATCCAGCGCCACCGTGGACGGTGAATCCGGCGGAAGATAATCGGTAATATCGTAGTTTACTGACACCAGCCTGCTGAGGAACAGACCGGCGATTGCCGCCGCAATAAACAATACCATAATCGCTTTGCGGCACTTTACCACTCCGGTATAAAACTTTTTCATCAGACATACCCCTTTTCTCGTTTTCGGGAATAAGCATAGCGTAATTTTCCGTCATTTGGAATGGACAGACAACGCCAAATGTGCATAAATAGGCATAAATTAAAATTTGTCTAATAAATTTTTTCCGGATTATTGAAAATTTGCCGGACATCTGTATAATTAATAAGAAGGGGGAAGTGTATATGAAGCATGAAGAAATCTCACTGAATACCAAGAAAATGCTGGCGGCATCTCTGAAAAAATTTATGGCAAAGAAGCCGTTTTCCAAAATTACGGTCAGCGAGCTGATTGCCGACTGCGGTGTAAACCGTAATACCTTCTATTATCATTTCGAGGATATTTATGCGCTGCTGCGCTGGATGCTGGAAACAGAAGCAATCGAAGTGGTAAAACAGTTTGATTTGATTAAAGATTATAAAGAAGCAATTCTCTTTGTGATGGATTATGTGGAATCGAACGACCATATTTTAAACTGCGCCTACGATTCTATCGGACAGCAGGAAATGAAGCGTTTCTTTTACCCGGAATTTACCGGTATCATTTCTTCCCTCATACAGTCCGCGGAAGAAAATTTTCATTTGAAACTGGAGGATGATTACCGTCAGTTTGTAACAGAGTTTTACACAGAGGCGATTGCCGGAATCCTAATAAACTGGCTGAAGGATGGCTCCTCGCGTAACCGGGAAGCCACCGTCCGTTTTATCTATGAAACCATGCGGAAATCTCTCAACGGTATCCTGGCGCCTGAGCCGGACTGATATTTATGTTGCTCCGGCTGCAGCAAGAAGCAAATTTCCCATGCCGCCATCCCTGCCAGCCAGATGCCCCGTATGCTGCGTCGGGGCATCCGACTCCCCGACAATCCCTACAGGTCCACTATCTTTGTGGCAATCCGCTCCCGGAAACGCACATCATGCTCCACAATCAGCATGGTCGGCGCATATTTCAGAATCAGCTCCTCTATCTGCATTCTTGTGAAAACATCGATATAATTCAGCGGCTCATCCCAGATGTAAAGATGCGCCTGCTGAAGCAGGCTTGCCGCAAGCAGCACCTTCTTTTTCTGCCCCTCTGAGAAATCCTCCATATTTTTCGCAAACTGCGCGCGCTCCATATCAAGCTGCCGCAATACCGCCTTAAACAGGCTTTCCTCCAGCATCTGCTGTGCGCAGAAGCTGCCGATATCCCCGTGCAGAAAAGACGTATCCTGACTGACGTAAGAAATGCGCAGTCCGGAGGAGATCTCCAGCAGCCCGTTCTCCCGTATGCCCGCGCAGTCCGTTTCCCCGTGCCATGCATTCGTGCAATCCGTTTCCCCGCGCCATACATTCGTGCGGTCCGTCTCCCCACTCCATATGTTCTCACCGTCTGTTTCCGCGCGGTTCCGGTCTTCTTTTCCATATCCGGCGGCCGCATTGCCGTTCTTCTTCTCCTGCTGTGCCAGGATTGCCTTCAGGAGGCTGGATTTTCCGCAGCCATTGCTCCCGTTTAAGAAAACCCGCTCACCCCGGCGCAGTTCAAAGCAAAGCTTGTCAAAAACCACGCGGCAGCTTCCATCGCCGTTTTCGTAAGCAAGCGTATAGTCGCGCGCCCGCACGAGCACCTCCCTGCGGAAGGAAAGCGGCATCAGCTTCAGCTCCGCCGGATTTTCCACATCCTGCAGAAGTCCCTCTTTCTGCGCAATCTCGCTGTCGATCCGCGTCTGCAGATTTTTTACCCGGCGCTGCATTTTTTTCGTTTTTGCTCCGATATACGGGCGCGTGCCGTTGCCGCGGTCGTGCTCCTTAGCCGGGTCGAATCCAATTTTGCTCCTCTCATTCGCCTCCGCCCACCTCTGCGCGCGCTCCGCCGCCCTGCCAAGCGCCTTTATTTCCTTCTGATGCTTTTCATTTTCCGCCCTGCAAAAAGCGTCCCTGCGCTCCCGGTTTTCCCACCAGGAGGAAAAATTCCCGCTCTGCACCTCAATGGTTCTGCGGTTGAGCGCCAACACATGGTCCACGCATGCATCCAGCAGATCGCGGTCGTGGGATACCAGAATAAACCCCTTTTTGCTGCGCAGATACGCTTTCACAAGCTCCCGCGCCCCTGCATCCAGATGATTGGTCGGCTCGTCAATCAGCAGAAAATAATTATCACGCGAAAAAAGGATTGCCAGCATCACCTTCGTGCGCTCCCCGTAGCTTAATGTATAAAACGGCCGGTAAAGCACCTCCGCCGGCGCCTGCAGCCTGTCAAGCTCGCAGATTACCCGCCACAGCTCGCAGTCCGGCCGGATTTCCTCCAGAATTTCACCCAAGCACGCTTTCTGCCGCCGTTCGTCCACCTGGTATGGGAAATAATCAAAGGCGGTGGAAGCACTGATTGTCCCCCGGTATTCCAGCTCTCCCTGCAGCAGCTTCAGAAAAGTAGTTTTTCCTTTTCCGTTGCGCCCGACAAAGCCCAGCTTCCAGTCTGTGTCAATGGAAAAAGATACATTTTCAAAAATATTGTCAAAGCTTCCTTCATAGCAGAAGGTAAGATCTGATACGCTTATCTGTGACATAAAATCCCTCCCTGGCATAATAGCTGCTGCCAGAGGAGGGATGCTCACCGGTATTTTCTTTCTCTGTTTTCATCTGCACAACGCCCCGCGCGCACCGGGAAGTATGCCAGCGCGGTTTGTCTGTCCGATAGCGACCCGCCGTGCGTTTTATCTGTCCGTCAGACGACCGCCACACGCATTGTTCGCCCGGTGGCGATTCGCCACACACATTATCTGCCTGGCAGAAACCCTCCGCATGTATTGTCATCCGGCGGAGGCTTACCGGCGTGCATATATTTAGCCGCCGGGCGTCTGTCCCGCACTGCGGCGCAGGCAATCGCCGTTTCCGCGCATGAAAAAAGAGAAGAAATGAACATAACCCCACTTCCAGCAACACCTGCAGGACCTGCCACCGGCAGCTCCCTTCGGATGCATGGCAACCAAAAAACATCTGTCTGCAAAAGTCTGCAGAACACTCTGACATCTTTTCTGTTACTAGAAGTCTGTTATTTCTTCATTTCTTCTCCTTTCCGATAACCGTTCGTTTCTGCCATTATAATTTCATTTCCGGCGGATGTCAACCCCCGTTTTCCGTTCCCAGTCGCTACACAATTTCTATTCCCTGCCGTTTCGCTTCCTCCAGAAGCTCCCTGTTTTTCTGGTTCAGGGTTCCGAATTCCTGCAGGCAGCAGAGCACCTGACGGCACTCCTTCATGACAGCAAGAGCCCTCTGGTATGTTTCCCCACTGACCGGCTCAAAGGCTTTTTCACAGACTACCTCTGCCGCCAGCGCTTTCGCCACCTCGTAATCGACATCATTTTCGTGGAGGATACCGGCAGCAAACGGCACGCCGCCGCGCGCCAGTCTGCGGTACTGTGCGATACCGCTCCCGTTCCCGCCGATTACAAAAATTTCCGGTCTGCCGTGCGGCGGCTCCATTTCCAGGCAGCCGAAATCCGCGTTATAGCTGCCGCTTGTCAGCCCGTACAGCTTATGGATATAGCTGTCCGTGAATATTTCCTCCGGCGTCCCGTATTTATCGATTTTATCCCCGTGCACGCAAATGACCGTATCGGAAATTTTCTGCGCAAGATCCAGTTCGTGCAGCGACATGATGACCGCAATCTGCTTTTCACGCACGAGCTTTTTGAGGATTGTCAGCAGCTCCAGCTTGTGCCGGATATCCAGAAACGAGGTCGGTTCATCCAGAATGATAATTTCCGGCTCCTGACAGATGGCTTTTGCAAGCAAAACCCGTTGGCGCTGTCCATCGCTGATCTGCGTGAAATCGCAGTCGCACAAATCCAGTGCATGCACCAGCTCCATAGATTCCCGCACAATTTTCCGGTCATTGTCCGTCAAAATCCCCAGCCGCCCGGTGTACGGATAACGCCCTGCCGCCACCACGTCCTCGCAGGTCATCAGCTCCGGCCGGATGCGGTCTGTCATCACCACCGACAGCTTGCGCGAAAGCTCTTTATCCGACATCGCCTGCATATTTTTCTGCTCCAGATAAACCGTGCCGCCAATCAGGGAAAGCTGTTTCGTAATGCTCTTCAAAATGGTGGATTTTCCGGCGCCGTTCGGACCAATGAGGGTAAGAATCTCCCCGCGACGCACCTTGATTTCAATATCGCGGATTAAGGGTCTGCCGTTGTAGCCGACCGTCATGTGGTCTGTATAAATATAAAAATTATCCATAGAAACCTCCCCTCTGTTGTCTCTTGCGTCTGCAAGCAGCCGCATAGACATCAGTCCATTTTCTCTCTTTTCCTCAAATCAAGCCGTGCTCACCTCGATTCCGCTTCGCTCCATCTCTGTCGCGGGCTCCGCCCTATGAAAATGGCTGCTGTCTCCTGCGTCTGCAAGCAGCCGCATAGACATCAGTCCATTTTCTCTCTTTTCCCGAAATCAAGCCGTGCTCACCTCGATTCCGCTTCGCTTCATCTCGGTCGCGGGCTCCGCCCTATGAAAATGGCTGCTGTCTCCTGCGTCTGCAAGCAGCCGCATAGACATCAGTCCATTTTCGCTCTTTTCCTAAAATCAAGCCGTGCTCACCTCGATTCCGCTTCGCTTCATCTCGGTCGCGGGCTCCGCCCTATGAAAATGGCTGTTGTCTCCTGCGTCTGCAGGCAGCCGCATAGACATCAGTCCATTTTCTCTCTTTTCCCGAAATCAAGCCGTGCTCACCTCGATTCCGCTTCGCTCCATCTCGGTCGCGGGCTCCGCCCTATGAAAATGGCTGCTGTCTCCTGCGTCTGCAAGCAGCCGCATAGACATCAGTCCATTTTCGCACGGCTTGATTTTTGCGCGAACATGGCATATATGACGACCGGAGCACCGAAGATTGCCGTCACGGAGCTGATGGACAGCTCGGTGGGGGCAAATACTGTCCGGGCGATCATGTCACAGAAAAGACAGAAGACTGCGCCGCCCAGGAAGCACGCCGGAATCACCAGAATCGGCTTTGCTGTTTTCATCAGACTTTTGACAAGATGCGGAACCGCAATACCCACGAAAGAAATCGGTCCGGCAAAGGCAGTAACGCAGGCGGACAAAAGACTGGAGAGCAAAATCAGCTGTATGCGGAACGCTTTGATATTCACACCCATGTTGCGGGCATAGACCTCGCCGAGCTGGTATGCCCCGATCGGTTTCGACATCAAAAAGGTGATAGCCAGCGCTGCAAAAACCACCACCGCCATCACAGAAATATTGTCCCAGCTCATGCCGGAAAAGCTGCCCATCGACCAGTTGTGCAGATTCACGATATTGGAATCATCCGCAAAAGTCACCACGAAATCCGTAACTGCGGAACAGATATAGCCGATCATGACGCCGCCGATTACCAGCATAGACATACTGTTTACCTTTCTGGAAATCAACAGAATAAAGCCCATCGAAATCATAGAACCGGCAAACGCCGCCAGAATCAGTATCTGCGACCCGGCTACAAGCCCTTTGCCAAGGAGGTAAATCATCACGAGGGAAACCACCAGCTTCGCGCCGGAGGAAATGCCCAGCACGAAGGGACCGGCAATCGGGTTGTTAAAAAACGTCTGCAGCAGAAAACCGGACACGGAAAGCGCGCCTCCCAGGATAATCGCCGCCAGAATACGCGGCAGGCGGATTTCCCAGACAATATTGTACGCAGTATCCTCCCCTGTCCGGTGCACAATAATATCGTAGACTTCTTTTACCGACAGATGAATACTGCCGGAGTTAATATTCCAGAAAAAGAGCACAGCGAGCAGAACAAACAATAAAATAAACGAAATCTGATACCGGATATAAGATTTATGCTTCATGCTTTCCGCGCTCCTTACCGCTGTTAAAACAAATCCTGTCTGCCCATGCCGGACAGACGCCATTCTTCCAAGGCAGAGCAGCCTGCCCGGACTGTTACATTATTTCAGCCTGTGCATATACGTAAATTCATCCGCTCCCGTCTCGCTCGTGAGCATCGTATGAATATCGGCAATCATGGTACCAAGTCCCATCGTCTCCTGGAAAAGATTCTTCCCGGTGCAGTAAACATTCCCGTTCTGTACCGCCTTAAAATCCTTCAGCAGACTGCTTTTGGCAAACAATTCATCCAGCGTATACAGCTCTCCGTCGATCGTGCTGTTGTAAATCAGATAATCGGCATCCTTTGCCTTCGCGTAAAATTCCTCCATCTGCATATTCATGGTGGAAAGCGCATTATCAGAATCACCCAGATCGTCAAAAATATATTTTCCGCCCGCCAGCTCAATCATCTTCGCCACATAATCGCCGCTTTTACGCACATTTGCATAGCCGCTGGAGCTGATGTAGAAAAATGCCACCGTTTTCCCGGTATTCTCCTGCGCAAGCACTTCCTCCAGCTTTTCCGCCTGCTCGGAAAACAGCGTATCCGCCAGCTCCTCTTTTCCAAGGAGCACCGCGTACAGCTTCAGCCACTCCGTCCTGCCAAGTGGATGCGTCTCGTAGCTAGAACGCTCCACCAGCACCGGAATGCCAAATTCCTCCAGCTTTTCCTTTACCTCCGGCGTGTGATAAATCATGGTGGATTCCACCGCCAGGTCACAGTTCTTCGATAAAATCAGCTCATAATCCGGCGCACTGTATTTTCCGGCATAGACAATATTACCATTTTCCATTTCCTCGCGCGCCTTCTCCACGTACCAGCCGGAAGCGTCTGTGCCCGACAGGCTGATGGCGTCCGTGCCGTCCAGCGCACAGAACAGGTCCATCGCCGAGGTGGCGACAAGATAAATATTCTGAAGAGGCTTCTGAATGACCACAATATCCTCATCCAGATTTTCCGGAACCGGTTTATCCTCCGGAACAACAAGAAAACGGCCGCTCTCCCTGATTGTAATCAGGGCATAGCCGCCCTCATAATAGTCCACTGAAAACTGCTCTGCATAAAGAAGCTCCATACTGCTCTCTTTCTTCATGCTTCCAAAATCCGGCGCCGTATCAGACGGCTCTGCCGCGCACACCGCAGCGGCGCAGCAGAGCAGAAAAAACACTGATAGCAGGAACGTCCGGAAAAAAACAATCGTTCTTTTCATTATTCCGCCTTTTCAATCGTCGATGAATCAAAATACAGGGTATACTCAATCTCGTGCGGCGTGCTCATGGCAATCGTATCCGCAACCACCGGCATTTTCCAGTCGAAGCCCGTCACCGGAATTTCAAACGTAGAATGCTCTTCCATCGTAACCGGCTCAAGCTTTTCATCATTTACGATCATGTAATCGTAGGAATTGCTGCTCCAGATAATCGTAGCCGTAGCCTTGCCGTCCGCCACCGTCAGCGTTGCAGGAGATTCCACCGTAGCCCTGCCGGAGCCGCCCTCCAGCCCGACTTCAATCTGATAGCTGCCGTCCTCCAGGTTCAAATCCTCCAGCGATGTAATGGTGCCCTCCGCAAATGCTTCCTGCGGCAGGGAATCTGCCCGGAATACCAGCGTACGGTCATACCATTTTTCCTTCTTTTTACTGAATGCAGCGCAGTCAACGCCCATATCCAGCGCTTCCACCGGAACCTCGAAGGTGTGCTTTCCGTCCTCTGTTTCCACAAACGGTATGTACTCCTCCTCCGATGCGGCAACGGCTTCCTCGCCGGTGCCCATGTACAGGTACAGATAACCGGTACCGCCCATTGTCATGACGGCTGTCATTTTTCCGTCCGCCACCGTCAGCTCGCATTCCTCAATGCTGAACATGGAGGAGCTGGAATCCACTTTGATACTGTACACGCCGTCCACAAGACTGTCTGCATAAACCGGCGTCATGTCTTCCGTCACAATATCCTCGACCGGCGCCATTTCATCCTTCGACGCCACCTGGCTTTCTGTGCCGCTCTCTGCCGCCACTGAGACCGCTTCCGTCGTTACCTCTGTTTCCGTTTCCTCTGCGCACGCCAGTGCGCTCATCATGCCGGCTGCGAATACCGCAGCCAGCACTGTTGCTTTAAACTTTTTCATTCAAATATGCCTCTTTTCATAAATGGTGACGCCTGCATCAGCAGACATGTCCGTTTATTCAGCAAGACTGTCAATCGCCTTCTGTGCATGTGCAACCAGAAGCTCCTGGATTGCCGGCATCTCTCCCAGACCCTTCAGATTGCAGGTTACTTCATAGCCAGCATCCTCAAAAGTCTTCTTCCATGCGCCTTCCTCGTCGCCTGCCATATCGTTGTTTGCGTGGTCGCCCGCAACAATCATCAGCGGCTGAAGAACTACCTTTTTATATTCACCTGCCTGTACTGCTGCCAGTACATCATCCAGCGACGGAGTTGCTTCTACTGTACCTACAAAGTAGTTTGCATAGCCTGCCGCTGTCAGCTTCTCCTGCATGGTTGCATAAATCTGGTTGGATTCTGCCTCCGTGCCATGTCCCATGAACACGATTGCGGTCTCGCCGTCATCCTGTGCCTTTGTGTCCTCTGTAATCGCACTGATTACAGTGTCGTAGTCCTCGTCGGTAGTCAGAAGCGGATCGCCTACCACAACCTGCTCAAATTCCTCTGCATACTGTGCAAGCTCATCAATCACATCGTTATACTCCAGACCATTCATCAGATGTGTCGGCTGTACAACCAGCGTCTTTACGCCGTTGTCGATTGCTCTGTTCAGCGCTTCGCCAAAGTTATCAATTACTTCGCCGTCACGATTTTTTACATGGTCGATGATAATCTGTGCTGTGAAGCCTCTTCTTACGGAGTAATCCGGGAATGCTTCTTCCATCGCGTTCTCGATAGCGCCGATGGTTGCCACACGGTTGTCATTGTAGCTTGTACCGAAGCTTACTACCAGCAGCTCCTTCTCGCCAATCTCATCCTGGTTTCTCGGATTGTCCTTGGAAGCATCGCCGGTCTCATAGTTTTCTTCGTCCTCTGCTTCTTCCTCCGCAGCCTCAGTCGTATCCTCTGCTGCAGCTTCGGTCGCCTCTTCCGATACAGCCTCTGTAGCTGCTTCCTCTGCCTGTACACCTACAGCGCCCATCATTAAGGTTGCTGCTCCAACTCCTGCTGCCAGCAATTTCCACAATCTGTTTTTCATGTTCTTATCCTCCTTAATTTTTCAGACAAAGCAGTCCGCTCTGTCTCTGATGTATGTAAATTTTTGCATCAGCAATATCCGTGACGCCGGTTCAGAAATTCTGAATCCACAGGGCGTTTCTGCCCGGACGTCGTCTCCATTTCGGCACGGAAGAAGGAACATGCACAACCGCAAAAATCTGCTTTCCGCTCTTTCTTATCCGGCAGAAATCTGCGAAAATCTCTCACAAAATAAAAAATCTTTTACCTGGATAAGTAAAAGATTCGTGCGGCTGCAGAACATGCAAAACGGTACAATCAATTACTCGTGATTCGGACCGGTATCCCTGGTCCCGTACCAGCAGCAGGCAGGTTTCCTGACTTGCAGATCATCACACAGAAACTGCCTTCCCGGTTTCCCAGTGGCTGCGCCGACGCGCTTTGTTCTGCACTCCCTGCATACAGTGACGAGATCGTACAGGATTTTCACCTGTTTCCCTTTTAACAAAAGTACGGCGATGCCGTTCTCTGCACCTGTTGCATTGCTCTATGAAGTTATATACATCATATCACCCTTTTTTCAAAAGTACAAGTATTTTATAAATATTGATTTAATAGTATTTTTATCCTGTTATTACGCTTGCCAGTATCCCCAATATATGATACAGTGTTGCTGTTCACTCTGTTCCGGTAACCTTTGCAGATCCATTTTATATTTGCTTCGCAAATGGGATTTGCTCACACCTGAATCATGTTTTTACGCCTCAACCCCACAGGAGGAATCTATGAAGCATTCTGACATCACGCCCCTGAAAGAAAACCGGCTGCACGGCACCGCCGCTTTTCCCTGCGCCTGTTATCAGGCGGACAGCGCCGCCTCTCCCGCCGGTACGCCGTTTCTGGCAAAGCACCACTGGCATGAGGAGCTGGAGATTATTTATTTTGAACAGGGCTGTTTTCATCTGGAAATCAATATGGAAAAATATGAAATTGAAGAAGAGTGCTTTTGTCTGATAAAAAGCGGAGACCTCCATTACATTTATTCAGAAAAAGATTACCGGGAAATGGCGTTCGTCTTTTCCCTGTCCATGCTGCGCGCTTTTGCCGCAGACCCGGTGCAGGAAAAGCTTGTGCAGCCGCTTGCAGAAGGCTCATTATCGCTTCCCGGACTGATTTATCGCCAAAATCCCTGCTTCGTCATTCTGAAACGCGAATTTCTGCAGATTGCGGACGCCGCCGGGCTTCCCTCCGGCGCTTCCAACCTCCGCAGCCAGTATCGTGTGAGCAGCCTCCCGCAGTATATGCGCGCAAAGGCGTCGCTTTTAAATATTTTCGCCGCCTTTTCCGAGCAGAATCTCCTTGCTGTCTCCCAGATGCCCGCAGACAGGCGGGTAGACACCGTCAAAAAAACGCTCTCCTACATGCAGGAACACATGACCGAAAAAGTTACCATGCAGGAGCTTGCCGCCCAGGCAAACATGAACGAGCAGTATTTCTGCCGCTTCTTCAAAAAAATCATCGGCAGACCGCCAATTACCTATTTAAATGAGATGCGTATCCGGTATGCCTGCCGTCTTCTGAAAGAAACCGACCATTCTGTAACGGAAATCGCCCTGGAAAGCGGCTTCAATAATCTGGGCAACTTTATGCGTACCTTCCGGCTGGTGTGCGGGTGTACGCCCCTGCAATACCGGAAAGGGCTTTAGAAAGTCAATATTTCGTAATTTTTAGTCATATTTGCAGAAGATTTTTTCCGGCTCTGGAATTATACTGTATCCAGCCTGTAAGAGCCGGGGCGCAGTTACTGTTTACTCCGTTCACAGTAACGGAGCGCATTCGGTCTGAATTACCCGGAAGGAGGATTTGATTATGCAGAAAAAATGGTGGCATGGAAAGGTTGCCTATCAGATTTACCCGAAGAGCTTTTATGATACCAACGGGGACGGTATCGGAGACCTTCGCGGAATTATTGAAAAACTTGATTACTTAAAGGAGCTTGGCGTGGATATCGTCTGGATTTCCCCCTGCTTCTGCTCCCCGCTGGCAGACCAGGGCTACGACATTTCCGATTATTACAATATCGACCCGCGCTTCGGAACGCTGGCGGACATGGATGAGCTGATTGCCGAAGCCAAAAAACGCGATATGTATATCGTGCTTGATCTGGTCGTAAACCACTGCTCCGATGAGCACGAATGGTTCCAGAAGGCGCTTGCCGACCCGGACGGTCCTTACGGAAAATATTTTTATATCGAAGAATGCAAAGACGGAAAGCTGCCGTGCAACTGGCGTTCTTATTTTGGCGGTCCGGTATGGGAAAAGATTCCCGGAACCGACAAATATTACCTGCATGTATTTCACAAAAAGCAGCCGGATTTAAACTGGGAAAACCCCGAAGTGCGCCATGAAATCTACAAAATGATTAACTGGTGGCTGGACAGGGGCGTTGCCGGCTTCCGTATCGATGCGATTATCAATATCAAAAAAGCGCTGCCCTTTAAGGATTATCCGGTTGACCGCGAGGACGGGCTTTCCTCGATTCACTATATGCTGGAGGACGCGCAGGGTGTACTCGATTTCCTGCACGAAATGGCAGACAACACCTTTAAGCCCCACAACGCCTTTTCCGTCGGCGAGGTCTTCAACGAAAAACAGGAGGAGCTGCCGGATTTCATCGGCGATAACGGCTGCTTTTCCACCATGTTCGACTTTAACGAGACCATCTTCGGCGGCAGTCCGAAGGGTTGGTACGACAGCCGCCTGATTACGCCGGATGATTTTAAGCACTGCTGCTTCGAGAGCCAGCGCAAGGTAGAAAACATCGGTTTTCTTTCGAATATTATTGAAAACCACGACGAGCCCCGCGGCGTCAGCCGCTACATTCCGGAAGGCGACTGCTGCGAGACGAGCAAAAAAATGCTCGGAACTATTTCCTTTATGCTGAAGGGTCTGCCCTTCCTCTACCAGGGGCAGGAGCTTGGCATGGAAAATCTGACATTCACTTCGATTGACGAAGTGGACGACATCAGCACGCTCGACGAATACCAGGTTGCCTTAGATGCCGGGCTTTCTCCGGAGGAAGCACTGAAAACGGTCAACCGCCTGAGCCGTGACAACGCCCGCACTCCGTTCCAGTGGAACGACAGCGAAAATGCCGGATTCACCAGCGGTACGCCCTGGCTGCGCGTGAATCCAAATTACACAAAGATCAATGCTGCCGAACAGACGCAGCGCGAAGATTCCGTACTGAATTATTATAAAAAGCTGACAGCGCTGCGAAAAAATCCGCAGTACGCTGACACCATTGTTTACGGGGATCTGGAACCGGTGTGGGAAGATTGTCACAATCTGATGGCATTTTACCGCCGCGGCAGCCAGCAGACGCTGCTGGTTATCGCCAATTACCAGAAACAGCCGCAGACCGTCACACTTGATGCGCCTTATAAAAAAGTGCTGCTCAACAATCTCGGACAGCTCGCCGCAGAAGGCACGCAGCTTCATCTGGAGGGCTATCAGGCAGTAGTGCTGGAGCTGTAGCCCCCGGCTGTGTTTCATAATTTGTTACCCGCTATATTTGATAATTTCATTGTGATTTTTCTCTTTTTATGATAAACTGTCCGCAGATGTTCCCACCAGTCTGCTCCTGCAGGCGCGGGCGGGAACGACGGGCAGTTTTTTATTGCCATGCATACGAAAAAACGTCCGGTGGACGTTTTTAGTTCCGGCATGTGCCCGGAAAAAACTATCTCAAGATATATAAGGAGAACTGTCATGGATGGAATTATTTTTGATGTAGACGGCACGCTCTGGGATTCTACGGATGTCGTTGCCGTTGCCTATAACCGGACAATCAGCGAAAATACTGATTTGCCCATCCGGGTGACGCCGGACGATTTAAAGCAGCTTTTCGGAAAACCGATGGATGTGATTTTTGCCACTCTGCTCCCCAGTCTTCCCTATGAGCGCCAGTGCGCGCTTGCCGAAATGTGCTTCACGCAGGAGCACGAAGAGCTCGAAAAAACACCGGGGACTGTGTATGAAGGTCTGGAGGACGCGCTGAAGGCTCTGTCCGCAAAATACCCGCTCTTTATTGTAAGCAACTGCCAGTCCGGCTATATCGAGCTGCTTTTTCGCAAGACCGGATACGGAAAATATTTTAAAGACCACCTCTGCTTCGGGCAGACCGGCACCTCCAAGGGACAGACCATTCTGCGTCTGATGCGCGAAAACAATCTGCAGGATCCGGTTTATGTCGGCGACACCCAGGGCGATGCCGATGCCTGCAAAGAAGCCGGAATCCCCTTCGTCTTTGCCGAGTATGGCTTCGGCAGCGTGGCAGAGCCTGATATGAGGATTTCCTGCCCGATGGACCTTGTTTCGCTGTTTTAAGTCAGCTATTCAGCACTGATTACGTCTCGCTCAGGTTTTCCTTTTCGAATTGGGACGGCGTAACTCCCGTATACCGCTTAAAAGTCCGGCGGAAGGTCACGTCATTGGTAAAACCGCAGGCCAGCGCAATCTCCTGGATACTCATATTTCTCCGTTCCGGATCTTCCAGTAAGTATTTCTTTGCGCATTCAATCCGCCGCACAGCCACATACTGCTGGAAGGCGCATCCGAACTGTTCTTTAAAATATTTGCCAAAATAGGTGGAGGTGTAGCGCGTTACCCGTGCTGTCTCGCTCAGCGACAGGTTCGCGTCCGCGAGATGCTCCTCCACATACTGACGTATCATCTGATTACGCACTGTATATATAGGATTTTCCCGGGAAGCACAGCGTTCTATCAGTTGGGTAATTTTCACTTCAAAGGTTTGCAGATAGCCATCTAAACTCCCAAAATTTTCCGGTTCCAGAAGCCCGATACGTTCAAGAGCCTCCTCTCTGCCGGAGTCCCTAAACATATCTGCCATATGTTCATTTAACTCGTGGATTCCTGCAAACCATTTTTCCCGGCTCAGCATACGTTCCCGGAAATTATACCAGACCAACTGGCAATACACTGTAACAACCGCCCTGGGCTGAAGAGCTTCCACATATTTCCGGAGTTCCTCCATGACTCCGTCCGCTATCTCAAAGGTCACTTTACTTTGTTCCCGTTCCCCAATAAAATCTCCATCATATAGCAACAGCTTTCTCTCCGGATAGAAATAATGGTAACTCAGCGTACAGACCGCTTCGCGAAACGCTTCCTGCATCCTGAGAAGTTCCTCATATCTGCCGCTCATAGCCATTACTGCCTCCCGATAGTCCATCTCCGTAAAGGTCTGCTCCAAAGTGTCCACAATCTCTTCTACCAGACTCTCCTCACCGTAGCTGAGTACCCAGATATAGCAGTTCTCCCCCTTCAGGGAAGCGGCGTGAATCTGCGGATATACCGCCAGACAGGCATCTATTTCCCCCGCATACTGCCCGGTCTCCAGGCTATCCTTCAACACCAGACAACGGAACCCTGCATACCTCCGCATAGTATTAATATATTTAACCTCATCCTGCCGGAGACGCCCCTGATTCAACAGATTATGAAGAAGATACTGCTCCACTAAAGGATTCTGTTCATAAACCGATATATCCAGCCGTTCCTTCTGGGAGTTGAATGCTTTCAACGTATGTTCAATCAGCTGATATTCATCAAGATTTTCCCGATTCTTCTCGTCAATCAGATTCATAATGTGCTCCAACGGCTGGTAGCTGCGCTTTGTAAGCCGGGATGATACAATCACAATCAATCCAAACAACAAAAAATCCCCTGCCACAATCCACTTTAAAAAACTAAAAAAATCACTGCGCAGAAAATCCGGTTCAAGAATCTGCAATACACCAATATCCATTCCTGTCTTCGTATATTCTGAAACATATTTATCAAGGCTCTTCCGATAAACAAATCCCTTTTCCCCGGACTTCAATTCTTTGATGGAGTCCCCCGGTAAAAGCTGCGTTTCCTCCGCCCCCTCTGTCCGCAGCTCTTTTCCAATTTGTTCCATATCCCCTGCTCTGTTCGCAAGGTTGCACAGTATTTCCTGTCCATCCGTAAGATAAAGCTGTTCTGTCCCGTCACCTGCAAATTTCCAAATATAGTCACATAATGCATCATAGGAAACATAAAACAAAATATTTACTTCTCCATTGTACGTATTCTCCATCGGAATTGTCTGGATAAGGAAAAAACCATCCATCCGCTTTCCATTTTTAATCATTGAAACATGGTGATAAATAGCCTGCTGATTATTCTCACTCAGCACCTCTCCGGTCTGAACGCTTTTCTCTTCACAGATAATCCCGTAAATATCTATATATTCATCCCATGTTACCCGACCAATACTGCTAATCCCAAAACCTTCCAGACTGTAATAAATGTAGATGGATTCCACCAGATTCTCATTTATCTCAGCCAGCGACACCGTACTGGCATAATCCAGAATGTCAGACGCGGTAATGCTCTTTTGCATCATATCGGGAATCTTCTGCATATATTTCAATCGCCGGACCCAGGGTGTCATAGAATATTGAACCGCTGATTTCAACAGATTATCCATCACTCCCTTCAGCTGTTCATTGACATTTTCAGAAGCCGAATCCTCAAAAGCTAAATTTCGTCTTTGCGATACTTCATAATAAGCTGATGAAAACAGACAGGATATCACTGTCAGAATCAAGACCGGAATCACTATGTAGGAGGCAAACATTTTAGATTTTGTCTGGTTTTTTCTTCTGTTCTTCATTCTCCACCCCTCATTTACAACAAAATTCTCCCACTCCTTTTTCACTTCCCGTTTTTCCTAAAACAACGCTTCTCTATCCAGCACTGCCAGACCAATCTGCTCAAATACCCAGACCGGCTCTTCATATTCTGCCCCATTATACCACATCCACCACTGATTTCCCACCTTTAAAACGAACGGCTTGTATACTGCTACAGAATCCCATCTTCCTTCATCCGGGCAGATTAAGGGATTATCCGGGTGCTTTTCCCAGCCGGTAATACCATTTTCTGAGCGTGCCAGTCCTACCTGCGCCCGCTCCTCATGGAGATGTCCCACATAAAACATGTAAAACCAGCCATCTTCCTTAATCACACATGGTGCTACTACCTTATGCTGCTCCCACAAATGTTCTATGTCCGGTGAAAGCACTGGATTCTCCCTATATTTTTCCCACCGGATACCATCTCTGCTCCAGGCATATCCGATAGCATCCGGCTCATGGTTGCAGCCTGCCGCATACCACATCTTATATTGTCCATCTTCATCATCAAAAAGCACATGCGGGCACATAACAGCCTGTTTTTCCCAAAGCTGGTCAGGAATCATTACCGGTGTTTCCCGTCTGATCCAATGAATTCCATCCATGCTTTCCGCATATCCTATCACGGAGCGTCCATTCTCCTGATACGGTTTCATCTGACCGGAATACCACATCTGATATCTCCCATTATGAAAAATTACCGTAGGACGGTTTATCTCATCCGCCTCCCAGGCAGATTCTTTCAGCGGTTCCAGCACTACCCTGGGTTCACTCCAATGCATTCCGTCTCTGCTCTCAGTATAGCCGATTGCCTTTCTGGGTCTCCAGGAAAACCACATCTTAAATAAAGAAGCTTCCTCATCCCGCAGCAATGACACGTCAAAACAGGTACCATGTTCTCCTCCAAACACCGGGTTTTCCCTGTATTTTTTCCAACCTCCCGCTGTTCCATACTGATAAAATTTTTTATTTTCCTCGCAGTCATAAAACGCAATCCGTTCCACGCTGCTCATATTTTCCGGCGCTTTTATATTCATCTTCATTCCTCCCGGCAAAACACACCCTAACATATATCCCAAAATTATTTTCCAGATATTGTGCCGTTCTTCTATTTTACGGCCCCGATAAGTACACCCTTCTCAAAATATTTCTGAATAAAAGGATACAAAAGCATAATCGGGAAACAAGCCACCACAATCACGGCATACTTCATCTGTTCATTCATCAGCACCGCATCCATCCCCATACCGGCAGACTGCATCTCGCTGGTAAGTAGAATGCCCCGCAGATAAAGCTGAATCGGCTGTAATTTATCATTAGACAGAAAAATCAGCGGCGCAAAATAGCTGTTCCAGTATCCCACCCCATAAAATAAAGTCAGTACAGAAATAATCGGCTTCGAAAGCGGAATAAAAACTTTCGTCATAATGGTCCACTCTGTTCCCCCATCTATTTTAGCCGCATCCGCTATCTCCTCCGGCAGGGACTCAAAAAAAGAGCGGGTAATAATCAGATTATAGGCACTGATAATATAAGGCAATATGACAGACCATCTTGTATTGTAGAGATGTAGCTTCTGTACCAGAATATAGAGCGGAATCAGTCCTCCACTGACAAACATCGTCAGCGTCATCAAAAATGATAACTGTTTACGCAGAAAAAACCGTTTTCTGGACAGGGGATAGGCAGTAGACACAGTCATCGTCACACTGATAAGCGTTCCCACAATTGTATACCATACTGTATTTCCAAAGGAACGTAGAACTGTTTTATTATTCAGAATCATTTTGTATGCTTTTAATGAAAACCCCTTAGGAAAAAGGTATACATCCTTTGCCAGCACATGGTTCGGGTCACTGAAAGACATACTGATTACATAAATAACCGGATACAGAGTAATAATTATTATCAGAACCGTCATCATCGTCACCAAAATATCCGCTCTCTGTATTTTCCCTTTTTTGTTCATTTTCCGCCTCCTCTCCTGTCATTCAGAAAATGCTCGTTTCCGTTGTCTTTTTTGCAAGAAAATTTGCACACAGCAGAATAATGACATTGATTACCGAGTTAGCCAGCCCCACTGCAGAAGCAAAGCTGTATTGTGCGTTCAATAATCCTTTCCTGTATACATAGGTGGAAAAAATATCCGCTGTGGAATAGGTAGCTTCATTGTACATCAGAATAACCTTTTCATAGCCTATATTCAACATATTCCCCATATTTAAAATCAACAGCAAAATGATAGTTGGCGCAATAGACGGAAGTGTAATATGTATCAGCTGCTTCCATCGCCCCGCCCCATCCAGAGCTGCTGATTCATAAAGCTGTTGGTCGATTCCTGCAATAGCAGCTACATAGATAATAGAATTCCAGCCAAACTCCTGCCATACGCCCGAACCAACATACAAAGGTCTGAAAGCCTCCGGTAAATTAAAATAATTTTTCGGTGTCACACCAAAAAAAGAGAGAAACTGAGTCAGCACGCCTCCATCAGAGGAAAGCATATCCTTTAGAATACCCACTACCACCACCACAGAAACAAAATGCGGAAGATATGCCGCAGTCTGGGCAAATCGCTGAAATTTTTTGCTCCGTATCTCATTCAACAACAAAGCAAAGGCAATAGGTACCGGAAAGGACCAGAGCAGCTGCTCAATACTCAGTAGAAAGGTATTCTTCACCAGCCTTCCAAAATAAACAGAATTTACAAGCTCTTTAAAATGCTTCAACCCCACCCAGGGACTGCCCCATATCCCCTTTGAGATATTGTAATCTTTAAATGCCATCAGAATGCCATACATTGGTCCATAACAAAAGACAGCAAAGTAAACTACCCCAGGCAGGATAATCAACAACAGCATCCAGTCCCGCTTAATATACTTTTTCCATGTCCGTATCACTGTCATCTTGCCTCAGCTCCTTATTTTTCTTTCCGGCGCCGTTTCCTGAACCGGCGCCGGAGTTTACTTCTTTCAATTTCTTAAAATATTATCCATATGTTTTCTCTGAATTTCTCATTTTCACCCGGCAGTAATCTCCTGATATCTGACATACTGCGCTTCTTTCGTCTCAATAATCTGCTGCATCCCCATGCTATTCGCTGTTTCTACGTAACTGTCAAAATTATCCAATGACTCTGTACCTATTACAAATGCCGTAAACATCTCATCCAGATAAGTGGACAGATCCGGCCACATGCTTGTATATATCTCTGATTCCTCCGCAGTTCCCAGCATCTCCGGGAACGGATCCTTCATATTTCCGTAAGCTGCCTTACACGCATCCTCAACCTTGGTTCCTTCAAAAATTTTCATGAAAGCTTCACCAGAATCATTAATAAAATAAGTTGGCCACGCGCCGATACTGCGCAGCGCAGAAAATGCAGATGTATAAGTCTCATTATTGGTAATCAGATCCGTAAAAGTAATATTGCCATTTTCATCCTTTTCATAGGACAATCCTTCTATTCCATAGCTGTAAAGCATTCTGCCATCTTCACTGGCGTACACATAATCAATCCACCGGATTGCCGCTTCCGGATTTTCGCAGGCAGAAGTAATTCCGTAATAATGCCAGGTTAATGCCCGCTTCGTCATCTGTGCAGTCCCATTTTCATCTGCCTGAATCACCGGCATAAACTGATAATTACAGTCAGGATTTTTCGTCATTGCCAGATCGTCAGAAGAAGCCATATTGTCTGCCGGATCATGGCACACAATTCCCACCCTGTCTTCTGTGATATTCTGAGTAAGCAGCGTGCCATCCAGGTCATCTGAAATCAGACCTTCAGAGTAGCACTTATTCAAAAAAGTCAGCATATCCTTGTACTGCTGCTCCACCGCTGCGTAATGTACCTTGCCTTCTGCATCAGTGTACCAGAGGCTGTTCGTATCATATCCAAAACCGGTCATCAGAAAATAAAGATTTTTCAGACCTGCCTTCGTAGCAAGCGGAATTTCATCATTCAGATCCCCGTTTCCATTCGCATCCTTTTCCTTAAACGCTACCATAACATCGTAAAGCTCATCTATCGTGCCCGGCATTTCCAGTCCCAGATTATCAAGCCAGTCCTGCCGGATATAAAGATAGTCCGGCACATAATCATTGATATCGCCCCACCATCCAGCCAGAGCATAGATGTTGCCATCAGAGGAGGTACACATTGCCTCAAGCGCCGGGTACTTCTCAAATAGCGCCTGGATATTTGGCGCATATTCCGCAATCAAATCATTAAGCGGTATCAGGATGCCGTTTCTGGAATATGTATCTACTCCTACATTAGAATCAAACGGAGGTACCTCCACCATATCCGGCAGCCCTTCCAGGGAAGCCATTCTGGTCTGTAGCACAGTCTCTACATCACTGCTGTAGGTATCCCATTCAATATGTACGCCGGTACGCTTCTCAATCTCCTTCTGTACCGCTGTTCCATCATTGTAGCTCACGCCCGCACACCAGGTATCGTTTCCCATATAAGTAAGACTTACCTCGCCCGGTTCACAGATAGGAAGAGTCTGTCCTCCCAGATCATAAACGGTACCTGTCGCATCTATATCGGGTATTTCTTCTGCAAAAGCTGTCCTTCCACCTGCCGCTGTCATCATTACTGCCATAGAAACCACTGTTATTTTTCTAATAAATCTTTTCCTCATATAAAAGCTCTCCTTCCCTTTTCAAATTTACCGGAAACATCGTGTTCCCGAACAAAGCCATCTGTCTCAAACCCACTTCATTTTTTCGGCCGTTTCAAATGCGTTTTGGTTTTGATGAAATCAGTATATGTCATTTCTGTACAATTTTAAAGGAACAGTTTTTTCCTTTTTATGCATTTTCACAGTATTATCACGGATTTTGTTTGAAATCGTTTGTTTTGTCTGTTCAAAATTGTCATATTTCATGAAATAGCCGGGTTCTGAAGTGGCACATACGAATTGATTATAAGATTCTGCTTAATTTCATTGACATTTCATCGAAAACAGGGTATAGTTAAAAAGTCCACGCAACCGGGGAGATAGCGGTGCCCTGTACCTGCAATCCGCTACAGCAGGGGTGATGCCAATCCGAGGGTTTTTCATTGTGGAGCTGCCCTCTATAAGTGGCGTTGACGTCTGGGTCTTGCACAACAGAACTCTGTGAACCGTGTCAGGTCAGGAATGAAGCAGCACTAAGCAGAACCTTTTGTGTGTTGCAAGGGTGCCTGGGCCGAGTTAACTGTAGAGGTAACGTCTGTGGTGGGAATTCGAAGTGCGGCGCGTGGATATAAAATGCAGAATTATCTGATGTTAAGAAGCAGCATGGAAGCTGCTTTTTTTCTTCCGTTTTATATATCTTTAGTGTCATCAAATAATATTATTGACATAGCCTTTTTGTCATGCTATCATATAGATACATTTCAAAAGATCCGGCTAATCGCCACGAATTCGCGTATACGCATGCTAACATAAAAAACTTTTATGAATAAAAAGGAGTTTGCCTATGGAAATAACCAATCAGGTTTTTGACCGTATTTTTAAAAGAATTTTTTCACTATCTGATGCCGCCATTATATTACTTATTAATGGTTTATTTGATACAGACCATTCCCCTGGCAGCAGTATTATATACAATAACCGTGAATCAACAAACGCTGCTCTGGAACACCGGTTTGCGGATATTTTTATTACTGTCGCCGGAGAGTATCACTATCATCTTGAGGCACAGATGACATATGATAAGTCTATTGTCCTCCGTGCTTTCGAGTACGGCTTTTACCATGCTCTGGAAACACGCAGCGACCATCTTTCTCTGTGTTTTCCAGAACCGGTCATCGTTTACCTCAGTGAGCAGGAAAATGTTCCGGAGGAAAGCGTCATACATATACATTTTGCCGGTCAAGGAACGTTTGATTATAAAGTAAAAAATTATGTTTACCTCCGTCATCCACTGGCCGAGCTAAACAGAAAAAAGCTGATCGTACTTATCCCTTTCCAGGTACTGCGCCTGCGCAGGCTGCTTCTGGACAGCAGGAAATCAAAAATTTTCTCACCTGATAAATTTCAGAAGTTGAAAGAGATCGTTGAATCTGATATACTAAATAGTATAAAAGCGAATCTGATGGTCGGCAACATTACCAGAGACGATGCCAATCAGTTAGTTGAGCTCACGAATCTTCTGTATGAAAACATTGTGTTGTATTATCAAAAAAACGGAGGCGAGCAAATGAAACCATTACTGCCAGGCGCCATAGAATTGCCAAATGACAAATACCGGATACGAATTGACGAACTGGAAACGCAAAACAGTGAGTTGAAAGGTGAACTTGCTGCGCTTCGTGCACAGCTTGAAGAATTGAAGAAAAAGCACAGTTCACCTGATAACGTCAGTTCTCCCACTGCATAACCATTAAAGCAACATGCATCACCGAAAAACTCCCCGGCTCATTTGCCGGGGAGACTTTGTTATACATGGAGTTATATCAAAAATTTCCCATCTCTGTAAATCTCTTTTCCGTCCACCGTCACGCTTCCACCTTTGCGCATATCTTTAATAATATCCCAGTGGATGGACGAATAATACGCATTATCATACGGTCTTCCAAGCGCCATATGAATCGTGCCAAAAATCTTTTCATCAATCAATATATCTGTTGTACACACATTAACATATGGATTTGTCCCAAACGCAAACTCACCTATACGATTAGCCCCCTCATCGGTGGCAATAATCTGTTTTACAAAGTCCACATTGTCATCTGCCTGTACTTCCGTTACCACACCGTCTGCAAAGGTCAACTTCAGATTATGGATTACCTTTCCTCCGATAGTTGCAGGAAAATCAAAAGAAACCACTCCCTGCACCGTATTCCAGATGGGCGCCACATTAATTTCTCCATCCGGAATATTAGTCTTATTATCGGCAACAATCCACTTCTTTCCGCCATAATCAAAAGAAAAATCTGTTCCGTCTCCGGTCAGACGCAGATGATTCCCCTTATCCAGAATATCCGCCACTCTCTGCCATTCCTTTACATGCTCCGCCCAGTCTATACTGCAGGCATCAAAAAACATATCCATCATATATTCATAACTTACGTTTGCCTGCTGTGCAAACCGTTCATTCGGCACCCTCACCAGTGCCCAGCGCGTTTCTTTCCAGCGCAGCCCGGATATTACGCCCATTGCCTTCTGATATTTTGCCAGTTTATCCGCCGGAATATCAAAACATTCATTCAAATTGAATGCTCCTCTGAGCGCCAGATAACAATCTGCCCACTCCATCCCATATTTTTCAATTTCCGGCACCCAGGAAATCTGCTCCTCGTTACCATATTTTAGCACAGCATGTTTCAGCGCCTCACTCATAAACTGAATTTGCGGATAGCCTCCCGCTTTTATGCATGCTTCGTAAACAGCCAACGCCAGCGGATATGATTCCGTCTCATACATAGCAATCATCAGACGTTCTCCCGGCTGAATGGTCAGAGAATAATTAACCAGTGATTCACCTAACACTTTCCATCTCTTATCGGTATTCATTTTACACCTCTCTGTGCGTGTTATCTATTTGCGGAAGGACTTTACAGTATCCATAAATTCTTTTACGCGCCCCTCGTCTGTAAGATTTTCAAATTTTCCGTCTTCCTTAAAAGTTGTTCCAACAACCGCCCCGTCTGCAATCTGAAGAAGCCCTTCAATCGTATCCACACGACAACCAGTATTCGCAAAAACAGGTGTCTCCGGAACTGCCGATTTTGCCCGCTTCAAGGTATCCGGATTTGTCGCAGAACCTGCGGTCGCACCAGATACGCAAAGCACATCCGGACGGCAGTTAAATACCGTCGTCTTCGCAATAGATTCAATAGACCTGTCCGTCAGATACTGTGCTGCTTCCGGTACAATATTAAACATAAGTTTTACATTTTCAGCGCCGATTTCCCGTTGGTGACGCACCGTCTCACCGCAGTTCGTATTCCACAACCCGAAATCACTCGCATAAACCCCGGTAAAAATCTCACGTATAAACTTTGCGTCTGTCGCCACTGCCAGGTCAAGAGATGCAACCGGATCCCACAGGCAGTTCACCCCATACGGTATTTCAATTTCTTCCTTCAGTTCTCCAATAATCCGTGCCATGCAGGCAACCGTCTCTGTTTTTACTTTTGTGAGATAGGGAAGACTGAATTCATTGCTAAACATTACAGCATCCACACCGCCTCTCTGCAGTGCAAGCAAATCATGTCTTGCTTTATCAAGAATCTCTTTCATTCCTTTGGACTTATCATAATAGGGATCCCCCGGCATTGCCTGCAGATGACACATTGCAACAATCGGTTTTTCTGTTCCAAATACTTCTTTAATCCACTTCATTGTAATATCCTCCATCCTTTTAAAGTTTGTGCATAATATCCTTATTGCGCTCATAAAGCTGCGCAAACATTTCCTTATATTTCTGATACTTACGAAAATTTTCCATATCCGGTTTAATCACATGCCGTATTTGGACAAGACGTTTTATCGCCTCCGGTCCTTCTATCGTTTCCACGGCCAGACCAGCCATCAGGGCATCCCCATAAGAAGCGCCTATCGTTATTTCCGGAACCTGCTGGGTAATCCCGCAGATATCACTGACAATTTGCAGCCACAAAAGAGATTTTGTTCCCCCTCCCACTGCTGTCACACAATCAGCCGGTATTCCTGCATCTGCAAAAAGCTGCATATTCTGTGCAATCCCATAACCAATTCCTTCAAGAGCTGCATGTATAACATGCCCTCTGGTATGGCGCAGATTCAGTCCAAAAATCATACCTTTTGCTTTTGGATCCTGCAAGGGCATCCTTTCTCCTTGAAAATAAGGGAGCACAATCAGTCCCTCGCTGCCCGCCGGTATTTCCTCAGCTTCCCTGAAAAGCGCTGTGTAGGCATTTTCACCGCCAGCTTCCTCCTTCTTTACCAGATCCAAAGCCATTTCATCCCGCAACCACCTGGTAAGCGAACCTGTCGTTGCCATTCCCGCAGTATAACAGTGCAGCCAGTCAATGGTATAATCGCAGTGCCATAACTTCGTATGATCCGTTTTCTTCTCTGTCACCCCGATAAAGAAAGCGGTAGACCCATACATAAGCATCGTATCCCCCTGCTGTACCACACCAGCACTTACCGCCTCCGCACCGGCATCCGTTGTACCGCAGATAACAGCAGTACCTTCCGCCAGCCCTGTTTCTTCTGCCGCCTGCCGGGTAACCGTTCCAATAACAGAATAGGTGCTCTCGGCAATCTGCGGCAGTATTTCCCGGGGACAGATTAAATCACAGAATCTTCCCCACTGCATTGTCTTCGCATCCAGCATAGGCAGCGCACTGCTGACAGAATATTTATCCACAAAATACTTTCCGGTAAGCCGCGCTGTCAGAAAGCCAGATGCAAAAGTAATATGCTTTGTTCTTGCAAAAATTTCCGGTTCGTTTTCTTTTACCCACAAAATCTTCGGTCCAAAATGCTCTACTGTACAGAGTGTTCCAAATTCCTCTTCCATGCGCTCACGCCCGATTATTCTATTGATTTCTTCTGTCTGCTTCACACATCTTGTGTCAATGCCATATAATATGGCGTTGCGCAAAGGCTCACAGTTTTCATCCACAAATGTAACCGCCGCCATAATCGTACTGATTCCCACTGCCGCAATTTCTTCCGCATTTCCCCGGACCTGTCCGAGAAGACTGCAAATTACTTTTCTGAAATCCTCCATCCAGTCTTTCATCGGGTCATGCTCCGCAAATCCCGGCTGCATGGAAATCACGCCATGCTTTACGGCTGCAGTCGCCAGAACCTTTCCTGTCAAATTCGTAAGCGTTCCTTTCGATTCCGAGGTTCCCACGTCAAATCCAAGTAAATACTTTTTCAACACATCTCCTCCTTATGCCTTATGCAGACCGCGTTTCTGGCGGATATAAGCTGTGAAAAAATTAATACTCAGCACCGCAATCAGGAGCAATCCCCAGGTAAATTCTTTAAAATAACTGCTCAAATGCATCATATTAAAGCCCGATGACAAAAATTGCAGCGACAGCAGAGAAAGCACCATACAGGAGATTTTTGCGGTTCCCCCATCCGGATTCGTTGCCCCAAGCACACTGCAGAGAATCGCCTGCATAACATAAGTAGATGCATAATCCGCCTTTGCGGTGTCCGTTCTCATCAGAATTGCAAGACCACAGATTGCACTGACGATGCCGGAATACAGGTATGCCTTAATGTATATTCTTTTAATATTCATTCCGGTAAAATGACTGGTCTTTGGATTTGCACCCACCATTTTTACTTCAAAGCCAAACCGCGTCCTATATAGCAAAACTGCTGTTACTGCAAACACCACTATCAACAGCCACATAGTATACGGAATTCCCAGAAGAGTGGCTGAACCAAAATAAACAAATTGCTCCGGCGTTCCCGAAACGCTCTTTCCCTGTGTTACAATAATGGAAATTCCTTTGATAAAGGTCTGTGAAGCCATCGTTGCCAGCATTGGCGGCACATTCAGATTCGCAATTACAAAACCATTTATGAATCCAAACAAAGCCCCCACTGCCAACGATGCCAGAACAGCCAATATCACACAACCGAACAAAACTCCGCCGGTTACTTCGTTCTCCGCCGCCGGATGCAGAATCAGTGCCGCGCTGATTGCCGCCAGGTTCCCGGTGGAAACTACTGACAAATCGATCCCGCCCGAAAGCATCGCCATCATCATGGCAAGCGAATACAATCCAAGTTCCGGAAGCTGGAAGCACATAGAAGTCAGGTTACTGGCTCTCAGAAATTTTTCATTCATGGAAACCATAATCACAAAAATCAGAACTGTAATGACAGTCATTTTCATAACATCCCGGTCTGCACCAGACCAGAAACTCTTTTCCTTTTTCATACCTGCGCCTCCTTTTTCCGCAGTTTTCCTCTGCGTCCCTTTCTCTGATAAGACTGTGAAATCAGCCCCACAAAAATAATTATACCGGTCACAAAGTCCTGATAATACGAAGGAACGCCAATCATAATCAGATTATTGGAAATAAACTGCAAAAGCAGAACCCCCAGCAATGTACCAATAACAGTACCCTTTGCCTGTTGTGCGGCGCCCCGCCCCAGCACAACAGCTGCAATCCCGTTTAACTCCTGTCCCACCAGGTCCGTCGGCATCGGCAGCGAGCAGCGTCCAAGACTATTATGTACTACCCCGCCAATCCCGCAAATCACTCCTACAATCACGAAAGCAGAAAAACGGATATGTGAAACAGATATGCCTGCACGCTTTGCTGCATCCGCATCACCACCTATAGCATACAGCTTTCTTCCAAAACAGGTGTGTTCCAGTACAATATGTAAAGCAAGATACATTGCAAGCGTCAGAAGAATTGCCGCCGGGAGCTGACTTTCTACCCCGCTTGCATATTTCGCAGTCGCCAGATAGGTAGAGCCAAAGCCTACTGCCGCCGTTGGCAGCGTATAAATATATGATGAGCCAATAAATGCCAGAACCGCTCCTTTCAAAAATGTCTGCATACCAAGCGTCGCGATAAAAGACTGCATTTTCATCCGGTCAATCAGGACCCAGTTTACAAGCTGAAGCGCTACACTAACTGCTATGGACATAAGAAAGATAACAATCAGCGGCACATCCATATAACCGTATGATGTCAAGAAATACATCGTTGCATAGGAGCCAAAAGCACCTATCACGCAAAATGACATGTCCAGCTCTCCAAGTATCATCACTACCATAATCGCCAGCGCAAAAATTGCCGGAACAGCGCAGGTTCTCGCCAGCGAATATAAGCTTGCTGCAGACAAAATGTCCGGGTTAATCACACCAAAAATCAGAATTGCAGCCGCCAGCAGAAAGAACAGGGCAAACTGACTGCTTTTCCATATTTTCTTCATCCTTCTTCCTCCTTCTCATTCTGCCGCCAGTAATTCCAGTTCATCCATCGTTGTATCTCTGATATCAAGTTCTTTTGAAATCCTGCCTTCCTTCATAATCAGGACGCGATTGCAGGTCTGCATAATTTCATACATATCGTTAGATACCACTATCACTGCCACGCCCTTCTCTCTTGCAAGGTCACGTATGATTTTATGAATATCGCTTTTGGCGCCCACATCCACCCCTACTGTCGGACAATTCAGAATCAGAATATCCGGTTCGGAAGCCAGCCATTTCATTAGTACGATTTTCTGCTGATTCCCACCTGACAGAGAACTTGCCGGATTTTTCGGAACCATACCGGCAACATTCATGGAACTCAGAACTTCCCGTTGTTTCTTTTTCAATGCTTTCATTCTCAGAAGTCCGCATTTTCCTGCATAGTTCCGTACGATCCGGGCAATCACATTATCCGCAATGCTCTGCTCCAGGTATAGTCCCTCTGTCAGACGGTCCTCCGGCACATAGGCAATATTATTCTTCAGTGCATCATCCACCCTTCGGAAAACACCTGTATTTTTGCCAGAAACATCAATATTTCCGCCCGTTGCCTGCCGCAATCCGAACAGCGTTTCCGCAAGTTCCGTTCGGCCGCAGCCCAGCAACCCTGTAATGCCAAGCACTTCTCCTTTATAAAGAGACAGGCTAATATCCTCAAAAGCTCCATCTAATGTCAGCGCATTCAGCTTCAAAGCCGGAACCGAATCCCGTTTTACATAAACATGTGTCTCACTTGTAAATTTTTTGCCGGTCATATAACGAACCATATCTTCTCTGGGCATCTTTCCATCGCCTTTTTCCGACTGAAACACATTTTTCCCATTTCTCATAATGGTATAACTATCGCATATTTCTGAAATTTCATCCAGTTTATGGCTCACAAACAGAACAGATACCCCTTCCTGCTGAAGTCTGCGTACAATTTCAAACAGCCTCTCTACTTCTCTGTTCGTCAGTGCTGTAGTAGGTTCATCCATAATCAGCAGTCTTGCATTCTGCACGATTGCACGGCATATCGCCACCATCTGCTTCTGTGCTACATTCAGCTTCGACACATAAGTATCCGGATCAATCTCAAACTGAACGCGCTGAAGAATTTCCACCGCTTTTTCCCGGATTTTTTTCCACCGTACGATCGTCCTGCCTTCCGCCACCGTAGCGTACATCATTATATTTTCCGCAATCGTCATATTGGGAAACAGCGAAAAATCCTGATAAATTACCTGCACCCCTTCTGCGATAGATTCCGCCGGAGTAATTTTCTTATATAACTTATCATTGATATACAATTCTCCACTGTCAAACGGATGGAATCCCGAAATCACTTTAATCATTGTGGATTTTCCGCATCCGTTTTCACCAATCAGACAGCGTATTTCCCCTTCGTTAATTTCAAAGTTCATCCCGTCCAGCGCCATTGCGCCGTAAAAGGATTTATACATATTATTAATCCGGACGATATTTTTCAAATTTCCACCACCCCCGCCGCAATAGCCAAAAAACAAAAGACGGGACCGTACAGTACAGCCCCGTCAATTTCCGCATGTAATCAGCCGTCTGTCAAAAATCGTAATCACCCATGTTGTCTGTTGTTACGTCTACCCATGCCTCTCCATAAATAATATTATCCTTTACCGTGCATGCTTCATAGCCATCCACGCCAAGATTAATACCATCTTCAATGGTTTCCCCATCCAGAACTTTTACTGCCAGCGCACACATTGCCTCTCCCGCATCAGCCGGGTCCCAGAAAGTAAATGTCTTTATAGTTCCACTATTCAGATAATCCTTTGCCTGTGAAACCAGACAGGTACCGGTTACTGCAATTTCCCCTGATTTACCGGCTTCCTCGACCGCCATTGCAATTCCCGGAGGATTATTTGTATCGCAGCCAATAAATCCGCCAATTTCCGGATAAGCAGCTATTACCTCTTTTGCAGCATTGTAGGATGCCTCCTGGCTGGAGCCTTCAACCGGGTCGCATACCTGATACATGTCCGGGTACATTTCTTCCTGGCGCTTAATTGCTCCTTCCGTCCACTGCTGATGTGAAGAGGCAGTCAGTGTTCCCATCATAATAACATATCCGCCTTCGCTACCCATCTGCTCTGCCAGCAAATCCATCATATGCGCGCCATACTCTTCATTTACAAACGCTTCCAGATCATAGTCTGTATTTTCAAGCCCTTCCGCTTCATGCGAAATCACGACAATATCGTTATCCAGTGCTTTTGCCAGCGTAGTTTCCACTGCAGACGGGTCAGAAGGGATTACTGTAATTGCATCGACCCCTGATGCAATTGCATCTTCAATACTGGAAATCTGCACCGCTACGTCTGCATCTCCGGTTGGTCCCGACTGATATACCTCATTTCCTGTCGCTTCTGTAAATCTTTCATTTCCCACCTGCATTCTGTCCCACCAGGAAATACCGATGCACTTCGGGGTATTTGCAATTGTATAACCCTCTGCCATCGCCGTCATTGCGCTGCCTGCAAAAATTGCCGTTGCTGCTGAAGCAGCCATAACCATTGCCATTTTCTTCTTCATGTACTTTGCCTCCTTTTCTTATCTGACACGTTTTATTTTCATGTCTTTTTACTTGTTTTCGTGTTCCTTTTCCCTTGATATTGGTAATTATAACTTGCTTTTCCTTTCTTGTCAATGTATTTTTTTGTGTTTTTGTTTATTTTTATTTTCTCTTTTACTTTGTGCACTTTTATGGTATAATCTGTCATAATAGATAGAACGGCCTTTCAAAACGCTGACAGCACCAGAATAAGGCATGCGTACGTGAATAATTCCAAATAATCCACGGAGGAATCAGTATGTTTCAAATCGAACGCCAAAAGCACATTCAGGAGTATATTAACAAAACCCAGAAAGCCAATACTACCGAACTGGCAAAAATTTTTAACGTTTCGAAAGTTACCATCCGTCGTGACATCGAAATGCTGGCTGCCGAGGGACTGGTTGTAAAAACCCACGGCGGCGCTGTCGCTGTTACGGAGGGACTCCATGAAATCCCTTATGCCCGTAAAGCAGAGCATAACCAGGCAGCAAAAAAAAGCATCGGCATCGCCGCTGCTAATTACATCAAGGATGGAGACATTATCATTCTGGATTCCGGTTCCACCACACTGGAAATTGCCAAAAATATTACCCAGAAAAATATTACAGTCGTAACGGATGATATTAAAATAGCTATGGAACTATCCGGCAGAGAAAATGTAACAGTGATTGTCTGCGGTGGTACTCTGAGTGACCCCGTTTATACTCTGACAGGAAACATCGCAGTTGATTTTTTTTCCCGTCTCCATGTAAACAAGACCTTTCTCGGATGTGACGCGGTAGATTTGGATTTTGGCATTTCAAACCGCACCTATGGAGAGGTAGATATTAAATCTGCCATGATTCGCGCAGCAGATGAAATTATTATGGTAACAGATAACAGTAAACTGGATAAAAAAGTATTTTGCTATTTATGTGATATTTCCGCAATAGACAAGCTTATCATTAACCAGATTGACGAGCGTAACCGGCGCGGTTTCTCCGAAAAAGGTGTAGAAATTATTACGACCGGACAGCCCTGAAGCTGTCCGGTCAGACTGTAGACATCGTCCCGGTGAAAGCCGGGCGTTTCTATATCCATAACCATTATTCTAATATAATAAAAATATCAGAAGGAAGGTATTGAGCCACCGTTGCCATATAAAAAAACAATAATCAAGGGTATGTTCCTTTACATTCAGACATCTTTTTGCAGCATCAGATTAAGGATGGTCTCATCTGTTTCCTTCATCCCCACTCTTCCCACATATCCCATACTTTTTATTGTGCCTTCCACGTCGCTGCGCACCAGACCTTCGCCCGGCTGAAAACAGCGGTTTTCTCTTTCCAGCGAATATGCCAGAATTGCCGCATCCACCGCTGAGGCAATCTTTGCCGCACAGGAGGATTTTGCGCCGTCACAGACCACTCCGCCCATATTTGCGATGGTATTTGTGATGGTCCTGCACACCGCGTCGTAATCACCCCCATGCATCCAGGTAATTGCCGCGCCTGCACCGCACGCCGCACTAACGGCACCGCAGTAAGCCGAAAGGCTGCCGATATATTTTTTCTGATGAATCGCAACCAGATTGCTGACAACCAGCGCCCGGTACATTTTCTCTCTGGAAACCTTCCATTCTTTCGCGTATTCAATAACCGGAAGCGAACAGGTCATGCCCTGGTTGCCGCTGCCGGAATTAATAATCACCGGCATGGAACAGCCGTTCATTCTGGCATCCGAGCCAGCCGCCGCTCTGGCTCTGGCACGTTCCTTAACATCCCCGCCATATGCTTTCAGAATCGTTCTTCCTACCTGCGCGCCATAAGGATGCTTCAGACCTTCATCCGAAATTTCCGTATTCATATCTACCTGTCTGCCGATAACTTCCTCTATGTCTTCCATGCTCACGCTGTCCGCAAACTCCAGAATTTTCTCTATACTCAGCAAATCCCGCTTTTCCGTTTTTTCCTCTGGCGTTCCGCCTGTCTTTGCAGCTTCAAAAAGCGTCTGCCCATCCTTCCGGACAAGAACAATATTGGTATGACTGTCCTCTATCACCACAAGACTGCTGTGCTCCTTCCCCTGCAGCTCTGCACGGATATAGAGATTTGCCGCACCCTTTTGCAGATGACAGGTGCAGAAATCCCCCTCCAGAAGCTCTTTCGTCAATTTCCGGTGTTCGTCTGTCACGCCCTCCAGAACCTCCAGTTTTTTGTGCGCATCTCCGCCCACCGCCCCCAGAATCGCAGCCGTTTCGATTCCTTTTAATCCCCCGGAATTCGGAACAGTAACGCTTTTCACATTTTTCACGATATTTCCGCTGCAGAAAATATCCATATGCACCGGAAATTCTCCCAGCACTTCTTCTGCGTAAGCCGATGCATAAGCAATCGCAATCGGCTCCGTGCAGCCAAGTGCCGGAACCAGCTCCTCATGCAGTATCTCCAGATACGTCTGGTAGCATTTCGCATCCAAATTATCTCACCTGTCCTTTTACCGTTTACGGCAGATTCTTCCCCGCCGACATATACAGCTCATACCACTCATCTCTCGTCAGCTCAACCCCGGCTGCTTCTGCCGTATCGCGTACTCTCTGAAGCTTCGTGCTCCCGACAATCGCCTGTATGCCAGCCGGATGGCGCAGAATCCAGGCAATCGCAATCGCATTTACACTCACCTGATACTTATCCGCCAGACGGTTTAACACATCATTCAGTTCCGGGAATCTGGGACTTCCGATAAAGGTTCCCTCAAACATCCCATACTGGAACGGCGACCATGCCTGCAGCGTTATTTTTTTCAGACGGCAGTATTCTATCACACTGCCGTCTCTGCTGCATCCGGCATCATTGCCGACATTCACATTAAATCCGGCATCAATCGTCGGGCAGTGAGCTACAGAATACTGAATCTGGTTTACACAAATCTGATTGTCACACGCGCTGTTCAGCAGCTCAATCTGCATCGGATTGTGATTGCTGACACCAAACGCTTTTACCTTGCCCTCTCTTTTCAAAATTTCGAACGCTTCCGCAACCTCCTCCGGCTGCATCAGTGCATCCGGTCTGTGCAGCAGCAGCAAATCAACATACTCCGTTTTCAGACGTTTTAAGCTGCCGTTTACCGATTCCAGAATATGCTCTTTTGAAAAATCATAGCTGGTTCCCGGATGGATTGCACATTTTGTCTGAATTACCAGCTTTTCTCTCAGTTCCGGCGTTAAAGCATCCCCAAAAAGCTCTTCCGCCCTGCCGCCTCCATAAATATCCGCATGGTCAAAAAAATTAATTCCGCATTCCAGAGCTCCTTCTATCAGGGTTCTTACCGCTTTTTCATTTTCCAGCTCCGGAATCCGCATACACCCCAGACCGATTCTGGAAACCTCCGGCACCTCCGGACTGATTTTAAACATTTTCATCTTTTTTCTTCTCCTTTATCCACTGATTTATTTTTATAAGTGCCTTAACGTAAACAACTACCGCTGTTTTCAGATTTTCTATGGACTGTGCCTCATCCGCGCTGTGGCATCCGCCGTGTCCTTCCGGCAGTTCCAATGTAGAAAAATCCTGCTCCATTCCCGGACCAAAAGCCACTGCATTCGGAATTTTCCTCGCATAGGTTCCGCCGCCCATCACAAATGGTTCTCCCTTTTTTCCGGTTTCTTCTTCCCATGCATGCATCAGCACCTGCACAAACGGATGCGTCTTTTCCATGTAATACGGAGCATCGTCCTCTATGCTCACTGTTCTGAATCCTGCTTTTTCCGCTTTACGCAAAAGCACCGGCAGAAATTCTTCTGTTTTTACAGTCACCGGATACCGGATATCTATTTTCAGATATAATCTTCCTTCTCTGATTCCCACAATCCCCGGATTGCAGGTCAGTCTTCCGGAAATATCGTCTTCGCAGGCAATCTGAACTGCCTCTCCGTATCCGTCTGCCGCCAGCATTTCCAGAAAGTGTATCAGCGCTGCCGTTCTTCCCGACAGATTTCGTCTGCTTATCTTTTCCATCAGAGGCTTCAGTGCATTCTCCGTTCCTTCCGGAAAGGCTGCATGTCCTCCGATTCCCTTTGCCTGCAGATGTTCTCTTTTTCCGTCCGTCAATATTTCCGCTTCTGCAAAAGCCGGAACACTGTTGCACACCGTTCCGGCTGACAGTGACAGAATCTCCTCCGTTTTCTGTACTGCCTCCAGTTCAATCCGCAGCGTTCCTTTCTCTCCGCAGCAGACCGGAAACGCACAGTCTGCCACAAACGAATATGCCGGAGCGCCATAGTTCTCCAGATAATATGCGACATCCTTCATGCCGCATTCCTCCTGACAGCCCAGCACCTGCCGTACCCGGATTGCGTCCAGAAGCCCTTTTTCCCGGCAGTAGCAGAGCGCATAAAAAGCCGCTATCGCCGGTCCTTTATTATCCTGTACGCCGCGTCCAATCAGATACCCGTTTTTTCTGACACCGGCAAACGGCGGATATGTCCACCCTTCTCCCGCCGGCACAACATCAAGATGACTGAAAATACCGATAACCGTATCTCCTTCTCCCGCTTCCAGAATCAGACAATAGCCGTCTGCATCTTCCTGGCGGATATGCTCCCGCCGCGCTATTTCCTGCATTTTTTCCAGTGCCAGACGACATCCGGCTCCAAACGGCGCCCCTGCAGCTCCCGTTTCCTGCGCGGATGCAACTCCCGGAATCTGCACGAGCGCGCATACATCCTCACAAAGCTGATTTTCCCTTGCGTTTATCCAGTTCCTCAGCGTCGTCTCCGGCGCTCCGTTTTCCGCCGCTCTCATCCCCGTCTTCCTCCTTCAAGCTGCAGTATTTCTTTGGCGTCATTCCGGTTTCCTGCTTAAACACCCGGATAAACCTCGACACATCATTATAGCCGACCAGCAGAGCTGTTTCCGTCACAGAGCAGGTGCCCTTTTCCAAAAGCTCTTTGGCATGCTCAATTCTCACCTGCTGCAGATACGTGGAAAAATTAATGCCCTTCTTTTCCGCAAAAATATGACTCAGATAGTCCGGATTCATATACAGAACATGCTCTGCCAGATCCTTTACCGTCACATTTTCAAAATAATGCTGCTCTGCATAATCTGTCATCCGCTTCACAATTTCCGTATGCGATTCTTCTTTTTCGTTTCTCTTCAGCCTGCAGATTTCACCGGCAACTCTGCACAGATAATCCCGGATTTCTTCCGGAGACCGGAATTTCAGGATCCCCGCCGACATCCCTGCCAGCCCGTAATCTTCTTTTTCAATGCCGATTTCCTGCTGGCAGGACAGCAAAATATGATAATATACCTGCTCCAGACAGCTTATCTTAATACGCCCCGCCTGCTTAATTTCCTGGAAGGCTTCTTCTATCACGCTGCACGCCGTTTTTTCCCTGCCCTTTGCAAGTGCGCTCCGAAGCTGCTCTTCTTTTTCCGCACGCAGATAATATTCCGCTGCTGTATCCGGCTCAGCTGTTTCGGCAAAAAGCAGCGTTTCTTCCGTATACACCTTTGTTTTCAAAGCATTCAGTGCTTCCTGATAAGCATCATGCACCTCATTTTCGCTCCGGTGTATCCTGCTGACGCCCATATAGACCTTATCCTCTTCCCGGCTGATACGGCTGCGTATCTTTCTCAGCAAAAATACATTTTCCTGCTCTGCCGTAAACAGAAGAATCCAGAAATCCGTTTTCAGCTCCAGAAAACGCGCTCTGGTCCAGAAGGAACTCCCATATATTTTTTCAATCTCCGCCAGAAATTCTTCCTTCTCCGGCCGCCCGCGTTCAAAATATACCGCAACAATCTGCCAGGACGGAAATATTTTCCGGAACATACTCCGTTCTACAAAGCCTGTTGTATTTTCTTCCCGGATTCCCGCCGCCAGAAGTCTTGTAACCATATCCTTTCCGGTAATCAGCGCTTCCCCGCGCTCCTTTTTATGACGCTGCATAAATTTATCCAGACAATTCTCCAGTGCTTCATCACTGACAGGTTTCAGCAGATAATCGGATACTCCGTACTGAATCGCTTTCTGCGCATACGCAAATTCCGAATATGCGCTCAGAATAACCACCTGCGTTTTTTGTCCGAGCTGCCGGATGTTTTCCAGCAGCTCAAGTCCATCCATTCCCGGCATCCGTATATCTGTTATAACAAGCTCCGGCTGCTCCTGCCTGTACAATCCGAAGCCCTCTTTTCCGTTAGAAGCCTCCAGAATCTGAAAATCACCTGCTGTATCGTACTGTCGGATTTTTCTCACAAGCGCTTCCCTGGCATACAATTCGTCCTCCACTACAAGAAGCTTCAAATCTGTTCCCTCCCTGTCAGCCCCTGTGGTCACTCCTCTGCACAATCAGCCCTTTACGGAACCCGCTGTCAGTCCCTTTACAATATATTTCTGCCCCATACAATAAACAATCAGCATCGGCAGCATAGCCAGCAGATACGCCGTAAATGCCATCGTATAATCAAAGGAATATTCTGTCTTAAAATTATACTGAAACAGCGGCAGCGTCCAGATTGACTGTGAGCGGTTCAGAATCAGCAGCGGCAGCATAAAATCATTCCATATCCACAAAACATCCATGATCAGAATCGTGGAAATCATTGGCTTTACCAGCGGCAGCACAATCCTTACATAGGTCTGGAAAACACTGCATCCGTCCATCTGCGCCGACTCCTCAATTTCATAAGGAAGTCCCCGGATATAATTTACAAAAAGAAATACACCCTGTGTCAGGCTGAATGCCGCATACAAAATAATCAGTCCCTGATGATTCAGCAGATTCAGGTTTGACATCATCTTTGTCACCGGAAGTAAAATAACCTGCGAGGGAATAAACAGTCCCATCAGCAGATAATAATACACCGCTTTGTAATACCGTCTCTCAAAGTTCCGCGCGATTGCGTAAGATACCGACGGAACAAAAATCAAAATCAGCGCAACAGACGTTACTGTTATTATAATGGAGTTTTTAAGATAAATCCAGTAGTTACTGTTTGTAAATAGTTCCAGGTAATTCTGAAAGTTAATGCTTTTGGGCAGCGCGAAAAAGTTTGCACTGGCCTCCTCAAGAGGTTTGAAAGAATTTATAACTACCAGCCAGAGAGGGAATAATATCATTACCAGCCCTGCCAGCAATAGCAGATTTCTGAGCCAGTACCAGATACGTCCGTCTTTTTTCTGTCTCATTCGCGCACCCCTCCTTTACTTGTCAGCTTCAGCTGTGTAAGCGAGAAAAAAGCCACAATTACAAATAATATGCAGGATTCCGCGTTCGCCACCGAGAACCGCATGTTTTTAAATGCATCATTATATATCAGAATACCAATTACTTCTGTCGAGCGGACAGGTCCGCCGCCCGTCATCGCAAACGGGAAGTCAAAAGAAGTAAAGCCCTGTTTAATTGTCAGCACAAGATTGACGGTCACTGTCGGCAGCAGATACGGCATCGTAATATAGCGAAACCGCTGAAATGCCGTTGCCCCGTCTATTTTGGCGGATTCATACTGCTCATCCGGAATCTGCTGTAGTCCGGCAATAAAAATAACGGTCGGAAGAGCAACTGCCTGCCAGATTTGCACAATCACAACTGCAGGCAGTGCTGTTTCCGTCGACATCAGGGGGCTGTTAGACAGCCACCCGATGCCAAGTGCTTTTCCAATCACCGGAACTACCCGGTAATATATCTGGTCCCAGATTAGTGAAATGGTAATCCCGCCAATCATAGCCGGCACAAAATAAATAGATTTTATCAGTGTCTTGAACCGCTTCAGCGAATTCAGCGAAAGCGCCAGCAAAAGCGAAAGCCCTATCACGCCTATGACCAGAAGAACGCTGTAGATTACCGTCGTTTTCACTGAATTCCAGAAATAAGGATTCTTCATCAGATTCACATAATTTTTCCAGCCAACAAAATCATATGTCTTAGAAACTCCATCCCAGTTTGTAAAGCTGTAGCGGACACCGTTTACCACTGATACTACATAAAAAAATGTATACAATGCTACCGGAATAATTGTAAACAGAAAAAATGTCACTCTTCCGGACAGCCGTTTCTTTCCTGCTCTTGTTCCACTTTTCATAATGCCTCCAGTGGCGCAGATATGTTTACTGCGCGCTTGTCACTGCAATAGACGCATCCAGATTCTTCAGAACACTGTCTACATCCTTATCTGCCCAGAAGCCCTGCACTACGTTGTACAAATCTGTAATAATATTGTTGTCAATCGTAGAAGCCATCCAGTCATGCGTCTGTCCTGCATTGATAATCTCTGTCATCGGCGCAATGCCCTCATCATCATTTACCACTCCGTTGATGCAGGAGGGCGCACCGTCATAATCGCAGAAGGTCTGTGCACTCTCTGTTTCTGCCAGGAAGCTTAAAAAGCGATATGCCGCCTCTTTTTCTTCATCGCTTGCCTGCGCGGAAACGCAGATTGCCGCGTCAATACCGGACAGGCATTTTGTATCCTCGTAGGTGTCGTTAGGAAGCGGGAATACGCCGGTCTCCAAATCCGGTTTAATGGACGCAATCGTGCCGCGCGCATAGGAACCGGTAATGCACATCGCATACTGTCCGTTTACAAAATTCTCATAGCAGTTTGTATCCGAAAGCGCCAGCGCATCTTCATTTGCATAGGAAAGAAGCGTCGCCATTTTCTCAAACACCGTTCTGATTTCCGGTTCATCCTCAATTTTGGTTTCTCCTGCAGCCGCTTTTTCAAATATCTCCACCCCATCCGGAGCCCAGGCAACCAGTGAGCACTGGAAATCGTGACCAACGCGTCCAGGGTCTTTGCCATGCAGACCTAACGGTGTAATTCCTGCCTCCTTAAGCTTGTCGCAGACAGCAATAAATTCCTCCCATGTTTTCGGAATCTCCAGACCATTATCCGCAAAAATCTGCTTATTATAATATACGCCGACGTAATTACGCGTATATGGAAGCGCATAATACCCGCCGTCCTCCTGTTTCGTCATCTCCAGCGAGCTCTCATTAACATTGCTCAGAAAATCCTGGGAAGATAAATCCTGCACGTATCCGTTTGCCACCTTCTGACGGAACTGTGTCTGCGTCGGATAATCGCTGAAGATAACCGGAATGTCACCGGAAGATATTCTGGAGGTAAGTACCGTACCTGGGTCCGGCACCGTATTCATCTCAATAACAACATCCGGATTTTCCGCATTAAACTGGTCTATAAGCGTCTGATATCCTTTCTGCGGTCCCTCCTCTGACTTCTGCTGGAAAAATTCAATTTTAAGCGGCTCCTCCGCCATTACTGCTGCTCCCGGAATCATGCATGCCGCCATTGCCGCGCATACTGCCAATGTAATTTTCTTCATATCGTTTTCTCCTTTCACACTTTCCTTTTAATATTGATGTGCCGCATCCACTGCCGCTTTAATATATTCTGGTCTGATATTTTCCCCCTGGATGGTACAGTCCGCTCCAATCATAATGCCGGTTGTCCCAAACGCATCCAGAATTTCCTTTACCTCTTCTTCAATCGCTTCTACCGGACCATTTAAAATATTTCCCTTGTTATTCATTCCGCCAAGAATCGCGCAGGAAAACGTTTCGCGTCCCTTTTCAAGACTATATCCGTTATCCTTTACTGACCAGTTTACAAGGTCTGCCGGATAATCCGCAAACCAGTCCACATGCGTGCGGAAATGATATTCCGGCTCGCCGCAGATATGTAAAATGTTGTATTTCTCCTCCGCCTGCTGCGCTACCTGCAGAATCTGCAAATCATACGGTTTCACCAGCGTTTCCCATTCTGTCTTTGTAAATCTTCCCTCTTCTCCGAACTGCGCAGAATAGTAAATGCCGTCCGCTCCGGCGTTCAGATAGCCGCGCGCCCATTCTTCCAGCGCATCCGCAATGATTTTTATTCCGGCGCTCACCGCTTCCGGGGCTTCTTTACTGTATTTCATTAATACGTCATCCCCGAATGCAATCGACGCCGCCTTAAAAGGTCCGAACATGGTCTGAAACAGCAGAACATCTTCGCCTGCCTCCTGACGGATTCCTCTGATAACAGCCTCCAGCTTTTTAAATTCTTCGGAATCCGTTCCTCCGACGCTGATATGATACCAGTCGTCCGCGCATGTAATTGTCCCTTTAACCGGGTACATGTAGTCCTGCATGATTTTGATGACATCCGCACCGGTCTCACGATAGAGCTTCATATGAGCATCTATCATTTCCTGTACGCTGTAATCCGGCTTATAATGAAACCAGAAGCCGGCCGGGACATAATCTGCCGGCTGCCTGTTCATTACCGCTCTTACTCGTTCTTTCCGGGTCATTCCCTGCACCTCCCTGTATTTGATAATGCAATAGTAACAAAAGCCTTTTCATAAAAATAGAAAAAATCTTGAATAAAAAATAGAACTTATCTTATATTCGTTCTTTTTTCTATCTTTTCATTTCTTTTCATGCTATGATGGGAGAATCAGAAACATATTGTTTTTTTACAGAAAGGAATTGGAATTCATATGAAAAAAATAAAGGCTCTCTCCTTTCAGACCCAGATTTTTTTATCCTCGGTTCTGCTTATTGTTCTGCCTTCGATTCTTCTGAGCGTCTGGGCTTCCAATAAAACATCATCCCGGATTTCCCAGGAATACCACAGCGCTTCCTCCGCCATGCTTTCCCAGATGGACCTTACGCTGGATACGCTCCTGTCCGATGCAGGCAAAATTACCACGATGCCTTTATTAAATAACGATATTTACAAAGCCATGATTACGGACTATACGGACCAGTATCTCGTCTATGCACAGGATTCCACGCGTTTCCGCGATGTTTTTAAGCTGACCAACCGTCTGAATTCCGCACTGATAACCTGTGTATTTGAAAACCGCCACGGTTATTTTTTTGAATACAACGTAAACAGTTACCAGCAGCAGCAGACTATCGAAGAAAATATACGTAACTGGGCTCCTGCCGCCAGAGAATCCTCCAATCACACTTACTTTGCGCCGCTGCAGGAACGCTCTAACGGAAAAACGCTTCTGCCAATGATTAAAATCGTTTATGATGGCTATAATTACAGCGAAATCGGTGTCTGCTACTGCGAAATTGATTTTCGTCCGATTGCAGATATTTTCGATTCTTCCCAGCTGACAGACCATACTTTTCTCATTTACAACACGGAAAATGAACTGATTTATTCCTCCAGTCCGTCCTTCGCACAGGATGAGAGCAGCTCTGCGCTTTTGGCGGATATCTCGGCTTTCAGCAGCTCTCTGGAAGAAATGAATGATACGTCTGACGCACAATTACAGCTCAGCGACGGACAGAGCGACTATGCTGTCAGCGGCTGCGTAAATGCCACCACCAAATGGCGTCTTATCCAGCTCGTCAATAACGATGCTATTTCTCTTGCGTACCGTGAAAATCTGGCTGCCCATTTCAGTGCGTTTCTTCTCTGCGCATTGCTCGGTCTTCTGCTTTCCGCTATCCTGTCCAGAACGCTGACACGCCCGGTTTCCCGTCTCTGCGCCTCCATTGATTCGCTCAATCCGGAGGATGGCGGTCTTATTGATGAAAAAGCCTGCGGTTCTAACCAGGAGCTTTTGCGGCTTGTGCGCAGCTTTAATTCTCTGTGCAGACGTCTCATGCGCAGCCTGCAGCAGAACTATGAAACGGAGCTTGGAAAACAGCAGTTAAAAATCCAGATGCTCCAGTTTCAGATTAATCATCATTTTCTGTACAACACGCTGAATAGTATTAAGTCTCTGGCAAATCTTCATAATGTGCCGGAGATTGAAACGATTGCGCTCTGTATGTCCGACTTAATCCGCTATAATCTGGAAAAGTTTCCGGTAGCGCCGCTTAAGGAAGAGCTCTGTCAGGTCAAACGCTACATGACAATACAGAACCTTCGTTTTCCGGGTAAATTTACGCTGGATATCCAGATTCCGCCGGAATATCTTGAAATCGAAACGCCTGTGTTCGTCCTGCAGCCTTTAATCGAAAACTGTATCGAGCACGGTTTTTCCTCGATGGAAACAGGATGCTACATCAGTATTACCTGCCAGATGGATGACCGGGTTCTCCATCTTTTTGTTGCAGATAACGGGCAGGGGATCCCTCCCGAAAAGCTGGCGCACCTAAATGAAGAATGCCGGTGTGATGAAAAAATACCGGTCGAATCCTCCTCCGGGCATCATTCCATCGGACTGAAAAATGTCAGTCAGAGGCTGCGCAGTTACTTTGGTTCTTCCTGCGGTCTGTATCTGGAAAGCAGTCCCGGCGAAGGAACCATCATCGACGTAACGCTGCCGTCACCGGTACATATAACCTCTGTAAATACAGAGGATAGTCCTCCGGCTCTTCCGTAACCGGGAGGACTATCCCCTTTCATTTCTTCCATAACGCGCCTTTTCGTACAGCTCATGCAGTTCTTCTGAAACCGCCTCTGTCTGTACGTTTGCTTTTTCTTCCAGTTCGCCGGGCGTTTCCCAGCCGCCCGGCATTCCGGGCATATGCTTTTTGATGGCTTTTTTATATTGTCTGCGGATTTTCCAGCCCGCGTCCGTTCGCGGCTGCCGCAGACGTCTTTTCCGGCGCGGCACAGATTGCACCTGCTCTTCTTCACTGTCCTCTGAAAAATACACCTTATCGTCCCCGCCCGCGGCAAAGGATTTCATAACCTGCCTGCACAGGCGGTAAAGCAGCACTACGCAGAAGGCGAGGATAATTGCCATTAAAATCCACATCAGCGCCGCAGACAGCGCTTCCATCCAGGCGGGAGTCTCCGGCACATCCTCGCGGAGCATATTCATCCAATCGTTCCCGGCGGCACCATCGGCCTGCGGGAACGCTTCTGTTTCCTGCACAGCGGGAGCCCCGCTGATTTCAAATTCCAGCTCCGCAAGCGGCTCCTTTCCGGAAAGCAGGGAAGGCAGCACAAATGCAAAAAGCAGCGGCAGCATAAGTGCAAGCAGCATCTGTCCCGCTTTTTTTACACTTCTTTTGGGAAGGTTGGCTATTTTTTCATGTTCCTCCAGAAAGATGCGCAGCGAAGACAGGTATTCCGAGACAAATACCAGAAAAACATCGGCGACCGCCATATATAAAATCCATTTCAGAAGCTCTTCTTTTTTCAGACACAATAAAATCACATAATAAACGGCAAAGATAAGCCAGTGCTGCGCCTGCGGCGCATCCAGCAGCGACGGCATTTCCCGCAGCTCTCTGTCAAGCTGCTCCTCCTGCGCGTTCGGCATTTCCTTCAGCATGCTCTTCAACTTCCCCTTTCTGATACGCGTATACCCACGCATTAAAAAGATAAACGCCGTCAGAACGCCCGTCAGCAGACTGCCGGAAAGCAGCTTCATCCCCGCAGTGACCACCGCGCCCGCCAGCAGATAAAGCAGCGGCTGTTTTATTTTCCGGATGCAGAGCAGGCTGAGAGCGACCGGCACCATAAGCCACAGGCTGCCGGCAAAATAACGCCAGGTCTGCGCCGGTTCCATTCCCAGAACCGCAGGTACGATGACATAACAGCCCGCAAATAAGAGAACGGCGTGCAGGCACGCTATTCCGGTCGTCACGTAATTGCTGCGCAGCTTCATGTCGTCACCTCCCGCTTTCCCCTAATTCTGTGCCCTTTGCGTATCCCACCGCATAATCCCGATTCCCGCCGCCCGTTCCAGCGTCAGCTCCATCGCCGGATGCAGCGGCACGATCCACAGAATCTGGTTGTCATTTCCCGCCAGGGCGCGCAGGTCGTGCAGCAGCACTCCGCTCTGGTTTTTGGAAATCAGCAGATAGATATGCTCTCTCCGGCGCTTTGCCGCTTCCACAGATATCAGCTCTGCGGCGGAGCACGCCGCCTTCCGGGTATCCATGCACGCCAGAGCGCGATTCAGCTCCGGCATCTGACCGCTGCCCGCCTTCAGATGCATGGCAAACGCCTCCTGCCGCTCCTCCTCACCCGGATAAACGCAAATGCCGTTACTGAGGATGTCCAGCTCCATATTCTGCGCCGCCAGACGCGCGCACAGCGATGCCGCAATGCGGATGCTCTCCTCCGTCAGCTCCCCGTATTTCCAGATACCCTCGTCTGCAATATCCAGGAGAATCGTCAGATGAATGCTGGTGGTGGAATCATACTGGTTGACCATCAGACCGCCGCTCTTTGCCGACGCTTTCCAGTTAATGGTATTCATGGGGTCTGTCGGGCGGTATTCCCTAAGACCGGAAAATTCAAACGGATCCGGATAAAGACGGTTTCTGGAGAGCACCATCCCGGAAATGGCACGGCAGACCGGACGGATACGCGCCGTGTCCACCGGGCGCGGATACACAAAAAGCTGTGTATCCTGCTCTGCATCCAGATACCCGGCTTCGTTAAAAAAGAAATCATAGCCAATCACTCCCGCCCTCTGAATGCGGTAAAATCCGCGTTTTCTGCACACAAAGGGGAGCGTGCGCACGATTTTCTGCCGCCCGAAAAGCGAAAAAATATCCCTCTTATACGAAAGGTCCGAAATGCTGGAATTATCCTTCGCTTCGCTGGAAAATTCCAGATTCCGGCTCATGGAAAGGCGCACCTCCAACGCCGGAAGCGGAAGCAGCTTTCCATTCGTAATTTCTTCCCGCAATGCGGAGGTCTCTCCCTCGAAAACAGCTTTCCGTTCAAAGGAAACAGTCGTCTCCAGCTTCCGGCTCCAGAGACGCCGGTATATATTCTTTTGCAGCCACCAGGCGATTCCCACGCCTAAAAACAGCATTATCAGCAGCATCGCGCAACCGTCCTCTTACCGTTTGTTCCACTCCTCTGCAGGCAGTATATCCTGTCAGAAACCGTCTTTCACCGTCTGCTCCACTCCTCCGTCGGCAGCGGCACCCTGGAAAGCAGCTCCCGTATCACCTGTGCCCGCGCCCGGTCGCTGTCCTCCGCCGCGGACAGTCCGAGACGATGCGCCAGAACCGGAACCGCCACGGTCTTGATATCCTCCGGCACCACATAATCTCTGCCCTGCACCATCGCAAACGCCTGCGCCGCCCGTGCAAACGCAAGTGAGCCCCGCGGACTGACACCATGCTCCACCTGCGGATTCTCCCGCGTCGCATGTACCAGACGGATCATGTACTTCAGCAGGTCCTCATGGATATAAACTCCGCTGCACCGCATCTGCAGCTCTGCAATATCCTTTTTCTCACAGACCGGCTCCAGCTCCTCCAGCGGATGCCCCGCCAGAAAACGCTCCAGCAGGCTCTGCTCCAGAGGCGGCGTCAGGTCCTCCATTGAAATCTGCATGAGAAAACGGTCCTTCTGCGCCTCCGGCAGCGGAAACGTGCCCAGCGTTTCCAGCGGATTCTGCGTCGCGATCACCAGAAACGGCTCTTCCAGAACGCGCGTTGTGCCGTCCACCGTCACCTGCCGCTCCGCCATGCATTCCAAAAGACTGCTCTGTGTCTTCGGCGTCGCCCGGTTAATCTCATCCGCCAGCAGAATATTGCAGAACACCGGTCCCTTCGCAAACACAAATTCTCCGCTCTTTGCGTCAAAATAATTCAACCCGGTGATATCCGACGGCAGCATATCCGGCGTAAACTGGATTCTGCCAAAATCCGCATCAATGGACTTTGCCAGCGACTTCGCCAGCATCGTCTTTCCCGTGCCCGGCACATCCTGCAGAAGCACATGCCCCTTTGCAAGCACACAGGCAAGCACCAGCTCCGTCGTGCGCTCGTTGCCTATCATTACCTTTGCAATATTTTCTTTCAAATGTCTGATTATTTCCATATATGTCCTCTTATCTCTGTCTCCGCACCGGAATGTCCGACGCATCCTGCCGCGCCTTTAATAATTATACACCCATGTAACGTCCACTTTCAGCATTGCCGTCCCCGTCAATAGCTGTACGCCCACATGGCGACCGCCTGTGACAGCAGATAATCCGCATCCCAGGTCTGCTGGCTGCGCTCGCGGCTGTTGGAATCGTTCAGGAAAATCCGTCCGTCATCATCCACCCCGGTGAGGACGACAAAGTGACCGGAATAGGTGAATTCTCCCGGTCCCATTGAACAGATAATCAGCCTGCCGGACCTCAGTGTATCCACAATCCCCTCCGCGCTGAAGGGCACCTCAGAGACCTGCAGTCCCATCTGCCGCGCTCCGGCGTCCATCAGCTCCCAGGAGGAGCCGACGCCGCTCACATAATAGCCGTTTTCATCCGCCATTTTTGCCACCTCGTAAGGATTCCACTTCGTATCCCCGCTCAGTCCGCACTGCACCATAGAAAGGCTCGTCGGTCCGCACCCGTTCACGCCGAGAAAATCATCCCCGTAGATTTCGTAGCCCCAGCGCTCATCCCACTGCAGAAACAGCGGTACGCCGCCCTGCCGGACATCTTCGGTAATGTCGATTTTGGGATGCAGATCCTTCTTTTCCGGAAAAGCCATGACAAAGTCAGTTGCCTGCGGATATTTCTCCATAAATTCCAGCATACTGACCGGATATTCCCCTTCCATCGGTATCCAGGCGGGAACCGTGCTCTGCTTTTTCCTGGAGCGCACGGCAAAGACCGCCGCTATCACCAGAACCGCACCCAGTACCAGAAACAAAAGCCGCCTCCGGCGCCCTCTTCCGCGTTTTTTTCTGTTTTTTCTAATATCCACGGTACTCTCCGGTACCCTCTCCCGTCTCGTCCGCATAAAGCGTTTCCTCTTCTTCCGTATCACCAAAGCTGTACGCCCACATTCCTTTAATCTGCGGCAGAATCCGCCCGATGTCCCAGCTCTTTTCGCTGTTTATTCTGCTGTTTGGGTCGTTGACCTTAATGCTTCCGTCCGCGTTGACCCCCGCAAGCACGATAAAATGACCGCTGTCCGTAAAATCTCCCGCTCTGACGGAGCAGATGACCGGCTTCCCGCTGCGCAGTGTATCGGTGATATCCTCCTCGCTCAGCGTCACGCTGTATACCTGCAGCCCCAGCTTTTCTGCCCCGGCGCTCATCAGGTCCCAGGAGGAACCCTCCCCGTTGACATAGTAGCCCTCCTGCTCCGCCATCTTCGCCACCTCGTAGGGATTCCAGATGGTTTCTCCGCTCAGTCCGCACTGCACCATAGAAAGGCAGGTCGGTCCGCAGCCGGTCACCGCCAGAAAATCACTTCCATACCGCTCGTATCCCCAGCGCACGTCCCACTGCAGAAACAGCGGCAGTTCTCCTTTTTTTACCTCGCCGCTGATGTCGATTTCATTATGTACATCCTTATATTTCGGATAATCCAGCACAAACTGCGTCGCTTCCGGATATTTCTCCATAAATGCGACAAGACTTTCCGGATAATCCTTCAGCAAATCTTCCGTCTCTGTCTCCGTCTGCACCTCTTCTGTTTCAGCAGCCAGCTCCGTCTGCTGCACCTCTGTCTGCGCAGCCGTTTCCTTTGCGTAATCGGTCTGTGTTTTTGATGCCTCCGCGTAAATCACAAAAGCCGCCATCAGAACGCAGAGCGCAACCGGTATTTTCATATCTGTTTTCCTCTTCTGTCTCATAAATTTCCTCCGTAATGCCGGGTGTCGCATTCGTCCCGGAATTCCTGAAGCCGAACCGTCCGGGACCCATAAAAATTATACCGCACCCGCGAAGGAAACTTCTTTAAATTTTTTCGTAAAAAGCTTACGATTTTCCCAACAATTTCTTAACACTTTTTTTCTGACGCAGCTCCCGGAAAAAACGGCTGAGCAGCTCGCTGCACTCCTCCTCCAGCACGCCGCGAGTCACCTGCACCTGATGATTAAATTCCGGCATTTCCAGAATATTGAGGATGCTTCCGGCGCAGCCCGCTTTTGGATTCATGCTGCCGATGACCGCCTCTGTCAAGCGCGCCTGCACCATCGCTCCGGCGCACATCTGACAGGGCTCCAGCGTAATATACATCGTACATCCCTCCAGGCGCCAGTCGCCTGTTTTTTTCGCCGCCTTTTTAATGGCAATCAGCTCGGCATGAGAGAGCGTATTTTTATCGGTATTGCGCCGGTTATAGCCGCGCGCGATGATTTTTCCGTCCTGCACGATCACGCAGCCAATCGGCACCTCGTCAAGCGCATACGCCTTTTTTGCCTGCCGGATCGCCTCTCGCATAAATTTTTCATGAATTTTACTGTCTGTTGTTTCCATGTGCCTGTATCTCCCTGCCGCCGTTTTGTGTACATTTCCCGTCGTCCCGCAGCAGATGAATATTCCTCATACCAAATAGGCATGCGGCTCCTCATATTTCTGCGTACCGTTTCACAATGCCCTTCATCACTTCCACCGCCAGGTCCATGCCCTCCACCGTGATATGCTCATACGGACCATGAAAAGCGTGACCGCCGGTTCCAAGGTTCGGGCAGGGCAGCCCCATATAGGAAAGCCTTGCGCCGTCTGTGCCGCCGCGAATCGGAACCTCGACTGGCACCATCCCGGCATCTGTAATCGCCTGCTTTGCGTTTTCAATAAGATGCATACACGGCTCGATCTTCTCTTTCATATTGCGGTACTGCTCTGTAATTTTCAGCGTCACCACACCGCTGCCGTATTTTTCCTGCAGCAGCTTTGTAATGTGCCGCAGCGTTTCCTTCCGGCACGCAAACATTTCCGCGCTGTGGTCGCGCACAATATATTCCAGCTTCGCGTCCGACACGTCGCCGCTCATGCTGCAGAGGTGGAAAAAGCCCTCGTATCCTTCGGTGTCGCGCGGCGTATCGCCGGACGGAAGCATATTGTTAAACTCCATCGCCACCAGGGAAGCATTAATCATTGTATCCTTGCTGCTTCCCGGATGCACGGAAAACCCCTTAAAAGTAACCTCTGCCCCGCAGGCGTTGAAGTTTTCATATTCGATCTGGTTCTCCGCATCGCCGTCCATTGTATAGGCAAACTGCGCGCCAAATCCCTCCACATCAAAGAAATCGGCGCCTCGCCCGACCTCCTCATCCGGCGTAAAACCGATGCAGATTTTTCCGTGCGGAAGATTCCCCTCCAGAAGCTCCTGCGCCAGCGTCATAATCTCGGCAACGCCCGCCTTGTCGTCCGCGCCCAGAAGCGTTGTTCCATCCGTCGTAATCAGCGTACGTCCGCGCAGACCGGCAAGGTGTGGAAAATCCTTTACTGACAGCACTCTTCCCCCGCCCAGCGTCACGTCGCCGCCGTCATAGTTTTCGATTATCTGCGGGTTTACATTTTCACCCGAAAAATCCGGCGCCGTATCCATGTGGGCGATAAAACCGATTGCCGGAGCGTCTTCCTTCCCCGGCGTCGCCGGAATCACGCCGTACACATAGCATTTTTCATCGATGCGCACATCGCTGACCCCCAGCTCCTTCATTTCCTGTACAAGCTGGTTCCCCAGATCAAACTGACGCTGCGTCGAGGGCGTCGTCTCGCTCTCATCACAGCTCGTCGTGTGCACCTTTACATAGTTTAACAGTCTCTTATATGCTCTCATAATTTCCTCCTGTCTTCTTCTCATTAATCATTTTCCTGATTGCAGCAGATTCTTTACACTTACTGTTTCCAGCGCCTGCAACTGCTGCACCGCCAACCGCCGCCTGGTCATCGCTTCTGCCCTTTCTTCAGCCGCCGCTATGCAGGAAAGCAGGCCGCCGCCATACACCCGCGGATTTTTCAGCGCTCAATGCCGTCCCGCGCCGGCTGCCCTTTCTGGAACGGATGCTTTCTCATGCAGATTTCCGAAACGTAATCCGCCCGCTCCAGCAGCGCCTCATCCGGTCCCTGTCCGGTAAGGATGACCTCCAGCTTTTCCGGCTTATTGTCCAGGAATTCAAGCACCAGCGCTTCATCCAGCAATCCCGCCTGGATGGTATAAATCACCTCATCCAGAAACAGAACGTCAAACTGCTCCCTGCACGCCTTTTCCGTCACTGTCTTCAACTGCTGCGCGTAAAACAGCCGCCGCTCGCGCTTCTCCTCCTCTGTCATCTGAAAGCTGAATTTCTCTTCCTCCAGCCCATCCACAATCGTAATATTTTCCACCTTTTCCAGCACCTTCCGCTCGCTGGTGCGGTTATTCTTCATAAACTGATAAATCAGAACCCGGTAGCCATATCCGGCCGCGCGCACGCACAGCCCCATGCCGGTAGTTGTCTTTCCCTTGCCGTCCCCACAGTAAATATGAACCAGTCCTGTCGTCTTAATCGCCATCTTCCCGCTCCCTTTCTTCATCCTTCTATATTTTCCTCAAAACTCCCTGCAGGCTTTTTCGCAGCCCTCTCTCATTTTTCCCTCTTTCCCGCAAAGCTTTCACACAATTTCTTTTATCTTATCATAAAAAACAGGAATTGAAAAGCCTTCCACCATCTGCTATACTTATATTTAATATAGGGGATTTTTTTCAGAGAGGGTTCCATTATGAAACGAAGCACGTTATCCGTTACTTTCATTATTATCGCTATCGTATTGCTGGCAGTCGGCATATTTGCCCCGGACTGGTTTTTCTATGTTCTTGTTGCCTGCCTTGTTGCCGCTATATCTCTTTTGGCAGGCAGAAAAAAATAAAGCCTGTCCTGACCGGAAATATTTTGCAGACAAAAAAGCGGCTCACTCCCGTTGGTGAACCGCCTTTTTCTTTCTCTTTATGCTTTCTTTTCTTTAATTCTTTCCAGGGATTTTCTTGCTGCCTCCAGTACCGTCTCATCCTTTTCATGTCCCAGACAGTAACGCAACTGTGTTTCCACGTAGCTTCCTTCTGACTTTCCAAGGGCAGTGGCAACGGCTCTGCGGACATCCGCGTCCTCATCTTCCAGTATCGCCACCAGGGTATTTAATGCTTTTTCATCGCTGATCAGCTCTCCAAGCCCTTCAATCGCCGCCAGGCGGGCTTCTTTATCTTTCTCGTAAGCGATTGCAGCGAGCTTATCTGCCTTTCCCTTTTTTACATATTTTTGAATCTTATCCAGTTTTCCCATTTCTCTGTCCTTCCCTTTCTTGTCTTATTCCTTCCGGCGATGCGCTTTTCTGCACCATCTTCCTTTAACAGCTCCGGCGTTCCTCCTCCGTCATGCCCTTCTCCAGATTCCGTATGTCTCTCCGGATTCTTCTTTGCACACCTCCGTTCTCTTTTCCGCTGATTTCCAGATTTTGAAGCCTCTGTTTTAATAACCGCACTTTTTCCTGATTGTTCATCCTTTTTTCCTCCTTTATTCTGCTCTGTATACTCTCTGTCTGTCAGACTTTCTGTTCTTTACAGCGTTTTGCTGGTTTTCAATGCTTTCACTGTTTTCCGCCTCCCCTGTGCACATAGTTTTTTTCATTGGACGATATATTTTCGGACATTTTCCGTACCACATCATAAAATGTGTCCAAATCTTTTTTGCAGATTCCCTCCGTCAGAATATCCTCCAGCAGATTGATTTCATCATTGATTTGCTCTTTTAAAGCGATGCCTGCCGGCGCCGGGCAGACCTCCTTTAACCGGTCGTCGCCGGAAACCTTTCTGCGGGCAATCATATTGCTCTTCTCCATTTTTTTCAGCTGCACGGAAAGACTGGCGCTTTTGATGTTCAGCGCCTCCTCTATATCCTTCTGATAGATTTTCCTGCACGCGCCATCATGAAAAAGAAAATACAGAATATGGGTCTGTGTTGCATTTTTGTCGGTTATCATATTAAATTTTCTGCGAATCTGGTTCGCCAGTCCCAGGACTGCGCCCGCACATTGCTTTTCCGACATTTTCCCTATCACTCCCGTGTATCAGCACCTGTCTGCTCCGGGTGCTGATATATTTGTAAAAAAACAGGCTTCTGTACGAAGCCCCGCCAAACTACTTACAGTCAAACTATTTTCTTTCAAAGAATATTTAATCATATTTCTTCTTGAAAGTGAAGTGAATAAATGGTATTATCAATGACAAAACCGCATTAATCGAGGTAGGAAGAATGAATACTGCACAATTAGAAAGCTTTATCCAGGTGGCGGAAAATCTGAATTTTGCGCGCGCCGCCGAAATCCTCAACATCACCCAGTCCGCCGTATCACGCCAGATTCACTCTCTGGAGGAAGAGCTGGGAACGAAATTATTACACCGCACGACCAGAACCGTTACGCTCACGCCCGCCGGGCTCTGCTTTCTCGAAGACGCCAAAAACGTTGTGGGCAGACTGAGGCTTGCCACAGAAAAAATACAGCGCAGCAATACTTCCGACGTGCAGGTATTAACCATTGGCTGCGAAAACGATGCCGTTCTCGACTTTCTCTGTCAGGTTCTGAAGCCCTGCCGGGAACAGATGCCTGAGCTGCATCCGTTTATACGGGTCATTCCCCACCGCGCCATTCTGAATCTCTTTTATCAGAATGAGCTGGAGCTGCTGTTTGGTTTTAAAGACGATATTCCGCTCAAGGATGAAATCATCTACCAGGAGCTTATCAAAATCCCGCTCTGCTGTGCGCTGCCAGACGGACACCCTTTCGCCCGGAGGTCAGAAATTGATGTGCAGGAGCTCTATTCGGAAGGCATTATTATCTGTGATTCCTATGCCATTCCCTCCAGGGCAGTGGCTATCCGGGAGCAGCTCAGCCAGCATGTTGCGCCGGAATGCACCTATATCTGCGAAAGCCTGCAGGTTCTTCTCACGCTGATCAGAGCCGGATACGGATGCTCTGTGCTGCCCAGACTGAATTACATGACTTCCGAAATAAGCTACGTTCCTCTGAAAAATACAGAACCGCTCTCCTATGGCTTTTTCTACAAAAGCGCTTCTTCCGGCGGCATACTGAAAAAATTTATCTCCATTATCAACGACACCGTAATCCGCTGATTCTCATGAAAAATATGCTATTATTCATAACAGGCGGTTATGAAAGGGGGCAATGAAATGACCATCGACAATTTAAAGTGCTTTATCCTGGTCGCCGAAAATCTGAGCTTTGCAAGAGCTGCCGAGGCGCTCTACATCTCCCAGCCGGCAGTCGCAAAGCAGATCAACACGCTGGAGCACGAGCTTGGCGTAGCGCTTTTCATCCGTTCCACCCGGCATGTAGAGCTTACGCCTTCCGGGATGTCTTTTTATAAGGACGCCAAAGATATCGTCATGAAATCGGAGGCGGCCATCACCCGCGTGCAGAAGCAATATGTAAACTCTGATTCTATCCGCATCGGACTGAGCAATCCCGCGGCGCTTTTTTTCTTGACGCCGGTTTTAACAAGATTTCATTCTGAATTTCCGGATATCCGCCCGGATATCGAATGTCCTGGCTATAAAATCGTTCTGAATCTTTTTCTGGAGAACAAATTAGATGTTCTTTTTTATTACAGAGAAAATATGCCTAAAAAAACCAGCATCCACTTTATCGAGCTGCAAAAGGACAGGATGATATGCCTGATGCCGAAAACGCACCCCTTTGCCGGACGGGACAGCGTTTCTCTGGAGGATTTAAAGGATACGACCATTATCGCCTGCAATCCGCTAAACGCCCCGCTTTCCACCTCCGCCTTCCAGCGGCGGCTGTCCGGACATCATGCCGCGGACAAAATCCTTTACTGCAACAGTATTGAGATTGCGCACTGTCTTGCCGCGTCCGGTTTTGGAATTTCCGTGCTTCCGCAGATACTGACCCTGGATTCTCCGGAATACGCCGCCGTGCCTCTTTCCGAAAATATAGAGCTCTCATTCGGGGTTTTTTATCACAAACGTAATACCAGCTCCGCGCTGGACAAATTTTTAAAGCTGTTTTCCAGGTGATAAAATGATTTAAGGAGTAACTGTCATGGATAAAAATTATGAACAAAAAGAAACGAAACTGATGAAGGCATTAATTGACCGGTGCGGTATGCAGCACATCGTCGATACCGCCGCAGAGCTTTTCGGCAATTCTGTCTTCATCTGCGACCTGGGATATAAAATCTTATGCTATAGCGACCATGATGCAACATACGATGATTTCTGGGAGTATGTAAAAAATTACAATTACAGCATCCCCGAACAGATGATTCAGATTATGCGCACCGGGGATTTTGCCAGAATCTATTCCACGGACGAGCCGCTTATCGGGAAATATTCTTTTGCGGAATTTCCTTTCCTGGCCGCCAGGATCCGTGACGGAAGCCATGTGCTGGGACACGTCTGTATATACGGAAGCAGGCGTGATTTCTGCGCAGAGGATAATGATCTGCTGGTTCTCCTGTGCAAGGTCATTTCGTATGAAATGCTGTACAGAGGCATATCGAAGCCTTACGAAATCCCGTACTATACGCTGCTTGCCGATTTGCTGGAAGGGAATCTGACAGACGAACAGGAGCTGCAGATGCGGCTGAAATGCCTGCAGCTTCATCTTCCGCCGCAGATGCATCTGGTAATCATTGATTTTCTGAGCAGCACGGTACAGACCAGTATTTTTTATATCCGGGAATATTTGGCACAGAATCTCCCGGACACGCTGAGCATCGTATATAAAAACCAGTTAATCCTGCTGACCTCCGAGGCGGTCATAGAACATCATCTTCTGGAAAAGAATCTTTCCGGCTACGAAACGAGCACCGACTACCGGATCGGCGTCAGCAATCTCATTTCCGGTCTGCAGAATCTTCCGGTTTATTATCAGCAGGCTTCCGATTCCATCCGCATTGCCGGTCTTATTAAAATGGAGGGGCGGCTGTGTTTGTACAAAAACCTGAAAATCTACCAGCTATTGCTGTATGCCGAAAAAGAAATCGATTTGCATTTTCTCTGCGACCCGGTCGTGCTTGCCATACGCTCCTATGATCAGCAATACCATACGGAATATCTCAATGACTTAATCATTTATCTGAATTGCGGAAAAAATATTAACAAAGCGGCAAAAGAAGCGTGTGTACATAAAAACTCCATGTATTACAGAATTTCCAAAATGGAGGAGCTGTTTTCTTTTTCCTTCGAGGACGAAGAAACCTGCCTTTCCCTGCAGCTATCGCTGAGGATTCTGCGTTTATTAAACCCCTGACCACGGACACCCCAATTATTTTATTTACAAAAAAACCGCTTTCGTGTATGATATTTTTATGTATGGTCTGAAAAGGGGAGGATTAACGCAATGTTTTTAAGAAATCTGCCAAAATTGTACGGCTGCGCCCTGAGTGCGCTTATTTTTGCCGCCGGTCCGCTGCAGTCCGTTTTTGCCATAGAAAGCGCCGCCGAAGGTCTGACGGACACTGTCCTGTCGGAATGGCCCGATCTGCGCTCCCGGACATCCGCGGATGCCTCCGGGTCCGCAGAAGAAGACAGCGGCTCATCCGCGGATACTCCGGCGCGGCTTCTTACAAGAGAGGACCTGCTGGAGGCTTTTGGAAATCTGCCGCCGCTCCTTTACACCGGCTCTTTTTTCCTGAACAGTATGAACAACATTCCGAATTACATGCCAAACAGCGGCTATGAGCTTCATTCCGTCAACGGGAATCTGATCATGCGCCGTTCGTGGACATCCCTGGAGGAGGAAATTACAGAAATGCTCTCCTCTTATCAGGGGGACTGGTCCGTTTATCTGAAGGACCTCTCGTCCGGCAGAACGATGGAAATCAACGAGCACAGCATGGAATCCGCCAGTCTGATTAAGCTCTACATTGCGGGCGCTATTTACGAGCAGATTGCTCTCGGCAATCTGCAGGAAACGGATACGATTCTGTCCTCGCTGGACGCCATGATTACCGTCAGCGACAACGAATCCTCCAATGTACTGGTGCGCCAGCTGTGCGACGAAAGCGGTGATTTCCAGACCGGACTTGCAAAGGTAAATGATTTTATCGCGCGTTACGGCTTCTCCAGCACGCAGCAGGTAAACGGCATCGCCGATCCGTCTCTCTGGGTCTCTGACGGGCGCGTCAACATGACCTCCCCGGCGGACTGCGGACGCCTGCTGGAAATGATTTACAACGGCGAGCTGGTTTCGCACTTTTATTCCTTCCGCTTCGAAACACTGTTAAACCGTCAGCAGGTAAATTACAAAATTCCGGACGGGCTTCCGGAAGGCGTGCACATCTCCCACAAAACCGGCGAGGTGGACGACACCGAAAACGACGCGGCAATCATTTACACGCCATACGGCGATTATATCTTCTGTATTATGTCAACTGATTTAACCGATACGGACGCTGCCGTGGAACATATCCACGAGGTTACGCGGCTGATTTACAATTATTTTTGCGGAAATGCACTCTATCCCGACGAATATGTTCTTGTGGAAGCGGAGCCGGAAAGTGACCGGTATGTTCTTGTGGATGCAGCACAGGAAAATGTTCCGTATGTTCTCGTGGAACCCGCACAGGAAAGTGACCCGTATGTTCTCGTGGAACCCACGCAGGAAAATGCTTCGTATGTTCTCACAGAAACGGATTCCTCCGCAGAACCGTCCGAAAACGGGCTGCTGGTTCCCTATGCCGTTCACAACGCTTCCGGCGAAGTAGAATGGAGCGTTGCAGTAGATTTGACAGACGACGGATGGGCGGAAGTCTCCGTTGAAACAGAAGAGTAACGAGAGGAGAAAACATTATGTTCCGTTTATGGGGAAAAATCTGGCAGGACAACCGTCTGCAGCGGGATACCACCATCTGCGACGATTCACAGGATACCCGCACCCACAAAATTTTCCGTGCGCTTGACGAAATCTGCACACAGTTTGACCTGGGCAAGCCCATCTGGCTGGACTCCAACATCCGCGAATTCCAGCGCCACAGCAAGACGCGGTTCACCCAGGACAATTTCATCGAACAGATTCCGTTCGATTTTTTAGAAATACAGGTCATTGAGGAATAAATCGGCGGGGCTTTGAATGCCCCGCCAAAATTATGAATTGATATTTGATATAATGTGCAAGTTACCGTTTTTTCTTTCCACTTCAAATATAAGCGGATTTTGTGTTCCCCATTCGGCGTCCTGCGCTGCTTTCTGCTGCCATAACCGGTACCGTTTTACAAATCCTTCATGAACCAGCTCTTCTGCCTCCAGTCTTGCCTGTACGGCTTCCTGGAAAGAACGGTATTTTCCTATATAAAACCGTTTTCCTTTGAAACCGATTGTTACCCGGTATCCGCCCTGTTTCATTCTGTTGACACCGCGGAATCCACTCGTATTGTCACAGCGGTATTTCCTTTTTTCCAGCCATTCAATACAAGTACCGTCCACTCGTGTCAGTTGATTCTTGATGCCATCCCATGCTTCCTGCTGCAGACAGCCGCAGCTTTTCTTCGCACCGCTAAGCAGTGCATCGCGCGATACATCAAGTTCGTTTCCACAGGTGCAGCGGCAATGCCAGTACAGAGACAATTTTTTGTTTTTTTCATCTGTCGGATATAAAACCGTCAGCCTTCCAAAACGTTGTCCCGCCAGGTCCAGCTTTGCATGTCTGAATCCCATGTCCTGGCAGCCGCAGCTTTGAGCCGTTCCCGCTTTTAATTTCCGTGCCGCTATAATCTTTTCGTTTCCGCAGTCACAGCGACACTTCCAGCAAACGCGTTTCTTCTGGTTTTCCGCTCTGGAAATCACGGTCAGATTTCCAAAGCGCTGTCCGGTAAGGTCTTCCGCCTTTTTCCCGCCATTTGCCGAATGTCTGGAACTACATCCACAATCTCTGATTGTTCCGCGCTTCAGCCGTCTGGTGTCTGCAAGTATTTCATTCCCGCAGTCGCACACACATTTCCACACAATATAACCGCTCCACCGCTCGTCTGTTTTTTCCAGAACGCACAGTCTGCCAAATCGCTTTCCAGTCAAGTCACTGCTTTTTCCTGCCATTCTAACGTTTCTCGCTTCTCTTTCTTCCTGAAACAGTCATCACAAGAAGTACACAGCCTGCCGCTATAAGAAGCATCATCCACAGAATACTATTCGTGCTGTCTCCCGTTTGCGGTGTTTTTTGATTCGCATTTGCATTTTGATTTGCATTCTGGTTTGACGTATTCCCCTGATTGTTCTGACTGTTCGAACCACTCGGCTTATCTGCTTTTTCTGTTTCCGTTTCCGTCTCAGTCTCGGTTTCCGTCTCTGTTTCTGTCACCGGTTCCGTTTCCGTCTCTGTCATCGGCTCCGTTTCTGTCTCTGTCGTCGGCTCCGTTATCGGTTCTGTCATCGGCTCCGTTTCTGTCTCTGTCTCAGTTTCTGATTCAGATTCAGTCTCACTTTCTGTTTCTGACTCGCTCTCGCTTTCCGTTTCCGATTCACTTTCTGTTTCTGATTCGCTCTCGCTTTCCGTTTCCGGCTGCTTAACAGTAATTTCCGTGCCCGCCTCCGGATTCTTTCCATCCGGCAGATTTCCATCGTCTGCAGAAGCATTCGTAATCGTAACAATATTCTTAATTACTGTACCATCTGCCACATTCTCATTCAGCGTCGTCCTGATTTCAATAGAAGCCGCTTCCCCATCCGGCAGGGCAGTAATCGTCCAGGTTCCCTGCACCATATCATACTGTCCGTTACCTGCAGCACTGACAAAAACAAGATTCTCATCCAGTTTTTCAGAAACTACAATATTAGTCAGTCTCTTTCCGGTATCATTTTTCACCTGGATTGTATAAATAATTGTTTCGCCCGGCTTCACATTTCCTGTCGGATTTACCGTCTTACTGATGGAAAGCCTGCTCCAGTCTGTCGGTACGACCGGTTCCGGGTCTTTCTGCCATACTGCATAAATAGTCGTATCCGCATAAATCGTAATGGTTGCTCCAACGTTTACCGTTCCGGAAGCCGAAGTAGACCACCCAAGGAACGTATAGCCGTCTCTTACCGGCTGTACCTCTGAAATTATAAAGGTTGCAGAAGTTTCCGTGCTCTCTTTTGTCTCCGCTTCCGGTGCGCCTGTTCCTCCGTTTGCATCGTACGTCAGCATATACTTGTGGGTCTCCGGTGCCGGGTTGTCTACCGTCACGTCAGCTCCGGCACTCGGTCTGCTGGTCGCCGGAATCTTTCCGTCATCCGCTTCAGCATCTGTGACTGCGGCAGTATTCTTAATAACTGTCTTGTCCGCCACATCTGCTTTTACTATTGCCTTAATCGTCATGGTTGCCTCAGCACCATTTTCCAGTTCATTAATTGGCCAGATTCCGTTTACTACATCATATTGTCCATTGCCCACCGCACTGCCAAAAACAAGATTCTCATCCAGCTTCTCAGAAACTACTATGTTAGTCAGCTTCTTTCCTGTATTATTTTTCACCCGGATTGTATAAGTAACCGTATCATCCGGCTTTACTGTACCTGTCGGGTCTACCGTCTTACTGATGGAAAGCTTGCCCCACTCTGTCGGTATGACCGGTTCCGGATTGTCTACCGTCACATCTGCTCCGGCACTCGGTCTGCTGGTCGCCGGCATCTCTCCATCTTCCGCTTCAGCATCTGTGACTGTAGCTGTGTTCTTAATAACTGTCTTGTCTGCTACATCTGCCTTTACCATTGCAGTAATCGTCAAAGCTGCCTCAGCACCATTTTCCAGTGCAGGAATCGTCCAGGTTCCCTTTGCTATAGCATACTTTCCATAGAATGAAGCCTTGATGAAAACAAGATTCTCATCCAATTTTTCCGAAACTAAGATGTTGGTCAGTTTCTTCCCGGTATCATTTTTCACCTGGATTATATAAGTAACCGTATCACCCGGTTTTACTGTACCGGAGGGAGCCACACTTTTCGTAATAGAAAGACCGCTCCAATCGGTTTCTTCAACAGGCGGATTCGTATTTTTCTCATAAGTATTCGTAATCCTTCTTGTTGCGCTCGAAATAGAATCTCCAAGCTTAAATTCCAGTCCTGTCGTTGTCAACTTATAACCTTCAAGCTCTGCATTTTCCTCTGTGAATACACAGCTATTTCCTATAAGAGTACCGTTTCCTCCACTATAAAATCCGGTAATAGTCCACTTGAGCATCGGATTTCCTTCGGCGTCCGTTTCCCATTCTGCATCTGCCGCTATAAGCTTTCCTTCCAGAGCATCGCTTCCATCATCCGGTGTTATCGTGTAATTAAGTGCAAAATTTGCCGGAATCTGTGTGGCTACAATTCCGTCAAACACCTTTTCTACAGTTAATGTAACAGGCAATTTTTCCGTTTTTACGGTTATGTTTTCCTCATCGCTCAGATTTACATCATCTGGCAGACCATCCGGACCTGCTTTTGCATCTGTAATCTGCGCTTTATTCGAAATAACTGTTCCATCCTCCACACCATCGTTTACCTTTACCGTAATCGTCAGTATAGAAGACGCTCCATTTGCCAGAGAAGCAATCGTCCAGACACCAGTTACCGAATCATATACACCCTCTGGATTTGCACTAACAAAAGTCAGATTACCATCCAGCTTTTCTGAAACAGTAATTCCCGTCAAGTCCTTTCCAGTATTATTCGTTACAGTAAGCGTGTAAGTAACTTCTTCGCCCGGCTTCGCATTTGTCTTATTTGCCGTCTTTGTAATGGTCAGTTTATCCCATTCCGGCTTTGTCTCCTGCGCCTTCCATACCGCAGTATAAGTAGCATCACCTGTAACCGTTTCCGCTACTTTCGGAGCCCATCCTTCAAAGGTAAATCCCTTGCGAACCGGCGTTCCTTCAAATTCCGGAGTAGTCGTGCCTTCCGTAACCGTATATACCTGGTCCGTAAAAATTTCTTCGTTCTCCACACCGTCAGTATAAGTCACTGTGTACTGTCTGCCAGGTACATAGACTGTGAAGGTTGCTCTTCCAGTCTGCCAGTTATAATTGGCTGGTACTTGAACTGCTTTACCGCAATTTCCACAATTCCCGGTTTCCCCGTAATATCCATAAGTATACTGATATGTCAGTGTAACGGTTGTCGTACCTGGCTTTACTGCTGTAAAATCAAATCGCAGACATGGATATCCATCACTATAGGTAGCTACAGCAAAGTTGCAGTTTCCAAGTATTGTATTATCAGACAGACTATACTGTAAATTTCCATATTCGTTTCTGTCCGGTATCAGTTCTACCAAAACGCCCCCGCATCTTGGACAAGTATAAGAGACAGACGGGCGCTGTATAGAAAAGCCAGTTTCTCCTACCCGTTTCTCAATATAATCATTCGCATAAGCAACCGGTTCGTCTGCCATAACAGCCGTGCTGACTGGCTCTTCCGGCTCCATCACTTCCGGACCTTTCTCCAGTATAGAATCACCTTCATACACCATTTCCGGTTCCATCATCGCCAGCCCTTCGTGCTGTCCGTCTATTTGTTCCGTCACCTCTTCTGTTTCACTTTCTGTCACGTCTGTGTTTTCTGACTGGGTTTCCGTCAATATCACATTCTCATCAGACGCATAAGGCTCTTCCACCGCAAATATCTCTGAAGGCATTACCGTAAAGAGCATCATGACCGCAAGTACAACAGCCATCAATTTTCTTTTCTGTTTCTTCATTTTCCCTTTTCCCTTCTTTTTTATTTAGACTTTTCAAGGCAGTCTACAAGCCTGCACCATGTATGTGCTCAATATCCACACCCGACGGTTACTACTCCTGTTCACCATCTCCCCTCCGAAGCTTTCTTTTCGGACAAATTCAGACCTTTTTAGACGAAATCTATATTTTGTCCATTGTCAGTCTGCTCACGGTGTATCGTTTTTCTTTTAGTCATAATCTGAGTAGATTTTTGCATTAAAAAAGATGGAATCCGTTCGATTCCACCTCATTTTTTACTATATCAGGGCATAAAAGATAAAACTGTCTTTAAACAGCGTCTATGCCCTTTATTTTTATGTCCGTTTTTTCAAAAGACTTCCACTTAAAGCAAAAATTTGCCTTGCACTTCTATTATGCCATATGCTATAATGTAGATGATTATATGTAGACTATCATTTCGTGATGAATCCAATAGACAAAATATAGATTTCGTCAAATAACCAATCCAAGCTTTTCTATTTGTGCCGCATGTTCTTTTCCCGTTGAAATCAGATAAATTCTGGTTGTCTCAATCGAGCTATGTCCAAGTATATCCGCAAGCTTTACCAGGTCATTGCACGCCCGATGAAAAATAACTGCAAACAAATGCCGCAGATTGTGCGGAAATACCTTCGTCTCTTCTACCCCCGCAGATTTGCAGAGCTGTTTCATCTCATACCAGATCTGTCTGCGCGAAAGACATCTTCCGCTTTTTGTAAGAAAGATTGGTCCGGCTGCAATATTTTGTCTTCTGGCATACCGCAGCAGCTTTCTGCATAATTTATTCGGCAGCAAAATCACACGCACCTTTCTTTTCAGCGATATTTCCGCGCGCCCTGTTTTCGCCGCTTCCACCGTAATATATGTCGTTTCCGACACGCGGATTCCGGTGCTTCCAATCGTCTCCATCAAAAGCTCCAGCCGCTCCTGTCCTTTCCGCTCTGCCGCCCTCAGCAGCTTTTTATATTCTTTCTCACTCAGTTCTTTCGTCTGCTCGCGGAATACCCTTCGCTGAATCTGTAAAAACTTTACCCGGCATTCTGTCCATCCCATAAAATCAAAAAAGCGATTGACCGCCGACACCATAGAATTGATGGTCGTTGATACATAACCGGCTTCCAGCAGATGATTTTTCCATCTGGCGGCTGTTTCCTTCTGGATTGTCTGATTTAAAACCCATCTCTGAAAGCTTCTCACATCTCTGATATATTTTTTAATCGTTCCTTCACAGCATTCTTCTTCATAAAGATATTTTTGAAAATCACGAATATCCGTTTCCGTTATCTGGTGCTCCATATAAAATTCCTCCTTTGGGTGTTTTCATTATTTTACCCCATACGGAATTTCATATGATAAATTTTGTAATTTATTATGTTACCCTTTTCGCAGTTCTGCCTCTTCCAGGAGATCCTCCTCCGTAATTTCCCGGTCCCGGAAATAATATTTTCTGTCCCGTTCTTCAATCGGGCGGATAACACGGCAGGGATTTCCTGCCGCAACGGAGTTTGCGGGTATATCATGCGTTACCACACTTCCGGCTCCGATTACCGAATTTTCCCCAATCGTCACGCCCGGACATATCACGGCACCGGCACCAATCCAGCAATTATCCGCTATCTTTACCGGGGCGGCATACATATACTCCCTCATATCCGGGCAGATTGGATGCCCCACCGTGGCAATCGTAACCGCCGGACCGAACATCACCTTTTTCCCGACCGTTATCATTCCATCGTCGATAAAATTGCAATTTACATTAAGGTATGAGCCCTCTCCGATTTCAATATGGCTTCCATAGCAGAAATAAAACGGCGGCTCAATCCATATCCCTTTTCCCTGCTTCAGCATTCTGCCGATAAGCTCACATCTTTTCTCCGGTTCATCCGGCGCGCTGTCATTAAACTCCTTCATGTACCGCTTTCCCTGCAGCCGTTCCTGCGGCAACCCCTCGCACATATCCGTAAACAACTTTCCGTCACGGATTCTCTCATGCATGTTCATAGCATATTCTCCTCTACTTTTCGTTAAGTATCCTTTCAACTTCCGTCCAGGCTTCCTCATCAAACGCACGGTCACGGAAGTAATATTTCCTGTCCTCCTCCGTGATTTTACGGATAACCCTGCACGGATTGCCCGCCGCAATCACCCATTCCGGAATGTCCTTTGTCACTACGCTTCCGGCTCCGATTACCGTATTGCTCCCGATATGCACGCCCGGACAGATAACGGTATTTCCGCCAATCCAGACGTTGTCCCCAATCGTTACCTCTATTCCGTATTCATACGCAGTATTGCGGGTATCGGGATGCACCGGATGCCCCGCCGTATAAATTGCCACATTCGGCGCCATCTGGCAGTTGTCCCCGATTATCACCTTCGCCACATCCAGTATCGTGCAATTATAATTTGCAAAAAAATTCTTTCCGACTTCAATGTGCGTGCCGTAATCGCAGTAAAACGGCGGATTGATAAAAGCCCCGTCTGATTTTCCCAGAAGCTCCTTTACAATTTCACTGATTCTGTCAAAATCGGACCTGTCCGCCGTATTCAGCTCCTGCGTCAGCCTCCGCGCCCGTTTTTGTTCCTCAAAAACCTCATTGTCAGAAATATACGGTAACTGTCTGTCTCTTCTTTCTTTGTTTGTCATTTTCTTTACACCTTTCCTTTCTACTTGATTTTCCGCCGCTCTCGCGCGGATGTAAAAACATAGCTATTCCTGTCCGCTGTCCATTCCCGCGTTTTCCACGGTCAGATTTTTTACCCATTTGTATTTTTTATAATGATGATAAACCGCCGGCAGCTTCACAAATTCATCCAGATTCAGCCAGAAATAAACCCAGAGAACCGGCAGCTTCAGCACAAACGCCGCTATTGCTCCGGCCGGTATGATAATCACCCACATCGTCACCGCATCGCAGCACAATCCGAATTTCGTATCTCCCCCGGCGCAGAAGATACCCGCCACCACCGTGGAATTGATGGATTTTCCAATCAGATAATAGCTGCAGATAAGCAGCATCCCTTTTAAATATTCCTTTGCCAAAAGGCTTAAATTCGACGCAAACAGGAAGATCACCGGGCTTAACGCCAGAAGGACGATTCCGGACAGCGCCCCTGCCGCAAGCGCAATCCTGCACAGCTTCCGCCCGTATTCCTTCGCCTTCTCCAGGTTTCCTCTGCCCAGCTCGTTTCCGACAATAATCCCGCTCCCCGCCCCAATGCCAAGACAGAAGCAGGCGATAATATTTTTTACAATATTCGCGATGGAATTAGCTGCGACCGCATCGCTTCCCAGATGTCCCATAATGACGGAAAACATCGTAAAACCGCATCCCCATACCAGCTCATTTGCCAGAACCGGGGTCGTATAGCGGATGTAATCTTTTTTTAACGCGGAGTCCGGGGCTCTCAGGTACTGCAGGCGGATACGTACAACCTCCTCCTTCCGGTTTTCAGACAGGACCAGAAGCAGCTCCGCTATCCTCGCAATCAGCGTTGCCAGCGCTGCTCCCCGGATTCCCATCACCGGAAAGCCGCACAGCCCGAAGATAAACACCGCATTTAATATCAGATTGATTACAACGGCAGACGAGCCATATATGGTGCTTCTCATGGTTCTTCCGCTGTTTTTCATAATGCACAGATAAATCTGCGACACGCCCATACAGAGATAAGAGCCGCTCACAATGCGCAGATAAGACGCCCCCGGAGCAATCAGCTCCGTCCCGTTTGTAAATATCCGCATCAGAAGCTTAGGACAGCAGACCGCCGCCAGAAAAAACAAAACGGAAACAATAACAGACAACCGCAGCACGATTGCCAGCACCTGCTCTACCGCCCGCCGGTCTCCCTTTCCCCAGTACTGCGCCGCCAGGACAGTCGCCCCGATTGTCAGCGCCGCGTAAAACAGATTCAGCACAAACGAAACCTGCGTTGCAAGAGAGACCGCAGAGAGCGCCGTCTGTCCCTGCATTCCCAACATCAGGGCATCCGAAGCGCTCACGATTGCAGACATAAGATTCTGCATCGCAATAGGCATCACCAGTGCAAACAGCTTTTTATAAAATTCTCCGTTTCTTTTTGCCTTTTCCCTGTATTTCATGCCGTCTCTCCCTTGCCGGTTTATCTTTGCGCTGCTATAATAATAGTAAAGCAGGCAGCGGATATCTAGCATTTTCCGCTTTAATTTTTATAACAATCGTATTCAGGGAAGGGGATACAGATGATAAACACTGATATTATGCAGGATGCGTCAGAAATCGTCCACTATGATAATCCGGGCGTCCCGCTTTACATCCGGACCGGCATTTTGTCAAACTATCCGGACATGAAAGCCCTCTGCCACTGGCATGAGGATATTGAGCTGATTTATGTGATCGAAGGTGAAATGAATTACCGTATAAATGACCGTGATATTCTGCTGAAGGAAAAGGATTGTCTGGTCGTCAACTCCCGGCAGCTTCATTACGGCTACGCCCACCTGCGCCGCGAATGCCGGTTTATCTGCATTCTTTTTCACCCAGGACTATTAAACGCCAGCCCAAAGATTTATCAGTATTACGTGGCTCCTTTTATCGAAAATAAAAATATCGCATATTTTCACTATGCGGCGGATTCTGCGAATCATGAACAGGTGCAGGCACTGCTAAACCGCATACTTCTGCTGAAAACGGAAGAAAAGGATGCCTATGAGCTGGAGGCTATAAGCACCCTTTATCTTCTGTGGCGTATTCTCTTTCTGCAGCACAAATCCCTGCTGGAACAGGAACCCGCATACGATTACAGCGACCTGACCCTGCAGAAAAAAATGGTCTCATACATATACGAACATTACCAGGACACACTGACGCTCGACGCCATAGCCGCCTCCGGAAACATCAGCCGCAGCAAATGCTGCATTATCTTCAAACGCTATCTCCGGCAATCGCCCATCGATTTTGCAAACAAATACCGGCTGGAGGTCAGCCGGTATCTGCTGGCAAACACCCGCTCCAGCATCGCCCAGATTGCGGTATCCTGCGGGTTTAACCATTTAAGCTATTTCTCTAAGCTGTTTTGCCGGGAATACGGATGTACTCCCACAGAGTACCGAAAGGCGGCACACCAGGCACAGACGCCCGGATAATATCTGCCTCCGTCAAACGCCTGAGCGCCCGGCAGTATCTATTCTTCCTTCGCCCATCCGTATGCATATTGCACCGCTTTTTTCCATCCCCGGATGCGCCTCTGGCGCTCCTCTTTTGAAATTTCCGGCTGGAAGGTGCGGTCGATATTCCAGTTTTTAATGACGTCTGCTCTTGATTTCCAGTAGCCCACTGCCAGTCCCGCCAGGTAAGCGGCGCCCATCGCAGTCGTCTCCACGCATTTCGGACGGTTCACCGGCGCTCCGGTAATGTCCGCCTGCGTCTGCATAAGAAAATTGTTGGCGCTGGCGCCGCCGTCCACCTTCAGAGACGTCAGCTCAATGCCGGAATCCGCCCGCATTGCCTCCAGCACATCCTGCACCTGGTATGCCAGGGAATCCAGGGTGGCACGGATAATATGATACTTATTGACGCCGCGGGTGATGCCGACAATCGTGCCTCTGGCGTACTGGTCCCAGTAGGGCGCGCCAAGACCGGTAAACGCCGGAACCACATAGCAGCCGTTGGTGTCCTTAACCTTTGTCGCCATATACTCCGAATCTTCGGCGGAATCAATCAGGCGCATCTCATCACGCAGCCACTGGATTGCCGCCCCCGCCACGAAAATAGAACCCTCCAGCGCATAATTTACCTTTCCGTCCAGCCCCCAGGCAATGGTCGTCACCAGACCGTTTTTGGAAAATACCGGCTTTTCCCCGGTGTTCATCAGCAGGAAACAGCCTGTCCCATAAGTGTTTTTCGCCTCCCCGGCGGTAAAGCAGGTCTGTCCGAAAAGCGCCGCCTGCTGGTCGCCCGCCGCCCCGGCGATCGGAATCGGTCCGCCGAAAAACGCCGCGTCCGCCATCCCGTACACGCAGCTCGACGGCTTCGGCTCCGGCAGCATACACTCCGGAATATCCAGCTCCTTCAGAATATCTCTGTCCCACTGCAGCGTATTGATGTTAAACAGCATCGTGCGGGCGGCATTGGAATAATCTGTCACATGCACGGCTCCCTTTGTCAGCTTCCAGATAAGCCATGTCTCTACCGTTCCAAACAAAAGCTCGCCGCGCTCCGCCCGCTCCCTTGCGCCTTCCACGTTATCCAGAATCCACTTAATCTTTGTGGCGGAAAAATAAGCGTCAATCACCAGTCCCGTTTTCTGGCGAAAGCTTTCCTCCAGTCCCTTTTCTTTCAGCGAATCACAGTATTTTGCAGTCCGGCGGCACTGCCAGACAATCGCATGATACACCGGCGTTCCGGTATTTTTATCCCACACGATTGCCGTCTCACGCTGATTCGTAATACCGATGGCGGCGATGTCCCCCGCCTCCGCGCCGATTCTGCTCATTGCCTCCACCGCAACGCCAAGCTGGCTGGACCAGATTTCATCCGCATCGTGCTCCACCCATCCCGGCTTTGGAAAATACTGTGTAAATTCGCGCTGCGCCACGCTGCACATTCTTCCCTTTTCATCAAATAAAATACAGCGGTTGCTGGTCGTCCCTGCATCCAGCGCCATAATATACTTACCCATAAGACTTTTCGTTCCTCTCGTTTTTTAACTATAGGATAACCCGGATTGCGTTTCATTGCAACCGGGGATTTTCCGTACCTGCAGGACCTGCCGCCGGCAGCTCCCTTCGGATGCATGGAAACAAAAAAGACAGCCGCAAATCTCTCCCAATTTGTGGCTGCCCCTATTCTCTTCTGTCTTCTGTTTTCATCGGTGTTCTGTCCTTATCTGTACATTCTGCAGCTTAACTCTGCATAATACTCATAACACTCTCTGAAATACTGTTTTATTTTTTTCCACATACTTAAAACCTCTCTTTCTTTTCTTTTTACATTTGCGTTATAGCCGTTTTTTCTGTATAATACGTGTCAAATCCCATGAAAAACCAGCCAAATTCTATGAGGAGGTTTTGCTATGCTGCCTGTTTATAAGGATTGTAAAAACAATCTTGAGATTTTCCATAAAAAATCCCGCCATGTTTCTCCGCACCTTCATAAGTCCGCCGAGTTCATTTATGTAACGGAGGGGTCGCTGGAGCTTGGTGTCGGACAGGAATTATATCACATGGATACGCATGACTTCGGAATCGTATTTCCGGAGCTCATCCACCACTACCAGGTATTCGACAGCCGCCCCTGCAAAGCAATTTATCTTCTCGCATCCCCCGCATTATGCGGAAGCTACCAGCCCGCCCTGCAGCAGTTCTGTCCCCGGTATCCGGTTATCAGAGCCGACGCCGTTCACCCGGATATTCCCTATGCGCTGAACCGGCTGTCCGAAACCGCTTATGAAAAAGAGACTGCCGTACTTCAGCAGTCCTATACACAAATCATCCTTGCAAGAGCCATGCCGCATTTCAGCTTTGCTGAAAAAAGCTCTGTCGGCAGCAACGACATAATCTACCGTACCGTCGCCTACATTGCAGGACATTTTACAGAAGAACTCTCGCTTTCCGGGATGGCAAAGGCTCTTGGATACAGCCCCTGCGCGCTTTCCGGCGTATTTTCTAAAACATTTCACACCAATTTTAACGGCTATCTCAACGATGTCCGCCTTGATTACGTGTGCCATCTGCTCCGCCACACGGACCAGAGCATCACAGAAGCCTATGAAAACGCCGGCTTTTCCAGCCAGCGTACCTTTAACCGCGTTTTCCAGGAGCGCTTCCGCATGACGCCGCGGGAATACCGGCGGCTGAACCAGGCGGCGCCCTCCGGAGAACACATGGTGTCCCTGTCAGCGCAATAGGCGGTGCGCCACGCGGCCGCCTGAAAATAAAATATTTCCTTTATTTTTCTATATCATATATCATCTATTTTTCTTTGCCTTAGCGGCTTTCAGTATTTCAGCAAGATTATCACCATTGAGAACCTCCGGATAATCATCCTCAAATTCCAGCAGAATATTTTTATTTTGTTTCTCCTCCTCACAGATTTTCGTATAGAGCTCCGCCAGATTCGCATTCTGATAAACAGCCTCAATAAATGTCCGGGAGGTTTCCGGCAAGTTATCATAACCTCCATAGAGCTCCCCGGCTGCTCTCTTTACGCTTTCAAAACTGATTTCTTTCCCAGCATTTTTCTGCTCCAACAGGATTCCTGCCACATCCGACAAATCGTTTTTATATTGTCTTCCTGCCATTAGTTTCATAACAACAAGATACTCAGCCGATATAGTCCGTATTCTCAGCACATTTGAAAAAGTCTTATAATATCTGGAATACTGAATCAGCTTAGGCGTATATGATGTCGTTTTCATAAAATCTGTATTCAACCAGCCATTGGGAAGCCCCATTCGGTCTCCAACATGGTTAATTGCGTCTTTCATTGTAGACGATGCCTGTATAATTGCATCTATGTCATAGGTCATTTCACGAAATCCATAATTAATCAAAACAGCCGCGCCGCCAATCAGAATAATCTCCGCAGGCATCCGCGTCCCATTCATTTTACGGAATTCCCTGGAAAGTTCTTTCAAATAACCGTCAAGATTATCTTTCGTAAAAGAAACTTCAGACAAGATTTCTTACCTCGCTTTCCACTATATTAAACCGCATGAATTCCGGAATTGCTTTTCTTCTCGCTTCCGCTTTAACCTCTTCGCTATGCATGACTGCTGCCCGAATCAACACACTTGAAGGATACACCGTTTGCGCCAGTTTATGCTTCCGGATATCATTATAATTCGTACATATCGGCAAATCGTTAACTTTAGAAAGGTAGTCAACCATGCCCAGCAGATACAGCGATTCCGGATACCACTTTTTTTTATATAAATTCCGAATTTTATCGCTTTCAAGTATCTCAATGATAAAGTCAATATCCCCCATATCCTTCACATGATGACAAATATTACTTTTGAATGTTTCAAAAGAACTGCGATATTCCTTATTTTCTGCATTTGATTGCCCTTCTGCCTCTAATAGCGAATCCACAGTCACATTCAAAACTTTTGCAATTTTGTACAGCGTTCCTGCAGAGCATTTTTCCATTGACGCTTTTCCATTGCAAATATCTGATATCGTTGCCTGTGCAACACCACTTTCTTTGCTTAACTTATAACGGCTCATTTTAGCCTCCAGAAGCAAATCATCAATAATCATACTTCATCCATTCCTTTCTGATTATATTATATCGGTATGCCGAAGTATTTTCAAGTGGCATTTTCAGTATTCCTTAACCGTAAAACTATCAAAATAATAACGAAATTGTGGTTGTGCGGACGGAAAAGAAAGTCTATAATATCAGAATAAGGATACTATGCAGCAGAAGGAGGTGTCCGTGTGGCAAAAACAATAGGAATCGGAATCCAGGATTTTGAAAAAATAATTACCCGGAATGTATTTTATGTAGACAAAACGCTGTTTATCAAAGAATGGTGGGAATCTATGGACGATGTGACATTAATCACCCGCCCGCGCCGTTTTGGAAAAACACTTACCATGAGCATGGTGGAGCATTTCTTCTCCGTCGAATATGCCGGCAGCAAATTATTCGAAAACACAAATATCTGGAAAGATTGCGCCTGCCGGACACTGCAGGGTACGTATCCGGTGATATCTTTAAGCTTCGCCGATATTAAAGAGGTCTCCTATGAACAGGCGCGGAAAAAAATCTGCGAGTCCATTATAGATATCTATAACAAATATGCCTTTCTTGCCGAAGACGATACGTTAGGGGAAAAAGAAAAAACATACTACAACGCGCTCTCCTCAGACAGCGATGATGCCGCAATTACGATTTCTCTGCGCAGAATGTCCGAATATCTGTATCGCAGATATCGAAAAAAAGCCATCATTCTTCTGGACGAATATGACACTCCCATGCAGGAAGCTTATGTAAATGGATATTGGGAAAAACTGGCGGCTTTTACCCGCAGTTTATTTAATGCCACATTTAAGGGAAACCCTTATCTGGAGCGCGCAATTATGACCGGAATCACGCTGGTCAGCCGGGAATCTATCTTCTCTGACCTGAACAATCTGGAAATTATAACAACCACTTCCAATAAATATGAAGACTGCTTTGGTTTTACGGAGGAAGAGGTTTTTTCCGCATTGGACGAATATTGTCTCTCTGACAAAAAAGAAGAAGTGAAAGACTGGTACGACGGTTTTATATTTGGGCATAAAGCAGACATTTACAATCCGTGGTCCATTATCAATTTTCTGGACAAACAGCAGTTTTCCCCCTATTGGGCGAATACCAGCAGCAACAGTCTGGCAGGAAAGCTGATCCGCGAAGGTACAAAACAGGTAAAGGACTCTTTTCAGCAGCTACTGGATGGCGGTTCCATCTGTACAGAAATTGATGAACAGATTGTATATAATCAGCTTAATCTGGATGAAAGCGCAATCTGGAGCCTGCTTCTGGCAAGCGGCTATCTCCGGGTAAAAAACCGCAGAACGGAAAAAACGGCATACTCCGGCTGGAGACAGGTCTACGAGCTGGAAATTACCAATTATGAAACGAAAATCATGTTCCGGAATATGGTAAAAGGATGGTTTGCCTCCTCCGCATCAAATTATAATGATTTTATCAAAGGGCTTCTGGCAGATGATTTGAAGGCGATGAATGCCTACATGAACCGCATCACAAAAACAACCTTCAGCTATTTTGACAGCGGAAACCGCCCCTCAGAGGAAAGTGAACCGGAACGCTTCTATCACGGCTTTGTACTCGGACTGATGGTGACGCTGGAAGACCGTTACATCATTACCTCCAACCGTGAAAGCGGCTTCGGCAGATATGATGTTCTCATGGAACCGCGGAATGCGCAGGACGCCGGCATTATCATGGAATTCAAGGTGCAGGACCCGGAGGATGAAAAAACGTTAGCCGACACCGTAAAAGCCGCCCTGCAGCAGATTGAGGATAAAGAATATACCTCTGTACTGGAAGCCAGAGGGATACCGCAGAGCCGGATCCGGAAATATGGCTTTGCCTTCAGGGGAAAAACCGTGCTGATTGGAAGCCCGCTTTATTCCCTGTAAAGCAAATATTCGCATTCCACCGCTTAGTGCCCTGCGCACCTTAAGCGTGGGAATGCTTATCCGCGTTCAATAAACAGCACGCCCAGCGTCCCCGGACCGCAATGACTGGAAATGACGCTGCCGGCTCTGGTCACCAGGATTTCTTCAAATATTCCCAGCGCCTTAATGTGCTGGCAGACCAGCTCCACAATTTCCGCGCTGCAGCCGGAATGCGTGACAAATACCCGGTTTCTTCTGGCATTTAAAAGCTGCGGCTTCAAATCATCCGCATAATTCAGCAGAACCTTCTCCATTTTTCCGCGATATTTCCGGTCCGCCTGCATCTCCCCATTGGAAACGACAATCCGGGGATGCAGCTTCAGAGCGCCCCCTGCCAGCGCTGTAACGCTGCCGCACCTGCCGCCTCTCTGCAGATAGATTAACGTATCGACAACGAAGCTTGCTCTCACGCACGGTCTCAGCTTCTGAATCTGCGTGACAATTTCTCCCGCCGTTCTGCCCTCCAACGCCATAGTTGCCGCTTCCAGTACAAGCAATCCCACTCCGGTGGACAGATTTTCTGAATCCACCACAAAAACACGGTCCTCCATATCCAGTTCCTTGGCGGCAAGCCGCATCACATTGGCGGTAGTGGACATCTTTTCCGAAATAGAAAAGCAGACTATCTCACTGCCATCCGAGCCGCATTTCTGCAGAAGCTGCATGGTTTCCGTTATAGAAGGCGCCGACGTACCCGGCACGGAGCGGTTCTCATCCGCCCACCGGTAAATTTCATCCGGGCTGATATTGATGCCGTCCAGACATTCCCGCTCTCCCAGAATCACATGCAGCGGCAAAATCTGTATCTTATATTTTTCAATCAGTTCTTTTGATAAATCGCAGGTACTGTCCGATATAATCTTTACACTCATTATTTTCTCCTTAACGTTTTCCTTTCCCGGATGTCTCCGTTTCTATCCTTTATTGTTAATTTCAGGCTTTCAGATGCCTGGCAGCCTACAGGACCAGCCACCGGCGCTCCCCTTAGATGCCTGGCGACGGAAAAACACCGCACGACAGGTTCCTCTGCCGTGCGGCGCACGCAATATTCCCGGCGCCCTGCTACGGAATCAGATTTCTCTTCTCCCCGCGCAGAAATGCCTGGATATTCAAATATACCTCATCCATCAGACGGCTTCTCGCCTCGCGCGTTGCCCATGCAATATGCGGCGTTACGATCAGCTTTGTGCTGTCCTGTATCTCCAGAAGTGGATTTCCCGCTTTCATAGGCTCCGCCGAGATAACATCCAGCCCGGCTCCGGCAATCAGGTTTTCATTCAGTGCCGTGACAAGATCCCGCTCGTTTACGATCGGACCTCTTGCCACATTAATCAGAATCGCTTCCGGCTTCATTTTGCGGAACCGTTCCATATTCATCATATTTTCCGTCGCTGTGTTCAGCGGTGAGTGAATGGACACCACATCCGCCCGTGCAAGCAGCTCGTCCAGGGATACCGATTCATAAACGCTGTCCCTGTTCTTCCCGGAAGTAGAATAATATATGACATTGCAGCCAAACACCTGCGCAATCTGCGCCACACGCTTTCCGATCGCGCCAAGCCCGATAATGCCCCAGGTCTTTCCCGCCAGCTCGGAAATTCTCCTGTCCATATGACAGAAAATATCACATTTTACATATTCGCCGGACTTTACATACTTATCATAATAATCCAGCTGTTCCAGCAGATACAGCGCCAGCGCAAAGGTATGCTGTGCAACGGAATCGGTCGAATACCCGCCCACGTTGGCTACCGCGATTCCCCTGCTGTCCGTATAAGCTTTGTCGATGATGTTGTATCCGGTGGCTGTAATGGCAATCATCTTCAGATTAGCAGCGCCCTCCAGCGTTTCCCGGTTCATCGGGACCTTGTTGACGATAATGATATCCGCATCCTTTACCTTTTCCGGCGTGTCTGCTGCAGTTGACTGGTCATACATCACCAGTTCTCCCAGATTTTCAAACTGCGTTAAATCAATATCCTCTCCAAGGGAGCTGCGCTCCAGCATAACTATTTTCATGTTCCTGTGCTCCTTACAGGCGTTTCAGAAGTTCTTCACGCTCTTTTTCGTATCCCGGCTTGCCAAGCAGTGCAAACATGTTCTTCTTGTAGCTCTCAACGCCCGGCTGGTTGAACGGATTTACGCCCAGAATATAGCCGCTTACGCCGCACGCAAACTCAAAGAAATAAAACAGCTCGCCGAGTGTATATTCATCCTGCCGCGGAATATTGACCATCAGGTTGGGCACGTTGCCGTCCGTATGCGCAAGAATCGTTCCGTTCATGGCGCTCTTATTTACAAAATCTACGGTCTTGCCCGCCAGATAATTCAGACCGTCCAGATCCACCGGCTCCTCGCCGATCGTAATCTCACACTGTGATTCCTCCACATTCAGAACCGTCTCAAACATGATGCGCGCGCCATCCTGGATGAACTGTCCCATAGAATGCAGGTCGGTCGTCAGATCAACAGATGCCGGGAAAATACCCTTCTGGTCTTTTCCTTCGCTCTCGCCATAGAGCTGCTTCCACCATTCGGATACATAGTGCAGGCTCGGCTCGTAATTTGCAAGAATTTCAACAGATTTTCCTTTTCTAAGCAGGATGTTGCGCACCGCAGCATATTTCAGCGCGTCATTGTCGGCAAAATCCGCCTCCAGCGCATGCTTTCTGCCTGCAGCCGCGCCCTCCATCAATTTATCAATATCCGCTCCGCTCACCGCGATTGGAAGCAGACCTACCGCGGTAAGAACAGAGAAACGTCCTCCCACATCGTCCGGAACCACAAAGCTCTCGTATCCCTCTTCTGTTGCAAGTCCTTTTAACGCTCCTCTGGCTTTATCGGTCGTTGCATAGATACGCTTTGCAGCCTCTGCCTTGCCATATTTCTTTTCCAGCATTTCCTTGAATACACGGAAAGCAATCGCCGGCTCCGTGGTGGTTCCCGATTTTGAAATAATATTTACAGAGAAATCTCTGTCTCCGATCACATCAATCAGATGCTTCAGATACGTGCTGCTGATGCTGTTGCCCGCGAAATAAATTTCCGGTGTCTTGCGGATTTCCTTCGAAACCGTGTTGTAGAAGCTGTGACGTAAAAATTCAATCGCCGCTCTCGCACCCAGATAAGAACCGCCGATACCGATAACGACCAGCACCTCGCTGTCGCCCTTGATTTTCTCGGCTGCCGCTTTAATTCTGGCAAATTCCTCTTTGTCATAGTCTACCGGAAGGTCGATCCATCCCAGAAAATCGTTGCCCGCGCCGGACTTAGACACCAGTGTCTCCTTCGCAAGCGCAACGGTCTTCTCCATACACGCCATCTCAGCATCGCTGATAAACTTCCCTGCTTTTGAATAATCGAACGTTACTCTGTTTCCCATTGTTATTCGCTCCTTTTTCTCATTTGGGCTTTGCCCTTCAATACGTTTATTTTATCAGACTGCACGAGAAATGTAAAGTGCATACCCATAAAGCCGTGCGCTGCTTTTTCAAACAGACGGCGCAAGCTTGCTTGCACGCCGGATGTTTTGAAACAAGCAGCATAGGGCGCATGCCCGGTTTTTAGGCCAGAAATTCCGCTAACACGTCCCGGATAATCCGCTCCTGTTCTTTGGAATCCATCTGCCGCAACAGCTCCCGGTTCCGTTCCCGGTCGCTGTCTGAAACAGCCGTTTCCCGCGCGCCTTCTTTTATTTTTGCCAGATTCGTTTTCAGTTCCCGCTTTTCCCGCTGCGCCTTCGTCTCCACCTGTTCTCCCTTCTTTTTGCGGATGCCGATCACAGACGGCACTTTTGCCTTAACAGGGGCTGCAACAGCTGCAGCCGCCACCTCTGCTTCCGCCTCCTGGTACTCGACCGCCGCTCCGCTGTGGAAGAAATAATCCTCCAGCTCCATCTGCAGGTAGGACGCCTTATACGGAAGGTCTGTCCACAAGCCAAATGCCACGGTCGCCGCCGTTATGCCGCCTGCCGTCCACAGGACATTCTGTATATATGTATCGGATAATCCCGTCCGGAAACAATAAATAAGACCCGCCGCGGCTGCCGCCATACTAATGATATAAAGCCCGCCGGCCAGCCGCTTCCATTGATGGAAGGTCATGCGCATGAAACGGTAATCACACATGCTCCGCCGTACAAAGACGGGAATGTTTACATTTTCATTGCTCCGCTTTTTGTCCATCCGGAATTTGTACCGCAATTGTTTCATAAAATCCCGCTTTTCCAGTTGTGTGTCCGACGCCTCCCGTATCAGCAGCTTATAGCGCCTGCTAATAATGAGCTGACAAAGTATCCCCAGCATCCCGACTGCCGCCATCGCGTAAAGTAATGTGCCTGTTTCTATGATTGTGCGTATCATAGTGATCCCCCTTTTTAATTTTTATGAAATTTGGTTTCTGACGGTCGTCCCACGCATCATCCCCGGGTAACTGCATGTCCGCCGTCACTTGCAGAGTATAAAGCACAAATCCGGTTTTGAAAAGCATTTCCGCTCGACAAAAAAAGCCTGCAGGCGCCGGTTTTACCGGTACATGAACCTGCAGGAATTTTATGTAAAGCTTCATCCATTTATATGCTTAAAGCACTTCGAGTAATGCGGTTTTGTGCAGATTCCGGCTGCCGCCGCTTCCTCGCGCCGCCTGGGGCAGACGCCCGGACAAATGACGGTTGCTGTCGAGAAATTCTTCTCCCTGAAGTATCAGCATGAACCGCCGCTGGCGCATCCAAAGATACCTTTTCCTCCACTCGAATCCGCTCTGTTCTTTATATTAGTTATAAAATCTCCCCCACAAAACATTCATCAACATTAAAAATCGATGCCGAATCATCAAACTCCAGCAAAAGCTTTCTGTAGCTCACAGAAAGAACCGCTGTTACGCAAGTCTCTCCAAATACACAGGTAATTTCCATATTGTGGGGCGTCTCCAGCCAATTAATCATAATCTTAAGAGCTCGATCTGATATCCACTGATACACCGCTCCATATTTTGCAGGCTCCAGCCGCTTCTTTCCCAGCCGGATATAAGAAGCAATCTCAAAATTCATTTTTCCCTCTCCCAGATACATTTCCGTATTACCGGCATAGATTTCTGATACCTTCTCCCCTTTTCCCATCGTTATTTTTAAATATCCTTCCTGTGAAAAAGAAAAACTCATACTGTCTATAAAAGCTCCCATCCGCACTGACTGATACGTTTTATCCGAGATTTGCGTTTCCTTAAAAGAGCAGGACGGTGCAAGCCGAAGCGGCGCAGCCCATTCACGGCATTTTTTATGAAAAACTTCATAAACTCTTCCATCTATTCCGTAGATTCTGTCATCCGCTTTATCATAAACCTCCTCCCAAAAGCAATCCAGCATATCCTGAGAATATGCATCCTCACTCCAGATTACGGCCACCATTTTCTTTGGCGGCATCACCAGAATATATTGCCCGAAAGCTCCATCCGCCCGGAAACACCCTTCCCGCGAGCAGCGCCACATCTGATAGCAATAACCACATCTCCAGTCCGCCAGGACATTGGTCTCATCGGAAGCAATCTTCCATCCTGTCATTTCTTCCACCCATGTTTCCGGCAGAAGCTGCTGTCCGTCCCAGCTTCCTTTCTGAAGCAAAAGCTGTCCGATTTTTGCCATATCCGGAAGTGAAAGCATACAGCCCCATCCGCCTGTGCTCGCCCCGTCTATCTCATCCCAGTCCACATCCGTAATGCCCAGGGGTTCAAACAGGCGGGGCTGCAGATAATCCAGCAGCTTTTCCCCGGTCACCATAGTCAGAATCTTAGATAACATATATGTAGCTCCACTGTTATAAACAAATCTGGAACCCGGTCGGCATACCATCTCCGTGTCCAGAAATGTTTTCCATACTGGTCGGTTTTCTGCATAAATACTATTCAGATCGTCTCCCGGATGTCCGACTGACATTGTAAGCAGATGAGCAATCGTCAGCTCCTTCAGAAAATCATCCGGTTTCTGCTGTGGCTCATATCCGGGAAAGAAGGATAACACTTTATCATCTACGGAAATCAAACCTTCGCTTACCGCCATACCAATCGCGATTGCCGTTATTGTCTTGCTGACAGAATGCAGGATTCTTCTGCTCTCTCTGGTATACGGGTACCGGTATGCTTCTGCTACAGTATTTCCATTTCGTAAAATGATATAACCATGCACATGGCAGAGCTGTCCTTCCCACCGCTCCATCATATTCGTAAGCCAGAGACTCGGTATTCCTTCTTTTTCTGCATATATTTTTCCCATATTTTTCCCTTTTCCTTTTTGCAAAAACTAATGTTCCACCAGTGCCGTATTTTTCCAGTAGGTCTGAATATCCTTTGCGAAATCAGAACGACTCATCTGACCCGCAAGATATTTCTGGAAAGACGCTCCTACTACTGTATAGTAATCGTCCGGCTGATAATCATACATTCCGGTAATCTTTCCCGCCTCAAGATATGATTGAACAGATTTGCTCAGAGGATCCGACACTTCCAGTGTACTGTTGGTCGAAAACGGAGAAATCATATTGCAGTCCTCCGTAACAAACTTCTGCCCTTCTTCATCATAGACAAGCCAGTTCAGAAAGTCTCTGGCTGCTTCGCGTTCCTTATCAGAAATCTCATCAGAGGAATCAATATAAAAGAATTTTGTCGCACCGCCAGCAATCTGATCCTTCGTATCGGATTCTATGTTTTCCGGCACGGGCATTATCCCCATATTTTCCGTGTAATCATAGGCATTAATAAGGGACCAGTCCCAGTTGCCTCCGTACAGAAATGCAATCTCGCCTTCCGCAAATTTCTGCTCTGTCAGTTCGCGTTCAGCGGCAACGGCAGAATCCTTCGCATAATTGTACTTCATGAGCACATCAAAAGTATCCATCAGAGCGTTAAAGCTGTCGTCCTCTGCAATATTAATGGAGCCATCGTGCAGTCCCTCCACATACGCGTCCGGATTTTCTGCCTTATCGTAGATTTCCGCAAGGTAATGTGCCGCAAGAGACCAATCCTCTTTCTGAATGCCAACCGGACTTTTCATTCCGCCCGCAGCGAGCTCCTCCAGCAAATCCTCAAACTCATCCAGATTCGTAATACTTTCCGGGGCAAAGGCTTTTCCAGTAATCTTTTCGATTGCATCCGCATTGTACATAAGACCCCGTCCTTCTACGCAAACAGGGAATCCATAAACCTTATCGTCAATGCGTATTTCCATTTCTGTGTCATCTACCCATTTTTCATCAGATAAATCGATCCCATGCTCCGCTCCCAACGTGGTAATATTTTTAGCGTCGACCATACTGATGGTGTAAGGATCGTCCGATGCATATTTCGTGCTGAGGTGCGTTGCCGGAGGGTCGTTGGAATAATAGACCTCCACGCTGACCCCCTTCTCTTTGGAATATTTTTCTGCCATCTCCACCATCTGGTCCTGAATCTCCGACTTCGTATTAAAGATTGTGATGGCAACCTTCCCGTCATCAGACGCAGGCGAATCGCCAGTGGAACTCCCGCACCCCGTCATCCAGACTGCAAGCATTGTCCCTGTCAGAAGAAATGCCCCTGTCCTCTTCATTTGCAATAATCGTTTTTTTTGCATAATAACCTCCCTGAAATAAAATTATTGTTTGCGTCCACCCTGAAGCTGCCTCTATATTAGCATTCTTTTCCTTTTGTATCTTGTTTATGTTTGATGATCGGATTGTCATATTTTGATGTATTTTATCCATAGCTTGCGCTTCTGCGCTAAGACGGTGTAAAATAATAAAAACTGCCTTGCAAAGGAGAATTCCCATGTACGAGCTGTATGAAAAAGAAGACTATATTTTTGCGAATGTGCCGGTCAAAGTCTACTTTCACTCATTAAAAGGTGAAAATATTTATACATATCTCCACTGGCATACCAGCGTGGAATTTAATCTGACAACCAGCGGACGAATCCTGACTCTCATCTCCGGGAAAAAACGGGAGCAGATGGCTGGAGAATGGAATGTGGTCAACAGCGGCGAACTGCATGGAAATTACTGGGTTCAGACAAACGATTTCTACGAAGGCTTCACCGTTCTTTTTTCAAAAAATCTTTTTGACTGCTGGTTGGGAAATGACACACGTTTCCAGATTCCGGAAAACGAAGAGGCAAGAGAAACGATTGCGAAGAGTATCCTCCGGTTTGGAGAGCTGGATAATCAGAAGCTTCTTGAAAGTCTGGAAGGGATGGAGCAGGTCTTTCATTTTATGGTTCTTTTGAAAAAATATTGCATACAGTCCGCTGCCAAAGACAGCAAGGTAAACAGCGACAGCCTTGAGAAGCTCCGCCCGATTCTGCAATATCTGAACAGACACTATGCGGACTCTATTACTCTGTCCTCTATCGCACAGCAATTTCATTACACCCCGGAGCACTTGTCCCGGATGTTCAAAAACAATGCCGGCTGCAATTTTTATCAATATCTTCAAGATATCCGTCTTATGCATTGTATTGACGATATCAAACGCAACGTCTCGGTCAACCTTTCGGACGCCGCGCTGAACAACGGCTTTCCAAATGTGAAGTCCTTCATCGAGACCTTCAAACGCCATATGGGATGTACGCCTTCGCAATGGCTTCGACAATTATCTTCCTCCACCAGCAAAAAATCAGCCTTGCAATCCATATGGAAGCCCGATTAAGAGTTTTCAGAAGAAACTTTGTATGCTACAATGGTTTTATTTAATAAGGCAGGAGGAGAAGAAAATGGAATTATTTGAATTGTGCAGAAAAATTCAGTTGCAGAAGGAAGTCGTCAGCAGACTTTATGACGTTGTAAAAAACATCCACTTTCCGGTTCTGGCAGACCAGCTTGACCGGCTGACGGACATCCGGACAGCCCCGGAAGCTTATGAAGAGCTGAAAAATTATTTCGGCGAAGACCCGGATAATCTTTCTCTTCTTGCATGCAGTCTGGAATGTGCGGCAAGAGATTATGAAAAATACAGGCAGAAACATATCCCCGATGAAATTTACGTGGATACCATGAAATGCTTTACCAGATTTATCGGTGAATGTTACGCCGAAACGGGAAGATATGCGTTTGACCGCGGCTGGTGGACATACCGTCAGCTTTCCATGACCTTATTCCGGATTGGTGCTCTTGAGTACGAGTGGACCCGTTATGAAAACAAACCGGCAATCGCAGTCCACATTCCCTCCGATGCGGATTTCCGTGATGCATCTGTGGAGGAATCCCTGCGCCAGTCAGTCGAATTTTGCAAAAAATACTATCCGGAATATACCGGCTGCCGGTATACCTGCGATTCCTGGCTGCTATCGCCAAAGCTTGGCGCCCTGCTGGATGAAAGCTCCAATATCCGGAAATTCCAGCGCCGGTTCGACCTTATCAGCACGAACCCCGACGATAGGGAATTTATCCAATGGCTGTTTCACGTATCCGCAGAAACGGACTGCCGCAAGCTTAAAGAAGATACCTCTCTGCAGAGAAAAGTAAAAAAAGTGCTGCTCGAAGGGGATAACATCGGTTCCGCATACGGCGTCATGCGGTAAAACTGTTTCTTCCAGTATTCCAGCCTCAGCTCGTCCACAGGATACTGCGCCTTACATCCTGCGGAATCTCTGATACCGCGCTTCGGCAATCTCCGTTCCCGATTTACCCTGGTATTTTTTCAGAAATTCTAAAATCTCCTGCCGCAGACAGGCCGCCAGTTCTCCCATATCGTCCTTATCCGCCGGAACCGCTTCCGGAATCACCTTTTCTATAATTCCGGCATCCGCCAGCTCCGCCGCCGTCATTTTCATGACCGCCGCTGCCTCCGGCGCACGCTTTCCGTCCTTCCAGAGAATGGACGCGAAGCCCTCCGGCGACAGGATAGAATAAACAGCGTTTTCCAGCATCCAGACTTCGTTCGCCACCGCGAGCGCCAGCGCCCCGCCGGAGCCGCCCTCGCCCGTTATGATGGAAAGCACCGGCACACGCAGGTCCGAAAGCTCACAGAGATTGCGCGCAATCGCCTCCCCCTGTCCGCGTTCCTCCGCTTCAATTCCACAGAAAGCTCCCGGCGTATCCACAAAAAAAATCACCGGTCTGCCGAATTTTTCCGCCTGCTTTGCCAGCCTCAGCGCCTTGCGATAGCCCTCCGGATTGGGCATTCCGAAATTCCGGTGCTTATTTTCCTTTGCGCTGCGCCCCTTCTGCTGTCCAATTACCGTGACATACTGCCCCTCTATGGAAGCAATGCCGCCGATTACCGCACGGTCATCTCCGTACAGCCTGTCCCCGTGCAGCTCCATAAAGCCATCAAAAACCTGCGCAATATACTCTCTGGCGTATGGGCGGTTCGTACTGCGCGCCTTCTGCACGCACTCCCATGCATCATATTGTTTTTCCGTCATATTCTTTTCCTCCTGCGCTCTGCAAAAGTATCGTAAGCGTTTTTCTGAGCTGCCGCCGCTTTACCACCCGGTCCGCAAAACCATGCTTCTGCAGAAATTCCGCGCTCTGAAAACCCGCCGGAAGCTTCTGCCCGATTGTCTGCCGTATCACGCGCGGTCCGGCAAAGCCAATCAGCGCCTCCTGCTCCGCGAGAATCACATCACCAAGCATCGCAAAGCTTGCCGTCACACCGCCGGTCGTCGGATCCGTCAGCACCGGAACATATAAAAGCCCGGCTTCATCATGCTTTTTCAGCGCCTGCGCGGTCTTTGCCATCTGCATCAGAGAGAAAATTCCTTCCTGCATACGCGCACCGCCGGAACAGCAGAACAGAATAACCGGCAGCCGCTCCCTGGTCGCCCGCTCAACCATGCGGGTGATTTTTTCTCCGACCGCCTCTCCCATGCTTCCCATCAGAAAATCTGCCGACATTGCGCCGATTGCTGTGCGGATGCCGCCAATCAGCGCTTCCCCGGTCAGAACCGCCTCGGAAAGTCCTGTGCTCTCTCTGACCTGCTGCAGCTTCTCCTCATAGCCGTCAAACCCAAGCGGATTTTTTCCGACAAGCCCGGCATCCCACTCCCGGAAGCTGTCCGCATCCACCGTCAGAGTTATCCTCACGCGCGGTTCAATCCGGAAATGTTTTCCACATTCCGGACAGCAATACAGATTCTTCTGCACATCCTCCTCGCAGACGACCTTCCGGCAGCCGTCGCATTTCCGGAACATGCCGTCCGGTACCTGTCCTCTGCCCGCCGGCCGGTTCTTTTTTTTCGTCAGTTCCGCCGGTTCCTCCGCCTGTCTCTTAAAATGTTCTTTCAGCATCGCATTCCTGTCCCTTCCTCAAATTCCTGTCCGCCAGTCCGCCGTTTTTCCTGCTCACATCTTTTCCCATTCACCGGCGCCGCATATCCTCCGTCTGCAAGCGTTCATTTATCGCATCTATATCTCCGGCTGCAAATTCATCGCTGCCCGTCAGCTCATACTGGAAATCCCGGTTTGTTGTGACACCCTCTATAATAAGCTCACCCAGCGCACTTCTCATTTTGCTGATAGCTTCCTCCCTGTTTCTGCCACATACAATTACCTTGGCAAGCATGGAATCATAATATGGAAGAATCTCACAGCCGTTATACAGCATCGTATCCACACGGACTCCATTTCCACCCGGAATATGCAACTCGGTGACGGTTCCCGTGCTGGGAAGAAATCCGCGCCCGGCATCTTCCGCCGTAATCCGGCACTCAATCGCATGTCCGCGCACGCAGATGTCACTCTGGCAATAAGAGAGCTTTTCTCCCGCCGAAATACGTATCATTTCCTTTATCAGGTCCACACCCGTCACCATCTCCGTGACCGGATGCTCCACCTGGATTCTGGTATTCATTTCCATGAAATAAAAATGATTCCGGGAATCCACCAGAAATTCAACGGTTCCGGCACTGTAATACCCTGCTGCCTTTGCGGCGTCAACTGCAGCTTTTCCCATTTCTTCGCGCAGCTCTTCAGACAGAAATACCGCCGGAGCTTCCTCCACAAGCTTCTGATGTCTGCGCTGTATAGAGCAGTCGCGTTCTCCAAGATGAATCGTATTTCCCTGCCTGTCCGCAAGTATCTGAAACTCTATGTGACGTACCGGATGGAGGTATTTTTCCACATACATATGGTCGTCGCCAAATGCAAGCTGCGTCTCCCGCTGCGCCAGCCGGAAGGCTTCCTCAAACTGCTCCGGCTGCTCTACCACGCGCATTCCTTTTCCTCCGCCTCCGGCAGACGCCTTAATGATAACGGGATAACCGATTTCATCCGCAAAACGCCGGGCGGCATCTGCATCTGTCATCGCGTTTTCCGTTCCCGGAATCACCGGAATCCCAGCCTGCTGCATTTTCCGGCGCGCCTCCGCTTTATCGCCCATATCTGCAATACACTGCGCGGACGGACCGATAAAGTCAATTCCGCAGCGCTCGCACAGACTGGCAAACCGGGCATTCTCCGACAAAAATCCAAAGCCCGGATGAATTGCCTGCGCCCCGGAGGCGATTGCAGCGCTTAAAATACTTTCCATCTTCAGATAGCTCTCCGATGGCTTTGCCCCGCCAATGCAGATGCATTCGTCCGCAAGCTGCGCATGCAGCGCCATTTTGTCCGCCGTCGAGCATACGGCAACGGTCCGGATTCCCATTTCCCGGCACGCCCGGAGGATGCGCACGGCAATCTCCCCTCTGTTTGCAACTAAAATCTTCTGATACATATTTTCTTCCTCTATCAAATTCCCGGAAGCGCCTGTGCCGCTCCTCTACTGGATTACGAAGGTCAGTTCCGCCTCTGTGCACACTTTGCCCTGCACATACGCTGTTGCTTTCGCAACTCCAATCGTTCCCTTTAATTTAATCAGCTCCGTCTCCAGACAAAGCACGTCTCCCGGAACCACCTTCTGACGGAACCTCGCCTTCTGGATTCCGCCAAAAAGCGCCAGCTTTCCGCGGTATTCTTCACAGGACAGCAGTGCCACTGCCCCAACCTGCGCCAGCGCCTCACAAATCAGTACGCCCGGCATCACCGGCTCCTGCGGAAAATGCCCGGCAAAAAAAGGTTCATTATAAGTTACCGCTTTACATCCGACCGCCCGTTTTCCCGGCTCCAGCTCGTCGATGCGGTCCACCAGCAGAAATGGCGCCCGATGCGGCAAAATTTCCATAATCTGTGTTACATTTAACATATTGTTCTCCTGTTCCCGTTTTCCGGCACACCGCCGCGAAAGCATATGTGCACCCGCCCGTACTTAAGCAGAATAAGCCTGCCCATCTATCTTCATCTTGAAGCGTATGTACATCCGCCCCGCACTACAGCCGGAAAAAGCATGTATGCACCCGCCCGGCTACCGCAGCCGGAAAAGAGGCTGTCCGTATTCTACGAGCTGCTCATTTTCTGCAAGGATTTCCTCCACGACGCCGCTGCACTCCGCTTCCACTTCATTCATCAGCTTCATCGCCTCTATGATCGCCACAACCTGCCCCTTCTTTACCGTATCGCCCACAGAAACAAACGGCGCTTCCTTCTCGGACGGAGCTGTATAAAAAGTGCCCACCATCGGTGATTCTATATATCTGGCTTCTCCGGTCTTTTTCCCTTCCTGCGAAGCCTCCTCATGCGTTCCGCCGGTCGCCGTGCTTCCGGCGTGCGCCCTGTTTTCACCGGCTTCCACTCCTGCGCCGCATGTATCAGCTCCGGTGCCGCCATATCCGCCGCTTTCCCGGCTTCCGCCGGCTTCCATTCCTGCGCTGGCGCTGCATGTATTGGCTCCGGCGCCGCCCTGTCTGCCGCTCTCCCGGTCTCCATCCACTTCCGCACCGCCCTGCATTTTTATGTGCAGCTTTGTGTCCGCATCTTGATAGGATAGGGAAGCAACGCCCGCCTGCTGCACCTTATCAATTACGCAAAATATCTCATTTAAACTGAATTCCATGTTATTTCACCCCGCAAATTTCTCTCCGGCAGGCTGCCTCCATGCCATATCAGTCCTCACACCTCTCCGGCAGGCTGCCTCTTTGCTGTGCCAGCCTGCCGTCCCATCTGGCATCAGTCTGTATACTTCTTCACCAGCAGGCTGCCGTTGTGGCCGCCGAAGCCGAGCGAATTACTGATGGCCGCCGTCACCTCGCGCTCCACCGGCTCCTTCGTATAATTCAAATCCATTTCTGCCTCCGCTTCCTGAAAACCAGCCGTGGCATGGATATAATTCTCCATTACACTCTTCACGCAGACAATAAACTCTGCCGCTCCGGCAGCGCCCAGCATATGTCCCGTCATGGACTTTGTCGAATTGACATTCAGCGCATAAGCATCCTCTCCGAAGGCTTTTTTAATCGCCCGCGTTTCAAACAAATCATTATGATGCGTTCCGGTTCCGTGCGCATTAATATACTGCACCTCTTTCGTCGTCAGCCCGGCTTCCTGCATCGCCAGCATCATCGCGCGCGCCGCGCCCTCCCCGTTCTCCTCCGGCGAGGTCATATGAAACGCATCACAGGTAGCGCCATATCCGCCGATTTCTGCGTAAATCTTCGCGCCGCGCTTCTGAGCATGCTCAAGGGATTCGAGCACCACCACGCCGGCGCCCTCTCCCATCACGAAGCCGCTGCGGTCTTTATCAAACGGCAGGGACGCCCTGAGCGGGTCTTCGCAGACAGAAAGCGCTGTCAGCGCCGCAAAGCCGCCGATTCCCAGCGGCGTGATCGCCGCCTCCGTTCCGCCTGCGACCATCACATCCGCATCCCCGCACTGAATCGCGCGGGCGGCTTCCCCGATAGAATGCGTTCCGGTCGCACACGCCGTCACGACATTCACGCATTTTCCCTTCAGCCCATACTGAATCGCCACATTGCCTGCTGCCATATTGGTAATCTTACGCGGAACCATCAGCGGCGGAATCGCCTTCGATCCCCGCTTCTGCAGCTTTTCATACGCTTTCTCCATAATCTGCAGGCTTCCGATGCCGCATCCCACCGAGACGCCGATGCGCGTGCAATCCTCGCTCTCCGGCGCAAGATGCGCATCCTTTATCGCCTCATCCGCCGCCGCGATCGCATACTGGCTGAAAAGCTCCATCTTCTTTGCCAGCTTCGCGTCCATATAATTTTCCGGGTGAAAATCCGTAATCTCCGCGGCAACCTTCACACGGTAATCCGTGGTGTCAAACCGCGTCAGAGTGCCGATTCCCACCTTCTGCTCCTTCAGACTGCTCCAGAAGCTGTCTACCGAATTTCCCAGCGGAGAAATAATCCCCATGCCGGTCACAACTACTCTCCTCATCAGATTCCCATTCCTCCGTCCACCAGGAGCGTCTGCCCCGTAATATAGCCGGCGCCGTCCGACGCCAGAAATGCAATCGCTTCCGCAACGTCCCGCGCGCTTCCCATCCGTTTCAGAGGAATCTGCGAAAGAATCTCCTGCTTCGCACGTTCCGGAAGAGCCGCCGTCATATCCGTATCAATATATCCCGGCGCTACCGCATTCACCGTCACGCCTCTTGCCGCAAGCTCTCTCGCCAGACATTTCGTCATGCCGATAACGCCCGCTTTCGCCGCGCAGTAATTCATCTGCCCGGCATTTCCGCGCACGCCGGAGATAGAGGAGACACTGATAATTCTGCCGCTGCGCTTCTTAATCATAGAAGCCGCCGCCAGCTTCATGCAGAAAAAAGTTCCCTTCAGATTCGTGTCCAGCACCGCGTCGAATGCCTCCTCGCTCATGCGCACCGCCAGAGAATCCCTGGTAATCCCGGCGTTATTTACCAGAATATCAATTTTTCCAAGCGCGTCCTCCACCTCATGGAACATGGCGGTGCAGTCCGCTTCTTTTGTGACATCGGCATGGACCACCAGCGCGCGCCTGCCCATTGCCTGTATTTCCGCCGCTGTATTCTGCGCACCCTCGCGCGAACCGCTGTAATTTACCGCAACATCCGCGCCGTACCTGGCAAGCGTCAGAGCCGTCTCCCTGCCGATTCCGCGCCCGGCGCCTGTCACCAGTGCAATTTTTCCTTCCAGCATATAGATTCCTCCTGCTTTCTATCCCGGCTGCGCCATGCACAGCCTTCTCCCATCTCTCATTCCGGCTGCATTCTGCACAGCCTTCCGCCGGTTTCTATCCCAGCTCCGCCTGCATTCTGCACAGCCTTCTGCCGGTTTCTATCCCAGCTCCGCCTGCACGGCACGCAGCTCTGCGGGCGTTTCAATATGATACATTTTCACAGAACCGTCAATTTTCTTCATAAAATTGCTGAGAGTTTTTCCCGGTCCGATTTCAATAAAGGTGTCCACCCCGGCTCCAATCAGATAGCGCATACTCTGCTGCCAGCGCACGGGAGAATATACCTGCTGCGCCAGCAGACGGCGCAGCATCTGCACACCGGATACCGCCTCAGCCGTCACGTTGGAGACAAACAAAAGCTCCGGCTCCCGGATATCCACGTTCTCCAGGACATCCGCCAGCTTCTGCCCCGCCCCGGCAAGCATGGGCGAATGGAACGGTCCGCTGACCTTCAGCGGCACGACGCGCGCGGCTCCCGCCGCCAGCAATCTTTCAGACGCCTCCCGGACAGCCTCCTTTTCCCCGGTAATAACCTGCTGTCCCGGACAGTTATCGTTCGCCAGACTGACCACGCCATTTATCTCCGCGCAGATTTCTTCTACCGGCAGCGGTTTTCTGGAGAGTACCGCACACATGCAGCCCTCCCCCTCCGGTACCGCCGTCTGCATATAGACGCCGCGTCTGCATACAGTATGCACGGCGTCCGAAAAAGAAAAACTGCCTGCCGCTGTCAGCGCGCAATATTCTCCAAGGCTCAGTCCGGCGGCGGCATCCGCGCGGATTCCCTCCTTCTTCACCGCGCTCAGTATCGCGCAGCACGCCGTCAGAAGAGAGGGCTGTGTATATTGTGTTTCATTGATTTTTTCATTTTCTGTAAAGCAGATATCCTCTATGGAAAAGCCCGCCGCCTGCGACGCCAGCGCAAACATGCGGCGGCTCTCTTCGTATTCCTCATAAAATTCCCGTGCCATTCCCACATACTGCGCACCCTGACCCGGAAATAAAAATGCCGTTTTACTCATGCAGCAGCTCCTTTGCCTGTCCCATAATTTCCTCTATTATCTCCCGGCAGGTCTGCTCCTTTTTCACAAGTCCGGCAATCTGTCCCGCCATCATGGAGCCGTTATCGGTGTCGCCATCCTGCACCGCTCTGCGCAGTCCGCCGATAGTCAGCGCTTCCAGCTCCTCAAAGCCGCAGCCTTCCTTCTCCATCCGCAGATATTCCCGCGTCATTTTATTGCGGAGCGCGCGCACCGGATGACCTCCCGTGCGTCCCGTCACCGCCGTATCAATGTCCTTCGCACGCAGGACGCGTTCCTTATAATTCGGGTGAATGATGCACTCCTTTGCCGCCAGAAAGCGTGTTCCCATCTGGACGCCCTGTGCTCCGAGCATCATCGCCGCCGCAAAGCCGCGTCCGTCGCCGATTCCGCCCGCCGCAATCACCGGTATCTGTACTGCGTCAACAACCTGCGGCACCAGCGCCATCGTGGTAGTCTCTCCAATATGTCCGCCGGATTCGCAGCCCTCCGCAATCACGGCGTCCGCGCCGCTGCGCTGCATCATCTTCGCCATCGCCACCGACGCGACCACCGGTATCACACGGATTCCCGCTTCCTTCCATATCGCCATATAGGTTCCCGGATTGCCCGCTCCAGTCGTCACTGCCGAAACATGCTCCTCTGCCACAAGATGCGCAATCTCCTCCGCATAGGGACTGAGCAGCATAATGTTCACACCGAACGGTCTGTCCGTCAGCTCCCTTACCTTTCTTATCTGCTCCCTCACGTATTCGCAGGGCGCGTTTGCCGCCGCGATAATTCCCAGACCTCCGGCATTAGAAACGGCGGCCGCAAGGGTGCTTTCCGCTACCCATGCCATGCCGCCCTGGAGAATTGGATACTGTATACAAAGCAATTCTGTAATTGCCGTTCCTCTCATTATTTCCAGCTCCCCTTTTCCTCCAGGTAATCTGCCACAGCCTGTACTGTGTTCAGCTTTTCCAGTTCTTCCGACGGTATTTCCACTTCGTACTCTTCTTCCAGTGCGGAAACCAGCTCAAATAAATCCAGGGAATCCGCTCCGAGGTCCTTCCGGAAATCCGTTTCCGGATTCACCAGCTCCTCTTCTACATTTAACTGCTCCGCCACGATTGATATTAATTTTTCTAACATTGTTCTCTCCTTTATCCGCGCGCGTTCTTTTATGCCGCCCGCTCTGATTCGTCAACATTTTCTGTCTGTACAGGTCTGCACCTGCACAGCATTCTGATTACATGGACCCCATACGTGCATGTTTTTTGCATACAAGCAGTGCCACTGCCGCTGTCAGCGCCGCCGAGGTGACCGCAATTCCGGACACAATGGCGATTCTTTTTTTGTTCCGTTTTGGTTTTGTATACGGAAGAAGCTCTTCTTTCTGAATATCTCCCTCCGGGATTTCGTCTGCCGCCAGTTCCATATCCATCTGGCTAAATATATCAATCAGACGCGCCTGGCTCCACAAACTCATTCTGCCACCTCCTTCTCATAATGCTTCCGGATTTTTTTCTTCAGCCGGGACAATTTGCTGTCCACCGCATTTTCCGACATCCCCATTCCCATAGCAATCTGTCTGGTGCTCTGCAGGTAATAAAAGCGGCGCAGCACAATTTCTCTGTCCTTTTGCTTCAGTCCGGCAAGAACACGGCGCAGCGCTTCCACTTCCTCGCGGAAAATCATCTTCTGCTCCGGTCCCTGGCTGTAATCTATGTACTCCGACTGCAGGGTATCCTCTTCATCCAGACCCTCCAGTTCCTCCAGCCTGCGCAGCTTCCGTAAGTGATTCAGCGCCGTGTTCCGCGTAACCGCCTTCAGATATGTCTTAAAAGACGCCTTCCGGCAGTCAAACTCCGCAGCATGATTCCAGAGCTTCAGATAGACATCATTGATGCACTCCTCCACCACTGTGTCCCTGCCGCGCAGAATCGTCACAGCAATATAGCGGATGAGCTTTTCATAGCGCTGTTCAATCAGCACGATTCCCTGCTGGTCTCTGTTGACAAGCAGCTCCATAATATCTTCGTCCATCCGTCTCCTCCCTTCTGCTGCAGCTTAGTTGCTGTTTACTGCTGTTCACTCCGTTCGCAACAACCTTCAACAGTGCTTTCACTTACTTATACACCGGGAAATAAAAAACCTTGCAAAAATTTTTTAAGCCGCAGACATTTTCCTTCGGCAGAAGGCAGTCCGCGGCTTTTCTGATAAAATATTTCCCGGTCCGCACAGCGGATAACTGCGCGTTTATTCCCGCAAGCAAAGAGCCAGTTGCCTGGCTTACAGCGGGGTCTTTGATTCTGCCGGCGCAGGTCCGACAGTTCCGCCGTCAAACAGCTCCACCGGCAGAATTTCTTTTCTGACCGGAATTGCCGGATCCTGCAGGCGGGTGAGCAGCAGACGGGTGGCGGAGATGCCCAGGCTCTTCTCCGGCTGGCAGGAGATACTGGAAAGCTGCATCAGATAGGGAATGCTGGCAGTCAGATTATCGAATCCGATAACCGACACATCCTCCGGGATATGAATTTTTCTGCTCTTCAGGCAGTTCATGGCATAATACGCCATCTGGTCGTTAAAAGAGAGTATCGCCGTATAATCCACTGGAAGTATCAGCTCATGCACACGGTTCTCATCCACTGCTTTCAGGAATTCCACCGAAGAAATAATCCGGATATTCTCCTCCGGAATGCGGGCGTCACGCAGTGCCGCCAGGATTCCCTCTTGACGCAGAGGCTGGGCGCCGTTATCAAGCGGTCCCGCCAGATAAAGCAGCCTGCGGTGACCATAATCCGTCAGAATTTTTCCGGCAAGATAGCCGCCCGCAAAGTCATCACAGCGCACGCTGTCCGCCGGCATATCCGGCAGGTCGCGCCCCACCAGAATAACCGGTGTATTCGCCTGGTGGCTGCGCAGCACCATCGGCTGGTCATACGTTTTGGGGAAGAAGAGGATTCCGTCCACGTAATGCGAAAGCGCCGTTTCCAGAATCTCCATATCCGAGGTTCCTTCCTTATCCGTGCACAAGATAATGACATTATAGCCCTGCGCTTTCAGCAGTTCATTCATCTGTGCAATGATTTCTGTATAATACTGGTTTTTAATATCGTCAATGATAATAGCAATCATATTGCTTCTTCTTTTTCTGAGGGAGGACGCAAGATTGTTCCGGATGTAGCCAAGCTCGTTTGCCGTATCCCTCACCTTCCGGCTGGTCTCTTCCGAAAGGCGCATATCGCCGCGGAGTACGCGGGACACCGTATTGACGGAAACCCCGCAGGCATCTGCAATGTCTTTTAGTGTAACACGATGATTTGTGCGCTGCATAAAAACCCCTTTTCTTTCACATATTCCGGACGCCGGAACTTTTATATCCACTATCATAACATATCCCCCGCGAATATTGAACAGATAATTTTCTGCACTATTTTTTCATATCATTTTATACAAAAATGCCATATCGTTTTTGTTGAATATGTTAAAATGACTAAAATAGTCAATTTTTATCTTGACAAATTGTAAGAATAACGTTAATCTAAACACAACAAATATAATCTCGCAACAAGAAAGGAGAACATTCATGAACAAAAAATTAGTTACAGGCGCACTTGCTGCGGCAACAGCACTCACAATGGCTTTCGGCGGCACTGCGCTGGCGGAAGACGCTTCCACACAGGGAACCAACACCTTTGTGGACGGCGGAACAGACATGGAATTCTGGACCTTCCAGGAGCTTCACGTAGCATTCTGGACCTCAATGGCAGATGTATGGAATGAGCAGAATCCGGACAGACCGATTAACCTTACCGTTACCACCGGAGAATCCCATTCCCTGCACAGCAAGCTGCTGATTGCCTGCCAGGCAGGTGAGGGCGCACCGGATATGGCGGATATCGAAATCGGTTATTACGGTTCCTTTCTGAAGGATGGCTATCTGGTTCCGATCAACGATGCGGTAGAACCCTATAAAGATGATGTTGTTATGTCCCGTGTCACCATGTACGGCGACAGCGAAGGCAACTACTACGGTGTAGACTTCCACCTTGGCGCAACCGTTACCTACTACAACATGGACATCATGAATGAAGCAGGCATCGACCCGGCAGACATCGTAACCTGGGACGACTATGTAGAAGCAGGCAGAACAGTTCTGGAAAAGACCGGCAAGCCGATGTGCGCAGTAGAGACCTCAGACCTCTTCCTTCCGCAGTGTATGCTGCTTGAAAAAGGCGTACAGTACGTAGATGCAGAAGGAAACCCGCAGATCGCAACAGAAGAGCACGCAGAGGTTATCAATTATATCAGAAGCATGCTTGACGAAGGCATCTGCATTATCGCACCGGGCGGCGGCTTCCACACAGAAGAATGGTACGGCTTCCTGAACGGCGGCAACGTTGCTTCCATCACCATGCCGCTGTGGTACATGGGACGTTTCACAGATTACTGCTCAGATCTGAACCAGAAGATGGCTATCTACTCGATTCCGGTATGGAACGAAGGCGATACACGTGAAGTTCTTCAGGGCGGTACCGGAACCTCCGTTATCAAAGGCACAGAAAACGAGCAGCTTGCAAAAGACTTCATCGCATTTGCAAAGCTCTCCGCAGAAGGCTGTACTTATGAGTGGGAAGAGCTTGGATTTGACCCGATCCGCACAGAGCTGTGGGATGACCCGGCTATCACGGAAAATACGGACAACAAGTTCCTGTCCTTCTTCCTCACAAATCCGTTTGATATTCTGAAAGCAAACGGTACGGATATTACGGCTCCGGATATCTCCGGTTCCTACTCCGCTACATACAGCACACTGGTATCCACAACCTACTCCAACGCGTTCGAGTTCTCAACAGACCAGGATGCAGCAGAACTGCTCCAGAGCGAACAGGATACCATTATCTACTAAAACAAACCTTGCGGATTTCCTGAGAAAACGCATAGAACAGGACAGGGTGTCGTAGGCAGAGCCTGCGGCACCCTTTTTAGAAACGGGAGGGATATATAATGAAAAGCGAAAAGAAAAGCCTGTTTAAAAGATTCCTGTATTCGCAGAAGGTAGCGCCCTATGTATTTGTCGCACCGTTCATCATTACGTTTCTGGTATTTTTTGCCTATTCCATCGTGAACATGATAATCATGAGCTTCCAGAACGTTGCCGGCGCCAATTCCACCTTTGCAGGATTAAAGAATTACTCGATCGTAACAAACGCCGTCTTTATTAAGAGCCTGAAAAACAGTATCTTCTACACCATTGTCTCCTGCGCGCTGATGATTCCCATCCCGATGGTGCTTGCCATTCTTCTGAACAGCAAGCATATGCGCTGCAAGAGCACCTTCCGGAGCATTCTGTTTATTCCGGCACTGACCTCAGTCGTTGTGGCGGGCGTTGTGTTCCGTCTGATGTTCGGCGAGCTGGAAGGCTCCTTTATGAACCAGGTAATGTCTATTTTCGGCGTTGGTCCGCTGGTGTGGCTGCGTCAGCCCGTGACCGTATGGCTGGCACTGTTCTTCCTCTGTCTGTGGAGATGGACCGGTGTAAACATGATGTATTATCTGTCCGGACTTCAGCAGATTCCCCAGGATCTTTACGAATCTGCCTCCATTGACGGAGCCTCCGCAATGCAGCAGATGCGTTATATTACTATCCCGCTTCTGAAGCCGACCACGATTTACGTACTTACGATTTCCATTTTCGGCGGCATGGCGATGTTCTCCGAAAGCTACATGCTCTTCAACGGAAACAAATCCCCGAACAATGTGGGAACCACGCTTGTCGGTATGCTTTACCGCATGGGCTTCGAGCAGAACCAGCTTGGTATTGCAAGCGCCATCGGCGTAATTTTCCTGGCGATTGTACTTGTCGTCAATCTGTTCCAGCTCCGTCTCAACGGTACGTTCGGAAAGAAAGGAGAGTAAGACTATGTCCATGAAGAAAAAATCACAAATCAGCTCCATCCTGCTGTTTATACTGTTTACCGTGATTGCCATCATTACGCTTCTTCCGCTCCTGCTGCTGGCGGTATCCTCCCTGCGTCCCGGCTCAGACCTGATGCGTTACGGACTGAACTTTTCCATCGACTGGGCAAACGCGAATCTGGATGAATACAAACTGCTGTTCAGCGGAGAAAACAATTACTTTATCTGGTACCGCAACAGCCTTGTCATCACGGTGGTGCAGGTGGCGCTCGCCCTGTTCCTCAGCGCATGCGTGGGCTACGGCTTTGCCATGTACGATTTTAAGTTTAAGAACACGCTCTTTTTGTGCGTACTGCTTGTCATGATGGTTCCAAACGAGGTCATCCTGCTTCCGCTGTACCGTCTTGTACAGAAAATGGGGCTGATGAACAGCATGTGGGGCATCATTCTTCCCTATATTGTTGTGCCGATGCTGGTGTTCTTCTTCCGGCAATATTTGTCCGGCATTCCGCGGGATTTCCTCGATGCGGCGCGCGTGGACGGCTGTACGGAATACGGAATCTTTTTCAAAATCATGGTTCCGCTTATGAAGCCTTCTTTCGCGGCAATGGGCATCTACCAGGGTATGCAGAGCTGGAACAATTTCCTCTGGCCGATGATCGTAATCAATGATATCAACAAGATTACGCTTCCGGTCGGTCTGCAGAGCCTGCTCTCCCCGTATGGAAACAATTACGACATTCTGATTGCCGGCTCCTGCTTCGCCATCATACCGATTCTGATTCTGTTTATCTGCTTCCAGCGTTACTTTATCGAAGGTATGACCGCGGGCGGCGTAAAAGGATAAGCAATCATGCCCTGTTGAAAAGGAGACCTGATTATGAGTGACAGCATTATGAAATTATACGGCACCCGGCAGCGGGTGACCGGCAAGCGCAATCCTATGATATACGGACATTTTATCGAGCATTTTCACCGTCAGATTTACGGCGGCGTGTACGACCCCGGCAATCCGCTCTCCGATGAAGACGGCTTCCGCAGCGACGTCATCGAAGCCATGAAAAAAATAAAGGTGCCCGTTCTGCGCTGGCCGGGCGGCTGCTTCGTTTCCTCCTATCACTGGAAGGATGCCGTCGGCAAAAACCGGGTTCCCCTGTTCGATAAGGCGTGGCGCGTGGAGGACCCGAATTCCTTCGGAACGGATGAGTATATCCGCCTCTGCCGAAAAATCGGCTGCGAGCCGTATATCTGCACAAACGCCGGAACCGGTACCGCCGAGGAAATGAGCGACTGGGTGGAATACTGCAACCTGGAAAACGAGGGGCAGTATGCAAAATGGCGGATTCAGAATGGTTTCCCACAGCCTCATAAGGTGCGCTACTGGAGCATCGGCAATGAAAACTACGGCTTCTGGGAAATCGGAGCCAAAACAGCAGACGAGTGGGGACATCTTGTCTGCGAAGCCGCCAAAATGATAAAACATGTGGACCCGGACACCGAGCTGACAGCGGCGGCGCTTACAGATTTAAGGTGGAACATCAATCTGCTGGAGAGCAGCGGACAGTTTCTCGACTGGATTTCCATCCACGAATACTGGGACGCTATCCATCAGACGAACGATTATGCAGACTATGAAGCGGTCTGCGCATACACAAACAACATAGACCATTCTATCCGGGAGGTGCGCGGTCTGCTTGCCGCCATGAAGCTGGATAAAAAAATCCGCATCGCGTTTGACGAGTGGAACCTGCGCGGCTGGTACCATCCCAATGTGCATACCATCGAGCAGGGGCGCACGAAAGAGGATTATCTGTACCCGCGCGATAAGAACGACGAAAACAGCAGGTATACGATGGCGGACGCGGTGTTTACCGCCTGCTTCCTGAATGCCTGCAACCGTCACTGTGATATTGTGGGGATGGCGAACTTCGCTCCCATTGTAAACACAAGGGGCTGTATTTTCACGTATCCGGAGGGCATCGTGCTGCGCACGACCTACCATGTATTCGACCTCTATGTAAATTATCTGGGCGACACGGTGCTCGATGGCTGGTGCGCGGATATGCCATGCATGACTGTCCGCGACAAGCAGGGCGGGACGCAGGAAACAGATATCTGCGACTTTGTAGTGACCTGCTTCTCCGACCGGGAAGGGCTGGCAGTTGCGCTGGTAAATAAAGACCCGGCAGAGGAACAGTCCGTGCAGCTTATGCTGGAGGGAGCCGGGGAAGCGGTGCTTTATTATATTGCCGGCGACAGCACGGAGGCTTATAATGATATCGGACATACCGAAGTAACAATCCAGCGGGAGACGCTCGGCGCGTACACGCCCGGCATGACCGTCCATCTGAAACCCCATATGGTCGGCGTCCTGCAGATCGGGTAATTTCCGGCTTGTGATATTGTTTCTATAAAGATTATCTGAAACCGGAAAAGTCCCCCACAAAACCGGTATGAAAAGACAAAAAACGAACGCAAGAACAAATATGAGAAAAGGAGTGACAGAACATTGGCTAAACAGGCAAAAATGATTATCGACAAAGATTTCCGGGTCTCCGAAATTGACAAACGCATCTATGGTTCCTTTATCGAGCACCTGGGCAGAGCCGTTTACGACGGCATTTACCAGCCGGGCAATCCCCTGTCCGACGAATCCGGTTTCCGCAGGGATGTCACGGAGCTTGTAAAAGAACTGGATGTTCCTATTATCCGTTATCCCGGAGGCAATTTTGTTTCCAGCTTTGTGTGGGAGGACAGCGTGGGACCTGTCGCACAGCGCCCGAAGCGGCTGGAGCTGGCGTGGGAGAGCCTGGAGGAAAATAAGGTAGGCGTAAATGAATTTGCCGGCTGGGCGAAAAAAGCCGGTTCTGAGGTGATGATGGCGGTGAACCTCGGTACAAGAGGCATCGCGGACGCCTGCAACCTGCTGGAATACTGCAATCATCCCGGCGGAACAAAATACAGCGATATGCGTATCTCCCACGGCGTAAAAGAGCCGCACAACATTAAGGTATGGTGCCTGGGAAATGAGATGGACGGTCCCTGGCAGCTCGGTCACAAGACGATGGACGAGTATGGACGTCTCGCCGAGGAAACCGCAAAGGCCATGAAGATTGTGGACCCCACCATCGAGCTGGTATCCTGCGGAAGCTCCAACCGCGATATGCCCACCTTCCCGCGCTGGGAAGCGACCACTCTGGAATATACTTATGATTATGTGGACTATGTCTCTCTTCATCAATATTACGATAACGTGGCGGGCGACACGGAGGATTTTCTTGCAAAATCTGATGATATGGATGATTTCATCCGTTCCGTTATCGCGACCTGCGACTATGTAAAGGCGAAAAAACGCGGCAAAAAGGATATCAATCTGAGCTTTGACGAGTGGAACGTGTGGTATCACTCCAAAGAAGCGGAAATGGATCTGCGCAAAAATCAGAAATGGTCCGTTGCGCCGCCGATGCTGGAGGATATTTATAATTTTGAGGACGCCCTGCTGGTAGGACTGATGCTGATTACGCTGATGAAGCATGCGGACCGCGTAAAGATGGCGTGTCTGGCACAGCTTGTCAATGTTATCGCGCCGATTATGACTGACCAGAACGGCGGTCCTGCATGGAAGCAGACCATCTTCTATCCGTATCTTCATGCTTCTAAATACGGTCGCGGGACCGTGCTGAAGCCGGTCGTAAAAACTCCGGTGCACGACACCGCAATGCATGATAATGTCACCGATATGGAAAGCGTTGTGGTGTGGAACGAGGAAAAGGAGGAAATCACCATCTTCGCAGTCAACCGGAATCTGAAGGATGACCTGGAACTGACGACAGATCTGCGCGGCTTTGAGGGATATAAGCTTATTGAGCATATCGTGCTGGAGAGCAGCGACATGAACCTTACAAACAGTGCTGGCGGACAGCTCGTCGCGCCGAAAACCTGCAGTCAGTCAGAAATGGACGACGGCATCATGACCAGCCTGCTTCACGCAGCCTCCTGGAATGTGATACGGCTTGGCGCACGCTGACATACATAATGAAACCTTTGCGCTGTGGTATTTGTAGGGGAATTCCGTCTGCCATATGTCTGGCGGCAGACGATAGGCAGACGGATTCCGACACAAATTCCTTCGCGCATAACAACACCTGACTTTTGTACAATTCAGAAAGGAGCAGACAGACTATGAGTAATTTACCTAAAACCATGAAAGCACTGGTTGCCTATGGACCGGGCGATTACCGTCTGGAGACGGAGCATCCGGTACCGGTTTGCGGACCGGACGATATCATTATTAAAACCGAAGGCTGCGGCGTCTGCGTCAGTGATGTAAAATGCTATCACGGTGCCGGAAGATACTGGGGAAGTGAGACTGAAAAAGCATGGGTGGAGCCGCCGTTCATCCCCGGACATGAATTTCTCGGTTTTGTGGCGGAAATCGGCGAAAACGTGAAGGGCTTCGAAATCGGCGACCGCATCACCGCCGACCAGATACTGCCCTGCGGCGAATGCCGTTTCTGCAAAAGCGGCAGATACTGGATGTGCCAGCCGCACAAAATGTTTGGCTATCAGAATACCAACGACGGCGGCATGGCGGAATATGTGCGCTATCCAAAGACAGCCGTCATTTCCAGGGTTCCAAAGGAGCTTCCGCGGGAAAAAGCCCTGCTGATTGAGCCGTATGCCTGCTCCAAGCACGCGGTGGACCGCGCGGGCGTCACAAACGAGGATATTCTCGTTATCGCCGGAGCCGGTACCCTCGGTCTTGGCATGATTACCTACGCGCGCATGAAAAACCCGGCAAAGCTTGTCGTGGTGGATATGATTGACGAGCGTCTGGAAAAAGCAAAGGATTTCGGAGCGGATATTGTAATCAATCCTTCTAAAGAGGATGCGATCGCAAAGATTATGGAGCTGACCGACGGCTACGGCTGCGACATCTACATCGAAGCAACCGGACATCCCTCCAGCGTGAAACAGGGTCTGGCAATGGTCCGCAAGCTCGGCACCTTTGTCGAGTTCGGTGTGTTCGCGCAGGAAACCAGCGTCGACTGGTCCGTCATCGGCGACGGCAAAGAGCTGAACGTACTCGGCTCCCACATCAGCCCCTACTGCTATCCCTTCGTCATTGAGCACATGACCGACGGCAGCCTGAAAACGGACGGTCTGATAAAGCGTACCTTCCCCATCGAGAAATGGGAGGAAGCCTTCGAATACGCCAGCGGCAAATACGGAGACTTCAAGGTGGCAATCACCTTCGACTGATAAGAACAGGAAGCGAGCAGGACTAAAAAGCATCCACCGGTCGCGTCGTATGCATGGCAACAAAAACTGCCGGTCGGGAGGTCAGAAAACCTTCAGACCGGCAGTCTTTCTGTTCTGTACAGCCTTCTGCCTTCATTGAGCGCTGTTAAGGTATCCCCATGAAGGGATTTTTTTAAATACCGGTCCTGATTTACATAATAATGATACAAAATATCAATTAATATCAGTAGCGGTAACTGCGGCGAAATCACATTTCCAAAATTCATATATCGAAAAGAAGGCAGACGCACCACTTCCGTACAGTACTGCCGGAGCTGTTCCCGTTCATTGGCCGTAAAAAGTACCGTCTGTGCTTTCCTCTTGCCCGATTCCCGCAAAAGATACAGTACCTCTTCGGTTTCTCCGCTCAGACTCAGCCCGATTACCAGTTTTCCCGGATTCATGAAAACAGTCTGCATCCGCATTCTGTCCGCATCCTGGATAGAATCAATGTCTACACCAATCCGCGCAAAACGGCTTTCCATTTCACAGGCTGCCTGTCCGGAACTTCCCATTCCGCATACATACACCCGGTTTGCCGTATTCATGCAACGTACAATATGCAGAATCTGGGTCTCATCTACCAGATTATAGGTTTTATTCAAAACCTCCTGATATAAATCCAGAACCATTTGTATGTTGTTATCAGCATGCTTTTTTCGTCTGACATCCCTCAGGCTCTTCTCATACTGATAAATCATTTCACGATACCCCCGGAAACCGCACTTTTTCGCAAAGCGCGAAAGAGATGCTTCCGAAACAAACAGGCGTTCCGCCACATTCTTTGCCGCCAGTTCCTCTGTCCCGTATCCTGACAGACGTTCTTCATCGGTAAAAAAATCTGCAATGCATTTTTCAATCTGTGTAAAGCTCTCGTATTTTGTTCTGATAAATGGAATCGGAATTTTCCCGTCTTCTTTCATTCCCTGTTTCCCTCTGCTGTTTATATCTGTACCTTAAAAATCGCTTTCTTTATCTTCTGTGGCTGCTCATTCATAATCGCTGTCATGTGTGCATCCTGAGGCATACATATCAAAAAATCTCCCTCCCGCATCGTCACAGTTGCCGTCGCCTGCCCGTCCAGTGGCAGGAAATCCTTATCCGGTTCGTATTCTCCCGGATTCATCCTCCAGACAAATCCAAGGTCAATGGTTTCTATTCCCTGCAGCATCACATGCACATCCAGATATTTCCGATGTGCTTCCCAAAAGCGTTCACTGCGCACAGTTGTTGTATACTCCGAAACATTTACATAAAAATGTCTCCCATTTATTTCATATGTTCCCGGCTGCATATGCAGCATGTCATGATTTTTCACATAAGCAAAGCATGCTGTCAGCTTTTCTTCCAGAAATTGCCATGTTTCTTTTTGCTCTACGTTTCCATATATCATTTTATTCTCCATTCTTCTTACACATCTGCCAGCTTTGGGAGCAGTTGTACTGCATTTTTCCAGAAAATCGCTTCTTTCTGTTTTTCCGTCAGCTCCGCGGTTTCTATTCTTTTTTTCATCATTGGTATATGGTGCAGCGGAGTATCTGTCCCAAACAGCAGTTTCTTTTCAGAAACCTCACGCACCGCCCACTCTATCAGCCCGTTCAGAATACTTCTGGCACTTGATACATCTGTATAAATATTATTTTTCGCTGCTTCTCTGATTGCCCGCACCTGATGTGAAATATCACCGTCATAACCACATCCGAGGTGAGCAACAATTACCTGTACATCCGGAAAACGATTCACAAACGTCACAAAATGCTCCGGCATACTCAGCATTTCTCCGCTATGGGACAGCAATACCGCTTTCTGATTGCTGCAAAACGAAAAAATCTCATCTCCCCATTGTCCAATATCATATTTTTGTGCATCCGGATGTATTTTCACCCCGACACATTTTTCTCCCCGCAGCATTTTTTCCGCCTGATAATAGCTCTCCGGCATCAATGGATTAACAACTACCCACTGATAAATCCAGTCATGCGTCTGCGACAGCTCTTCCATGCAACGATTAGCATCCAGCAATTCCTCTTTATTACGTGGAAATATCCCCTCCATCGGTGAAATGCAGGCTGCCTGGATTCCCTGCAGACGGTATATTTCCTCCAGCTTCTTTAAGCTGATACGATACATTTCTTTTTCCAGAACCCCCTGCGGAAATCCATCCGGATTTCCAAAATGCGCATGAACATCTATTATTTTATACATATATGCAACCCCATTCATCATTTCTGATTGCACCGGAGCGCAATCCAGTTCTCCACTGAGAGTAAGAGCCGCAGATATAAATCTGCAGCTCTTTCATGAATCTGAAACAATATTACTCATATCACAGAATTTTTGCCGCAGAACGGATTATAATCATTTACTGATTATAAACCACAGAGTTTGCCCGTCCTTCATCAATTACCTGATTGCCCTTTTCCACATAATCATCCAGAGCTTCCTGTGCCGTTTTCTGTCCAATCAGTGCAGCCTGAAGTTCCGGGAACAGCACGTTTCTCAGCTCGTTATAACCCGGCATGTTATTGGAAAAATTAAATATATACTGTGCATTTGCGTTATATGCCTCCAATAACGGCATTTCATCCTTTACCTGCTCCGTTACAGAAGTGCGCACCGGCAAAGTATTCTTAGAAGCAAGTACCAGTTCCTCATCCGTGCATACATACTGGATGAAGTCCTTAGAAGCAGCAATTCTGTCTTCGTCACCTGTATTCATTGCCATAAAGCCGGAAACATACGTGAAAGAATGCGGTTCCGGGTCTCCAGGGATGTTGGCCAGTCTAGCATCAAACGGCTCTACTGTACCGTTTGACATATCCGTCTGAAGATTTGTATACAATGTACTGTTTGTAAAACTTACCGCAATCTGCTGATTCTGGAACATCGCGTTACAGTCATTCGAAGTCAGAGATTCCGCTCCCGGAACAGTCAGACCGTCCGCAGACAGGTCGAGAATGTACTGAAGCGCCTTTACTCCGTTCTCTTCATTTACACACAGATGCCCGGTTTCGTCAAAAAACGTATTTCCAAACATTCTCAGATAGGTAAGATTCCATGTATCTGCCTGATTGTTCATGCAGAACAGCGACATCGGATATACGCCGCCCAGCTCCTCACAGTCTCTCAGAGCTGTCAGTATTTCTCGCAGTTCATCCGGCGACCATGTAGCAATCTCATATTCCCCTTTAATGTAGTCATCAAGACCTGCTGTTTTAAACATATCGGCATTGTAAATCAATGTCCCCGGCATATGTGCAAATGGGAAAATAAATGTTGCTCCCTCTACCTGGCAGTTTTCCCAGATTCCATCCGCAATGTCTGCCTTGTCATCCTCGCTGATAATATCGTCCAGAGCTACAATCGAGCCTTTATGATAATAAGAAGACATTGTAAATGCTCCCTCATACACAATATCCGGAAGCGTATCTGTTGACTCCGCAACATTCAGTTTTTCGTCTCTGCTGTCGCCTGCAATAACTTCTACATTAATCGTTACATTTGGATGCATCTCGTTGTATCTCTTTGCAGCTTCCTTGAAGAAACTGTCATAATCCGCATCCGGTTCATCCCCGCTGAAAACACCTTTCCAGCTCGGTGTCAGCCACAGCGTCAGTGATACATCTTTTCCGCCTGCGATTTCCTGTCCTTCATCAGCTGCAGTTGCCGGAGCCGTCATTGACAGTACCATTGCAGAAGCCAGTGCCATTGCCATTACTCTTTTTTTCATTTGATTTCCTCCTTTGAATTTTATTGTTTAAGAATGCATCTCATGTCATTCCTCAAACCATATTAAAACATTATTCTTTTACTGCACCCATCGTAATACCAGATGTGAAGTACCTCTGGAAAAACAGGAAAATTAAAAGCATAGGTACACTTGCCACCGCAGCTCCTGCCATTTTATAACCATAGTTCGGGCTAATCTCCTGCATAATGCTGGCTGTACCAACCATTAACGTCATCATATTCTTGCTTCTGGCAATCAATAACTGCCAAAGGTAATCATTCCATATATTTACAAAATTCAAAATAAACAACGCTCCAATACCTGGTTTCACGATTGGTATTATCAGCTCTGAAAAAATACGGAATTCACTTGCGCCATCCAGCTTACCCGATTCCCTTATCGAATCCGGTACGGTGTCAAAAAATCCTTTCAGCAGAAAAACGCCAAACGTACTTGCCACATTCGGTAATATCATTCCCGCATATGTATCACTGAGATTCAAATTTGTAATAATCTGAAACAAAGGAACAATGAAAATCTCCTTCGGTATCATCAGTGCACCTATAAAAATAGCAAATATAATATTTTTTCCTTTAAATCGAACCTTTGATATTCCGTAGGCAGCCATTGATGAACAGATAACCACAAGCATTGTTGTCAAAAAAGCAACCAGGAAACTGTTTGCCGCCCACCGGAATGCCGGTTGTCCTCTAAACAAATCCAGATAATTCTGGTAACGGAAAGTTTTCGGCCACCAGTCCGGCGGCATCTTAAAAATTGCCGCCGATGTTTTGAAGGAACTTGTGATAAGATAGTAAAATGGAAATAAATTAATGATGGCATATAAAATAACCAGTACATTCACAAACTTATCCAGCGGTTCCATGCGCTTCCATTTACGTAAAAAGCCTTTCTTTTTCTTCATCGACCGCCCTCCTTCTCCGTCATGCTTGAAAACTGGGGGATTGCAATAATTACCGCTATAATAAACATCAGTACACCAACTGCAGCCGCAATATTTTTCTTGTCATATGCAAATGCATTTTTGTACAGATAATACATCATTGTCATAGTAGCATTATTCGGTCCTCCATCTGTCATCAGCTGGATTACAACAAACAGCTTCAGAATCGAAATAATTGTTGTAACAGACAGATACAGCGTTGTCGCTTTCACAAGCGGAATAATAATTTTTATGGAAATCTGGAGTTTGCTTGCGCCATCCACCTTTGCCGCCTCCAGCATTTCCGAAGAAACGCCATTCATACTTGCTACATACATAATTACCGCCGTACCCACACTTGCAATAATCGTTACAAACGCAATCACCCAGATTGCCGTGTCCGGATTACCAAGCAGATTCGTATTCTTCGAACCCATCTTTCCCAGATAATAATTCACCAGACCATTTGCCGGATTCAGCAGGAATTTCCATACCATACTCATTACGACCGTGGAAACGATTACCGGAAGGTAAACTGTACTTCTGATAAAAGTAACATAGCCATTGCTCTTGTCAAATATCGCCAGAGAAATTACCAGTCCCAGAAGCAGCATTCCCACAGTAATAACTGCAACTAAAAATAATGTATTGAAAATACTTTTAATAAATACGCTATCCTGGAAAAGAGTAATGTAATTCTGCAGTCCTACAAACGTATTTTCTACGGCAGTTGTCTTGTAAAGACTGATACGAAATCCCTCAAAAATCGGGTAAACTGTAAATACCGCAAAAAACAACAGCTGCGGCAATACAAACAGAAAACCTGTCAGTGTTTTATTCCAATGCCACTTCCTTTTCGTTTTATTCATCTGATTCTTCTCCTTTTTGAAAAATCAATTATCAGTCATCATGAAAACTTTGCAACAGCTTCCCTGATTTTCTGCAGACTGCTCTCAATCTTTGCTTCATCCAGCTTTCTGTCAACAGAGGCCAGCGGTTTTCTTACATCACCCAAATCAATTCCTTCTCTTCTGCGGATAATCTCTTTAATTACCGCATACATATTTCCTCTGCAGGAACAGATTTCATAAATAATCTCATCTGCCGCATACTGAATCGGGCGCGCTTTTTCATATTCTCCATTTTTACAAAGCTCATAAATCTTCAGGTACAATTCCGGCATTACACCATAGGTTCCGCCAATCGCCCCATCCGCACCAATAGCAAGTCCTCCGACAAGCTGCTCATCCGGACCATTAAATACAGCAAAATCTTTTCCGCCATCCATTTTAAACATCTGAATATCCTGAATTGGCATGGAACTGTTTTTTACGCCTGCCACCCGTGGATTTTTCAGCATTTCATGAAACAGTGACATCGTAAGTGCTGTTCCGGCAAGCTGCGGGATATTATAGATTATAAAATCCGTGTCTGGTGCCGCTGCAGAAATATCGTTCCAGTACTGTGCAACCGAATGCTCCGGCAGATGGAAATAAATCGGCGGAATAGAGGCAATTGCATCCACGCCGCACTTTTGTGCATGGGCAGCCAGTTCGCAGCTATCTTTCGTATTATTACATGCAACATGGGCAATCACAGTCATTTTTCCTTTTGCCACTTCCATCAACGCTTCCAGAAGTCTCTTGCGTTCCTCAACACTCTGATAAATGCACTCACCAGAAGAGCCCCCAACGTATACGCCCTTCACGCCTTTCTCCAGCAAATACTGTGCCCAGATTTGCGTCCTCTTTTCACTTATACAGCCATCCTCTGCATAGCAGGCATAAAATGCCGGTATAATTCCCTGATATTTTGTAATGTCTCTCATATGTTTCCTCCTTTATATGTATTAATTATTGAAACCATTGTGGAAGTCTCTCCCGCATTTTTCTCATGTAGTTGTTTACCTGCTCTTCCGAGAAGGTCTGATATGGCGGATACAATCTCATTGGAAATTCCGGCAGCACTGTTTTTATATAAAGTTTATCGTATGCCGCATTAATTACCGGTGTCGCACATGTTTCAAACAGAACCTCCTGTGAAACTGCCACTTCCTTTTCAAGTTCAACAATTGTCGGAATATCCTTTTCAATTCCCGCACGATATAGCCGCCATGCTGTTGGAAGATGTGAGGAGATACTGGAAAATAACATACTGCACTCTCCAAAAAGACAGCCATATCCATAGCCATACTCACTCAGCACAAACTGAATCGGAGTTTCCGCTTTTACTGCATTAATTACATCCTCCAGAGAATCATTCATAAACTTAACCGCTGCCAGGTTCGGGATTTCACTGGCAAGCCGCACATAATCCTTGGCACGGAGCAATTTTTTCGAACGCCCCCCATTGTTATAATGCATAAATTTGCAATCTGGAAACGAATCACATATCTGATGAAAGAAAACATCCACTTCTTCATCCGTCAACGCTCCCCATGATGGAAAAGAAATCTGAAAATCCCGCACCCCCAGATTATACGCCAGTTGTAAGCGATGCAGAATTTCGGAAGAAGAAAGACTGATTACTCCCACAATCGGTGTTGTATCTGTATTCTTCAACTCATCCACAAAAATTCTGCTGATTTCCACAAATTGCTCATCATTTACCGCAAACCCTTCGCCTGCCGTTCCAAAGATATACAAATATTTCAAACCACCCTCTGACATCGTGTGTACGCCTTTTCGAAACAGCGCCTCATCCAGAGTGAAATCATTCTTCCACGGAACCAGTGCCGCCCCCAGTGCCATCCTCGGATATCTTTTTTCCATTTTCTTATCCTCCTTTATGCAAATACTTTTTTGAGCCGGGTCAAAGCCTCTGCGAGCCTGGTCCTCGGACATGCATAGACCATACGTACGCAGGTATCTCCGCCTCTTATAAAATCATCACCTCTTGTTACTGCAATGTGCGCTTCATTTACAATTTTTTCTATGATTTCATCCTGGCAAAGACCGGTCTTTGCAAAATCCAGCCACAGAAAATATGTAGCCTGCGGTACATAAGCCTGAATGACCGGAATATTTTCCTTTATATATTCCACCGCAAAGCTCGCATTATCCAGCAAATACCTCTGCAGCTCATCAACCCACTGCGCTCCATTCAGATATCCCCCTATCATAGCTTCTACGCCAAGTGTATTTTTCAGCTTCAGTCCGGAAGCGAGCAAAGCTTTTTTAAAGCGATCCGCGAGATTCTGGTTCTTAATCACTGCATAGGCTGTACAAAGACCAGCAATATTAAAGGTTTTTGTAGGTGCATAAAGAGCAATGGTAATTTCCGCTGCCTTGTCCCCTCCTGCTTTCAAAACCGGAAGGAACGGATGTGTCAGAGTCATATCCGCGTGTATTTCATCTGAAATAATATACACCCTGTGACGCCAGCACAATTCTACCAGTATTTCCAATTCCTCCTGTGTCCAGATGCGTCCCGTCGGATTGTGTGGTGAGCAAAGCAAAAATAATTTAATGTTTTCTTCCTCTATCTGTTTCTCCATTCGTGCAAAATCCATATAGTAAAGTTCTTCTTTTTTTATCATAGGAGAAGGAACCAGGATTCTTTCATTATTTAGGACCGCATTGGAAAAGGCATGATATCCCGGTGTGGAAATCAAAATTTTGTCTCCTTTTTCTGTCAGTCCCTGGATTGCCATTGCCACACCTCCCAGTACACTTGCTACCGGGATAATTTCTTCTTTTTTTATTTCGCTTCCATAACGCTTTTTGTGCCACAGTATAATACTTTCTTCATAGCGTGCAGGCAATTTCATATATCCAAAAACCGGATGTTCCATGCGAGTACGGATAGCATCCATTACCGCTGGCGGACAAGCGAAATCCATATCTGCTGTCCACATAGGGAGCATATCATCTGCCTGTACCTGATAAGGAATATCGTCCCACTTGCTGCAATCTGTTCCATTCCTGTCAATTATGGCGTCAAAATCGTATTGGTACATTTGGCACATCCTTTCTTCTATTTCTTGATTATTTTTGTTAAAATAATATAAATATGGCTAAACTTTTAATATTATTAATAATATAATATTTGAAAATTATTTTCAATAATAATTTCTATTTTGGCATGTACTTTCATCTTTTTCGTCGATTAGAATATGATTAATGAATTCTATTCTCATTTTTTTATTGATAGTGATGCAACATGATTTCAATTTTTATAATATCGTTTCATTTTCGCGCAAAAATCGAGTAGGAGGAATTTCTCTTAAATGAGAAATTCCGACCTCTCACACCACCGTGCGTACCGTTCGGTACACGGCGGTTCAATCAACTTAACAAGTGACACACCTCTCGGTGTAGTAATCCAGCATTGAGACTAATCCAAATGAGGTTAGTCTCTTTGTACTTATAGCTTTCTGTATCCAGCCATTGTGTGCGAGACGAGCGTATTTATCGCCACAATAAGCGATATTGTATGCCGCCCATCTTGGTACATCAAGTTTCATCAGATTCTTTGCTCTGTTCTGGGGAGTTTTCCAGTGTTTCCATATACACATGCGCAATCTAATATCTGATGTTTCCGTCCAGTTCTCTACAGAGCGTTTTCATGCTTCCTATCCTGAAGTAGTTTATCCATCCTCTGATGAGTTGGTTGAGTTTCTCCACCTTATAGCTGTTGCTAACGCCCCAGCTACGGCAGGTGAGTTCTTTCATCTTCTTCTTAAATTTCTCAGCTGATTTTGCATGTGGTTTAGCCTTGTATTGGTGTGCCATTGGGTCATAGTAGAATCCGAATCCAAGGTATTTTAACCCTTGTGGTCTGTCTGCTTTGCTCTTGGTCATGTTGACCTTGAGTCCCAGTTTCTCTTCGATGAAACGTGATATATTTCTCATCACCCGCTTTGCAGACATTTCGCTTCCTACCATGATAATGCAGTCATCCGCATATCTTACAAAGTTCAACCCTCGCTTTTCCATTTCCTTATCGAGTTCATTGAGCATGATGTTTGCTAACAGCGGAGAAAGATTTCCTCCTTGTGGTGTTCCCACAACTGATTCCCTGTACTCATCATCTATCATGATTCCGCTTACAAGATATTTCCTTACAATAGAGATAACATCTCCATCTTTGATTGTTCTGCCAATTAAAGTCATTAACTTGTCATGGTTTACTGTGTCAAAGAACTTTTCCAGGTCAATATCTACAATCCAGTCATTTCCGTCATTCATCATGTCGAGTGCCGCAAGGATTGCCTGCTGTGCACATCTGTTTGGTCTAAATCCATAACTGTGGTCATGAAACTGTTCTTCATAGATTGGTGTTAACACTTGTGCTATGGCTTGTTGTACAAATCTGTCTGTTACTGTTGGTACTCCCAGATTTCTGACACCGCCATCCGTCTTTGGTATCTCCACTCTTCGTACTGGCTGAGGCTTATATTTCCTTGTCCTCAGCTGTTCCTTGATGATTTCGCCGTTCTTTGCAAGGTGCTCCTTAAGTTCCGTGTACTTCATTCCGTCCACTCCCTCTGCACCTTTGTTTCGTACGACTTGCAGGTACGCTCTGTTGAGATTATCTCTGGATAATATCTGCTCCATTAGACTACTTGTGTCCATGCGTTCTTTCCTTTCCGTCTCGCTTGATTTGACCATCTTTTCCCCGATTGGTTACGGCGGATGTCTGTCTCTTCTGCAACACGAGACCTACTCAAACTGATTGATTGTTCGCCCCTTCGCTCCATCTCCATTACTGAGACTTCCTCACTACTATGGACTCTGCTGACTTCTCACAGTTCGTTGTTACTAGGCTGATGGAACCTCTGTGAGACCTCCACGCTTAAGGTGCACGCTCTTTCTCTCCATATATCCGCCGCATTTACTCTGCTACTACAAACGTGATAGTTATTAGACTTCGTTGCTTTCTGCCAGCTTATCTCTCGTAGCCTAGCCTTATATGCGATTTCTGTCCGTCGGACCAGAGATTTGCCTACAGCTTCCTTCAGATTCCACCTCGCGATGGACACCCTTGCTGTTCAGCTATACATTTCCCACTATCCGGGCATGTTCGGGACTTGCACCCGTTAGAGCGCGCCCATGACGCGCAAACAGAAAATGTGCAAATTGTATCAGCAATTTGCACATTTTTTATGTTTATCCTTTTATTTTTTTATCTACTTTCAATTTCCATATAAAGAATGCAACCAAGCCCACGGACATCCGTATCTGCCCGCATATATGCAGCCTAAACACAGCTTTCACACTAACACTAGTCCAGCTTCCGCACAAAGCCGCACACCAGACGCACGCTGTGCTCCACCGCCATTTTTTCAAAAACTTCGTAATCCATGCTGGCGCTGTCGTCCGCTTTATCAGAAATTGCCCGGATGATGACAAACGGAATGTTGTTTAAGTACGCAGTGTGTCCGATAGCCGCGCCCTCCATCTCTGCGCAGTAACCCCCGAAGGTATCCGCCAGCCGGTTTTTGGTTTCCCTGTCGCAGATAAACTGGTCGCCGCTCACAATTCTTCCCTCAAAGACCTGGATTTCCGGGTTTACTCTCTGGCAGACCTCCTTCGCCGCCGCACGCAGCTTTTCATCCGCTTTGAAGGAAAATACCTCCATCTGCGGTACCTGCCCTGCCGGATATCCAAAACCGCAGGCTTCCATATCATGATGGACCACATCCGTGGAAATCACAATGTCTCCGATATTGATATCCGATTTCAGCGAGCCTGCTATTCCCGTATTTATAATCACATCCACGTCAAATTCATCCGCCAGAATCTGCGCGCAGACTGCCGCGTTTACCTTTCCAATGCCGCTCTTTACCACAACTACCGCATGGTCCTCCAGGATTCCCTCCAGGAAATTCATCTTTGCGCGCGTCACCATGCGCTGCTGCCACATCGTTGCCTTCAGCTGTGCAACCTCTACTTCCATTGCTCCGATAATGCCTATTTTCTTCATAATATATTATCTGTATCCTTTCATATCGGTCTGCCTCCGCCGGATATCCGCGCACATGCAGCCGTTTTTTTCTTCTTTTAGTATAAATAAAATTTCCCGAAATAGCAACAAAAATGTTTTTTATTTTTCTTCATCGCAAACTATTGACATTTATTCTCAAATCATATATAATACAATCATTCTAATCATCTGAGTTCCGCCAGTTCGGCATCAAACCCTGTGTATATGGGAGAAAATTTATACAGCGCACGGTCTGCACATGACAGGTCCCTCTCGCGCTAAAAAGTCCCGCTTTGCGGGATCAGCGCCGCATAAGCGGCAAAATCAGCATATGCCCCGGTGTGGAGCTCATTTATTGTAGCTGTCCTGTTCTGCGGCAAATATCAGAATCAGATACGCGCAGACAGGCAGTTACCACTTATCAGAAAGGAGGTGTCCATTATGAAGCAGTTTTTCAGAAGACTTTATGAAGAGGAGGATGGTATCAGCACCGTCGAAATCATTCTTATCATTGTAGTTCTGATAGGTCTGGTCATCATCTTCAAAAGTCAGCTTACCAGTGTGGTAAACAACATTTTCAAGAAAATCGTCAGTCAGAGCAACAGCATTTAAACAGTAGGAGGTACGATATGAAACGGTATTACGGAGAAGGGGCAATTTCAGTTTTTCTCAGTCTCATATGTGTCCTGTTTTTTTCCCTTCTCTGTACTGCCGTGGAATCGGCAAGGATAGAAGGGTGCCGGGCAAAAGCTGCTTCCGCGCTGGATATGGGGATGTTTTCCGTCATGGGCGAATTTGAGCGCGCGCTGCTGGAGCGCTACGATGTATTTTTCCTGGACGGCGCCGCCGGAAGCGGTTCCTTCAGCCAGGAAAAACTCAGCCAGACTCTGCAGGAATATATGGAGTACAATGTTTCTCCCAATAAAGAACTTCTCATCCGTCAGTCCGACTTTTTCCGTCTGGATATGACGAGCGCGGAAATTACCGGAACCACGCATGCAACCGATGAAAAGGGCGCCGCTTTTTATCAGCAGGCAGTCGCTTTTATGCACGAAAATCTCGGTACGGAATTTATCAGCGCCTGGCTGGAACGGATGAAGGACGGAAACCGGCTTGAAAATGCCGGTGAGCTTTACACGAACAGCGATAAAACGGTCTCCCAGAGCTTACAGCAGATGGAAGAGGCCCAAAAGCAGCTTGAAGAACAAAAGAAAGCGGAGCTGCCGGAGGGGGAAATTCCGCCCGAAACAGAAGCGCTGCCTGCCATTCCGGAATCGCAGAACCCGCTTAGCGTCGTCCGCAGGCTGAAAAAGGAAGGCATCTTCGGTCTAGTGCTGAAGGATAAAAGCGTAATCTCACAGAAAAAGCTTTCCTCCTCTGTTCCTTCAAAGCGGACAAACCAGAGTGGAAATCTTCCAGTGGAAAAAAAGTACAGCGGTCTCACGGCTGACCTGCTTTTCCAGCAATATCTGTTTGAGCGCTTCTCCCTGTTTACGGACAGCGAAAAGAACGGTGTGCTGGACTATGAGCTGGAATACATTCTGTGCGGAAAAAGCAGCGATGAAAGCAATTTGAAAAGTGTTGTCACACGTCTGCTGCTTTTGAGAGAGGGCGCAAATTTTCTCTATCTCTCCAGTGATGCCGCAAATATGGAAGCCGCCAGTGCGCTTGCCGCGCTGCTCGTCGGCGCTGTGCCCATTCCCGGTCTGGTGACGGTAACAGCGTATGCTCTTCTGCTTGCATGGGCATACGCGGAAAGTCTGCTGGATGTCCGGGAGCTGCTTGCCGGCGGCAGGGTACCCGTGCTGAAGTCCGCCTCTACCTGGCGGCTTGCGCTGACCTCCATCCCCGGTCTCTGGCAGATCCTGGAACAGACAGACGGCTCCTGCAAAGAAGGTCTCAGCTACGATGCCTATCTGCAGATTTTATTTACGCTGGGCAGCTCCGGAAAGTATCCGATGCGCGCTCTCGACCTGATAGAGGGCTATATGAATTCCCGTCCGGCGACCGCCGCTTTCCGCGCGGACCATGCAATCTGTAAAATACAGGCAGAAGCTGACTTTACCATTCCGCCGCTGTTTCTGCGGGTGCCTGCCGCATTTTTAAAAGCAGGCACGACCACAACCGCTTACCACGCTTCGGGAAGCTTTGCATACTGACATAAGGAGGTGCCTAAAAATGCTCTTTCCGTTAAAGATATTATCTGCTATACAACAAATGCAAAAAAATTACAGAAAGGATATAGATTCTCTCCCGGCAGGAGAAATCCAGGATATATCTGCGCGCGAAAGGGCATTTTCCGGCGCCTCCCGGAAACACAGAATGCCCCTGGTTGTCTCTGGAAGCCGCAACATACCAGCTTCTGAGAGGCGCCAAAGCTGCAGAAGGTCACCCGGAAGCGGCCGGGAGACTGTTTCCGGAAGCATGACACTGGAAGCCGCCTGCGTGCTCCCGTGGTTTTTATTCGCCATGCTGGCAATCATGCAGTTTTTCAAAGTAATTACTGTTTCAAGCGCAGTCCTCGCCGGTATGCAGGATACAGCAAAGGATATGGCGGCTTACGCCTATATCCGCGAACTCGGCGTTTCCGCCGGAGAAGGCGTCGCCGCGGATTTGCTCACCGGCGGAATCTCCGCCGCATATGCCAAAAACAGCATTGAGCGCAAAGCCTCCTTCTCCGGGGACGACGGTACACTTCATCTGTGGAAATCTTCTTTTATGAAGGATGACATCATCGACCTTGCCGTCACCTACAGTGTTAAAAACACCTATACGCCGATGCCTGTTCCCGCTCTGAAGTCCGCGCTCCGCGCGCGTGTCCGTGCGTGGACCGGCCGGGACGGAAATGGAAGCTCCGATGCAGACAGCTCCGGCGAAGAGACCGAAGAAGAAACCGTAATTGTAACGGCAACCGGTAATGTATATCACAAGGATGAGAACTGCACACATATTAAGCTTTCGATAAAAAGTGTCAGCAGAGATGAGGTTCGCAGCCTGCGAAACAAATCGGGAGCCAGATATACTGCCTGCGAACGCTGCAGTGGAAGCGGCGCAAACGTATTTATCACCGACTACGGGACGAGCTATCATTCCTCTTTAAGCTGCAGCGGCTTAAAGCGAACGCTGATGCACGTTCCCCTGTCAGAACTGGAGGGATGGAGAGCATGCTCCAAATGCGGAGGGTCTTAGAAACCATTTTACTGCTATACCTGGCGGCTGCCGCCATCCGGGATATAAAAACCAGGACAGTCCCGCTGCGCCCGGCACTGTATGCCGCAGGCTCCGGCATACTTCTGCGTCTGGCGGCAGAATGCTTTGTCCATATCAGCAATGCAGCTATTTCGTCAGACATACTCCCATCCGGCTTTGCCGGCGGGTTATGCCACACGCTTTCCGGCGGGGCAGGTGCACTGACCTCTTTGCTTCTGTCCTGCCTTGCCGGAATGCTGCCCGGTGTCTTTCTGCTGGCTGCGGCATGGATCACACGGCAGGAAATCGGATACGGCGACGGCGTTGTTCTGCTTGTTATCGGACTGTACCTGGGATTTTCCGCCGGAACAGGAATTTTTCTGACCGCCCTGCTACTCCTCTCTCCGGTGTCCCTTTTTTATATCGCGGTCAGAAAAGCCGGTCGCAAAAAGAGGCTGCCGTTCGTTCCTTATCTGCTTGCCGGATATCTGCTGTGGCTCGCCGTCAGTATTTTCTGATTGCGCATTCCTCTACGTTCACCCGGTTCATTGCCCGCGGAAATCAAATTTATGCCGCCAACTGAAAGGCGGCGGAATGGAGATTTATATGACAACACAAAAAAATCATGTTCTTTCCGGAAGTTATACTATCGAAGCCTCTCTTTTGATGGGGATTCTCCTTCCGCTTCTGGTCGGAATTATTTATATGGGATTTTTTCTGCACGACCGCAGCTTTCTGCAGTGCGCCGCGCATGAAACAGCCGCCTGTGCAAGCCTGCACGCTGACGATAACAGCCTCGACGCCCAGACTGCCGCCCAGAAGCTGATTGCAGGCAGGACGCTTGGCACACATGACATTTCCGCCAGCGCCTCCGAGGGTACGCGCCAGATTGCGGTAACATACAAAGGTACTTTTTCCTTTCCCGGTCTGACGCTCCCCTTTTTCGGACAATCTGCATCCGTTATCCGGTCCGGTGTTACCCTCAGTCTGGAGCGCCCCTCCCGGCGCATACAGAAAATCCGCGGAGCCTCGAAAGTAATAAATGCCCTCAGGAGGAAGAGAGAATGACTATTTCATACAAACGCGATATGACGCACAATTACATGGTCCCGGATTTAACAGCCGCCGGATATGAGGACGATTACCGCATCCGTATGCTGACAGAAAATCATATCCGCGGCCTGCTGCCCTGCAGTCTGAAAAAAATTAACTGCCAGAGCCATTTTTTCTATGACATTACCTCGCGTCAGTCTATGGAACATATTTACGGCAGCCGCAGTCTGAACTCCGCCGATATCCGCGCGCTTCTGCGAGGCTTGTACCGCGCTCTGAAAGAAGTAAAGAAGTACCTTCTGGATGTCGACCGGATTGTTCTGAAGCCGGACATGATTTACATGGATATCGAGACCAGAGAACCGTATTTCTGCTATCTTCCGGGATACCAGGGCGATTTGCTGCAGTCCTTCCGCGAGCTGACAGCTTATCTGCTTGAGCACCTGGACCAGAATGACAGCTCTGCGGTCCTCTCCGGCTATGAAATTTACCGGAAGGCGCGCATCGAAAATTACAGTCTGGAAAAGCTGCTCCAGGAAGCAGGCAGACCGGAAGCTGCAGATACAGT